>CAURUA010000027.1:0-27171 GCA_963528045.1 uncultured Campylobacter sp. | reverse complement strand
GCGTCTTTGTAGCTTATCAAATTTTATCCTCCAAGATGGTATAATTTCGCAGATTTTAGCTAAAATCGAATAAAAACGCTATAAAGGCTCACCTTGAAATTTAAACACGCAGTCGTCATCACAGGCAGTATTGGTAGCGGCAAGAGTGCGGTTTGCGAGCTGCTTCGTGATCGCGGATTTGAGATCATCGATGCCGATAAGATTTCGCATGACGTTTTAGATCGCTGCGCCGAGCAGGTAGCTGAAATTTTCGGCTCGCAATACGTCGTGCAAAAAGACGCGCAGGCTGAAAATTTGAGTTCGCATGTGGAATTTGACGATAGCAGAGATGAGGAAAATTTGACCAACTCCCGCGCTTCAGTGGATCGCAAAAAGCTAGGCGAGCTGGTGTTTAAAAGCCCGGCAGAGTTAGCAAAGCTTGAAGCACTGCTGCATCCAAAGATAACGGCTGAAATTTTATCGCAGGCGCAGGCTTTGGAGGCGAAAGGAAAGATTTATTTCGTCGATATTCCGCTGTTTTTTGAGGGCAAGAGGTACGAGTTTTTCGATAAAGTGGCGGTCGTTTATGCGCCTAAAGATACGCTGATTTCGCGCGTAATGAAGCGAAACGGGCTGGATCACGCTGCCGCAAAGCACCGCGTCGAGCTGCAAACAGACATAGAGCAAAAGCGCGCTATGGCGGACTTTGTGATAGATAACGGAGGCGATCTTGCCGCGCTTAAGGCCGCGGTGGAGAGATTTTTAAAAGAGCTAAAAGATAAAATTTAGCCCTTTGCGCTAGAGCTCGTAAAATTTCTGCGCGAATTAAGACGAATTAAAAATAAAGGAGAGATGATGAGGATCGGTAGCTGTGCCCAAAGCGGCGCTAAATTTCAAAATTTTAAAAGCGCACCGCTTAAAGAGCGGTTAAAATTTGCGGCGCGAGCGGTTTTGCTCTCCGCGCTGTTTGCGACGGGCGCTGCGGCGGAGATCGACGATCTAAGGAAGGGTTGCGCCGCGGGGAGCGAGATGGATTGTAAAAAACTAAACCGCGTGATAAATGAGCTACAGCGCAACTGCGACGCAGGCGGCGAGGAAAACGCGCTGGATTGCGCAAATTTGGGCTATGCATACGACTCAAATAGAAGCTTCAGGCAGGCCGCGCGCTATTACGACAGGGCGTGTAAGCTCGGCGAGCAGAAGGGCTGCGTCTATTTGGGACTGCTCTACAACGACGGGCAGGGGGTGGCGCAGGATCGCAAGAGGGCGAATGAGCTTTTTAGCGATGCTTGCAAGAAAAATAGCAGCGAGG
This sequence comes from uncultured Campylobacter sp., assembly GCA_963528045.1. Lineage (GTDB taxonomy): Bacteria > Campylobacterota > Campylobacteria > Campylobacterales > Campylobacteraceae > Campylobacter_B. The sequence goes on along the minus strand of CAURUA010000027.1, from coordinate 25,880 downwards.
GGTGTGCGAGCCTTGCATACAACTATAAAAAGGGGCTCGGCGTCTATCCCGACGTGAAAAAGGCGATCGAGCTTTTGATCAAGGCTTGCAAGATGGGGCAGGTAGAGGCGTGCCATAACCTAGGGCTTAGCTACGTTCTTGGCGAAGGCGTGAAAAAGGATGCGGATAGGGCTAGGATATTTTTTACGAGGGCTTGCGAGCAAGGACACGCGGATTCGTGCGTAAATTTGGGCGTTACGTATTTCAAAGGCGACGGCGGGCAAAAGGATCATGCGCTTGCTGCGAGGTATTTTAGCGAAGCGTGCGAGAAAAGCGATGAGCCGCTAGCCTGCTCAAATTTGGCGTATCAATACGAAAAGGGCTGGGGTGTAGCGAAAGATAAAAAGAAGGCTCGAGAGCTTTATGAAAAGGTCTGCAAGCTCGGAAGATTTGATGCTTGCGAGCATTTAAAGGCTATGAGGTAGGCTCTAACATCAAGCGCGAAAGGCTTACGATAAACCAGCTAACTAATGGGGGCGAGTTAGTAAAATATGTCTCAAAAGGGTCTAAAATAAGCGATGCGCTTAAATTTAGATAGAAGTAAAATTTTAATAAAGCGTTAGTGAGCGTTAGTAATTTTAAAAATTTGCGAGGTAGATGATGAAAATTTCAAAATATAATGCGAGCGGAAATGATTTTGTAATATTTACGGATTCAGTTAAGGCGGATAGATCCAAGCTAGCGCGAGAGCTATGCGACAGGCGCGATGGAGTAGGTGCTGACGGGCTCATCGTCGTACTGCCGAAATTTAACGGTATCGAGGGGATAAATTTCGAGTGGGAATTTTACAATAGCGACGGCAGCACCGCCGATATGTGCGGCAACGGCTCGCGAGCGGTATGCATGTATGCGTATGAGAATTTTTTGGCCGCGCAGAGTATGAAATTCCTAAGCGGCGCAGGCGTAATTAGCGGCGAAATTTTCGGTATTTTCGGCGGAAATTTGAGCGAGAGCATGCGAGGCGAGCTACGCAATGTAAGCTTCGGCGAGATTTTCAATCTTCGCCCTAACGCTCACGCGTTAGTAGCTAACGTAGAGGTAATGTTAACTCGTCCTAAACGCCTAGGCGAAAGCTTTGAAGAAGCAGGGCTAACGTGGTATTTTTATAACACAGGAGTGCCACACTTAGTAACTTTTGTTAGCGATTTAAATGAGTTCGACGCCGCGCTAGCCCGTGATCTGCGCGAAAAGTATAACGCTAACGTTAATTATGCGTTAGTTCAAAGTCGCCTCGCAAGCAAAATTTTAAAGGTGCGCACCTTTGAGCGTGGCGTAGAAGCTGAAACTCTCGCATGCGGTACGGGGATGGCGGCATGCTTCATTGCAGGCGTCGAAAATATGGGGCTAGCTCCCGACATCCGCGTGATACCTGCAAGCGGCGAAACGCTAAATTTGCGCTTAGGAGATGGAGGTAAAATTTACTTTCGCGGCGATGTTAGGCATACTTTCGATGGCGAATTTATCGGATACGTGGAATAGACAGGGCGAAATTTCGAGCCGGTTTGCGCGAGAATTCGTAAAATTTTCGAATGTAATTTATGTAAGATTTCGCTTTTCGCTACGTTTGATAAAATAATATATTTGCAATACAGCATTGGAATTTTAAAATTTTATGATGATGAAATTTTAAAATTTACAGGGCATGGTTTGGGTGAGAATTTTAATTTTGAGGTAAAATTGGGCGTCTCACTGCAAAATTTAATTCCTAAATTTCGGAATTTTATGAAATAAAATTTTAAAATTTTAGTGCACGGAATTTTACTACTAAGTTTGAAATTTTTTGATTGAATTCTGCACTTGTATTGCGCTAATTTAGGCTTCTGTGGAATTTAAGCGTTATAGCGTTATAAAATTTACGCTCTAGCCTGCTCATTCGGTTTATAATTTTTACTGCCACCGCAAAAATCCGTCGTGTTAGCACGAGCGAAATCCGCCACTAATAGCAGAAAACGCGGTATCCAAGCGCAAATCCTCGCCGCTGGTAAAATCTGTCATTGATGATAAAGGCTGGATTTGTAGATGCGGCAATTCTTGAAGCACGGTAGAATTCGCTAACGACGATAAAAGCATAGTGCAGTTACGGCAAAATTTAAATTGCACCAGCCGAATTCCGCCGCGCCGTCATTTTGTCGTTTAAATTTTTAAATTCCATCCGCGTCGGTTTCGCCGAAGCTAGGCATAAAGCCTGATGATTAACTCTCTGGCGAGCGCTAAAATCACGACGAAAATTATAAATTTTAATAAAGATTTTTGTCGCATTGTGACGAGCATAGCGATGCCGAATAAAACGAGCGCAATGTCTAAAAATGTATCTTTCATACGCTTAATTGAAATTTAATCAAAATGCTAAATATGATAAGAAGTATTATAAAGCGCAGGATTGAGCGCATGGAGGATAGGTCGCCAAATTCTTTGTCATATTCCTTTTTTACCTCCCACTCGGCTTTCCATGCGAACATTTTTACTATAAAATCCAGCATTTTCATCTCCTTTTTTAAGGCGAGTCGCATAAAAACGAAATTCTGTAGCGCCACGTGAAATTAAAGAATTCTATCTAATCGGCGCTTAAAATTTTTAATTTTGGGCTATTTGTCGGCGTTTTGGACGAGAGCTTTTTCGTATTTTTCGATAAAGCTTCGCCCTGCCTCGCATAGGCGGTAGATGAAAATCTTCGACGCCTTGCCCGCATCAAGCCCCGTGTCTTTGATACTTTCGCGCTGCAGATAGCCCCAGTTTTTATGAATTATGTCAAGAGTCGATTTGATCGAGGTATAGTTGCGCCCACTCGCAGCTGCAAATTCGTTCACGGGTCTCATAAACTCTGCATCGCTTTGCTTATTGCGACACAAAAGCCCATCTTCGCCTTGCGATTCGACCAGTTTTAGCGTTTCATAAATGAGTTTATCTTTTAATTTGATCATCGGCTTTCCCTTGCGTAATTGATATGGGTTTGCCAAAATTATATCATAAAATTTGTATTTTTATGATATGAGATGTCAATAAATCAGAAGCTAAGCGCGAATTCATGAAACGGCACTACATCGCAGCGGATGCCCTTAATCTCGAGCCTGCCGGAGTTTGCCATAGAAACGACTTTTAAGCTCGTGATGCCGAGTCTCTTGAGCGCGCTTAAGATTTTGCGGAATTTTAAAAAGATGATGTCTGCGTCGCTGAAAGGAATGACGAGAACCCCCATCTTTAGAGCAGGCAGGTAAAAATCCAGCTCTTTTGTGTAAAAAATCGGCGTATTTAGCCCCAAAAGCTCGCAGAAAAGGACGTTGGCAAATTTTTTCGAGAAGTCCTTTTTGCTTGTTAAAATTTCGCGCATATTAAAATGCGAAAAATATAATTTTTTTGCGCGCGCGGGCTCGCCCGCTTTGCTTAAAAATCTGATGAAATTTTCCCGTTCAAGCTTGGCGATAGTGCCGTATACGGCGTCTTTAGAGATCTTAATGCGCGGCTTTAGCGCGGTGTAAATTTTATTTGCGCTAAATGCGGCGTGAACGAAGCTTAGGCACTCTTTGAGGATTAAAATTTCCGTGCGGCTAAAGTTTGCCGTAAGCAGTCTCTGCTCGAATTCTAAAATTTCGGCAGGCGCTATGAAGGGATTTTTTGCGCCGCCGCCTTGGGCTAAAAACGCCGAAATCATCGAGTTTATCTCGTTGTGGCGCTTATCGAAGGCGATAAATTCTTCAAACGAAAGCGGCAAAAGCTCAAGCCGCTCAAAGCCCGGCAGGATCAACTCTCTATCGCGAGTAGAGATGATAAAACGCTTTAAATTTAGCCCCTCGGCGAAACTTCGAAGCGATGAAATTTCAAAATCGGCGCTACTAAAATTATCCAAAAAAAGCGATGAAATTTGCTCGTTGGCGACTAAAAATTCTTTGATCTTGCGGAAGAAATTTTCGCTCCTGTTTTTTGTGCTGTAGAACTCCGCATTTTTTGCATTGTTTGAGCTGCCTGCGCTTGCGTTTTTTGTATCTGTATTTTTTAAGGTGGCGCGGTAAAATTTATCTATAGCCGAAATATCCGCACCTAGCGCAGTTTCTCCGTCTATTTCATGCTCGTTCGCTTCGCTAATCTTTGTGTCGCCTGCGCTATTTCTAGCCGCAAAAATTACATTACTCGCTACCACCCCCTCAAGGCGTAGATCGGCTAAATTTAGATACAAAATTTCATCTTTTTTAAGCTCTGAAATTTCATTTTTCAGCACGGCGCTTTTGCCGGAATTTAGCACTCCGTATATTATAGTTTTGGGCGAGCCGATATCTCTTTTGCGCGGAATAAAGCCCATAAATTCCGGCGGGTTTTCGTAAAAAAATTTCAGATCATTCATAGTGAATATTTTAAAATTTTCCTTATTAAAAGGAAATAAATCTGAAAAATCCTATGAAATTTTTATATCTATTTTAAATTTATCTAAAAATTTTTGTATTGAAAATTTCCAGCACTCTAAAAATTTTCGAAATTCTATATATTTTTCCTTATTAAAAGGAAATATTTCCATAAAATTTGGCTATTTTCTTGACAAAGCCGGAGCGCTTTTATATAATATGCATCTTTTGTTTTAAACAAAGGGTCGCGCGTTGCGACAAGTTCTTTATTAAGGAAAAGTGATGCAAAAAATTAGGTTAAAACTCAAGGCTTATGACCATCGAGTTTTAGATCGCACAGTTTCGGCTATCGTTGAAGCCGTAAAAAGAACAGGTGCGGACGTCAGAGGTCCCGTGCCGATGCCTACGAAGATTAAACGCTACACCGTTTTAAGATCTCCGCACGTAAATAAAGACTCCAGAGAGCAGTTTGAGATGAAAATTCACGCTCGTATGCTAGACATCGTAGCGGCTACACCAGATACGGTTGATTCGCTAACTAAGCTTGATTTGGCTCCGGAAGTCAACGTCGAAGTTCATGCGATGGGCAAATAAGGGGTAAAACAATGGAATATATTGTAGAAAAAATAGGTATGAGTAGGACGATCGACACGAGCAGCACGCCCGTGACGCTTTTGCGACTTATCAATACCAAAATTTGCGAAGTTTGCGATGAGAAAAAGGCTATCGTAGCTTACGCAGAGGGCAAAGCGTATAATAAAGCTATCGCCGGCATTCAAAAGAAATATAGCCTAAGCAAGGAATTTAATAAATTTGCGACTCTAAGCTTAGAAAATGCCGAGCTTGGCGATCAAAATTTAGATGTTTTGAGCGAAGCCAAGATCGTCAAAGTAAGCTTTAAATCCAAGGGTAAAGGCTATCAAGGCGTCATTAAGCGCCATGGCTTTGCAGGCGGTCCTGCAGCGCATGGTAGCCGCTTTCACCGAAGACCTGGTTCGATCGGTAACTGCGAGTGGCCCGGTCGCGTTCAGCCTGGTATGAGGATGGCGGGACACACTGGAAACGAAACGATCACTGCCAAAAACGAAGTCATAAGCTTTGACTCCGAGAATAAAATTTTAGTGCTTAAAGGCTCGGTTCCTGGATTTAACGGCGCAATGGGCAGAATAAGGATAGTAAAATGAGTAAAGTAAGCGTGCTTAACGAAAAACTGGAAAAAGCAAGCGAAATTGAAATTCCTGTGAAATTTTCGGAAGTCAATTCGCACAATCTATATTTATACGTCAAATCTTACCTTGCTTCGCTTCGCGCAAATACGGCTAACGCTAAAACTCGCGCCGAGGTTAGCGGCGGCGGTAAAAAACCGTGGCGACAAAAGGGTCGCGGCGGCGCACGTGCGGGCTCAACGAGAACCAATGTCTGGGTAGGCGGCGCGGTCGCATTCGGTCCGACTAACGAGCGAAATTATGAGCAGAAGGTCAATAAAAAGCAAAAACGTCTTGCGCTGGAATTTGCTATCAATGAGAAAGCAAACGAGGGTAAAATTTTTATCTTCGACGATTTGGAGCTAAAAAGCGGTAAAACCAAAGATGCGGCAAATTTTATTAAGAAACTAGGCGTTAGAGATGCGCTAATCGTTAAAAACGAGCTAGACGCGCAAACTCTTTTGGCCTATAGAAATCTTAAGAATTGCTATGTCATCGATGTAAGCGAGGTCAATGCTTACCTAATCGCAGTTTACGGCTCGGTCGTATTCGAAAAAGCGGCATTTGAATCAATAGTGAAAGAGGACTAAAATGGCAGATATAACAGATATCAAAACGATCCTTTATACGGAAAAGTCTCTCGGTCTTCAAGAAAACGGCGTGGTCGTTATCCAAACTAGCCCGTCGGTTACGAAAAACGGACTAAAGAGCGTTTTAAAAAACTATTTCGGGATTACTCCGCTAAAGATAAATTCTTTAAGACAGGACGGCAAAGTAAAAAGATTTAAAGGCAGAACTGGCGCTAGAAATGATATGAAGAAATTCTACGTCAAACTACCTGAGGGCGCAAGCCTAGAAAGCGTGGAGGCGTAAAATGGCGATTAAAACTTATAAACCGTATACTCCAAGTAGAAGATTTATGACCGGGCTTAGCAGTGAGGATATCACTGCAAAAGCTAGCGTTAGAGGCTTGCTCGTTAAAATTCCTGCCGCAGCCGGAAGGAACAATAACGGCCGCATTACTAGTCGCCATAAACAAGCAGGAGCTGCTAAACTTTATAGAATTATCGATTTTAAGCGAAATAAATTCGGCGTTGCTGGCAAGGTCGAGGCGATCGAATACGATCCGAATCGCAACTGCCGTATCGCATTGATCTCATACGCAGACGGCGAGAAGCGCTACATTATCAAGCCTAACGATCTTAATGTGGGCGACGTAGTAGCCGCTGCCGAGGGCGGATTAGATATTAAACCAGGCAACGCGATGAAGATGAAAAATATCCCTGTGGGAACTATCCTGCATAATATCGAGTTAAAGCCAGGCAAAGGTGCTCAAATGGCACGTAGCGCAGGAGGCTATGCTCAGCTTATGGGTAAAGAGGAAAAATACGTCATTTTACGTCTGCCTAGCGGCGAGATGAGAAGAGTACTTGCAGAGTGTATGGCCAGTATCGGCGTAGTGGGTAACGAAGAGTGGGCAAACGTCGTCATTGGTAAAGCCGGACGCAACCGCCACAGAGGTATCCGTCCTCAAACCAGAGGTTCTGCGATGAACCCGGTCGATCACCCGCACGGCGGTGGCGAGGGTAAGAAAAACTCTGGTCGCCATCCGGTAACTCCGTGGGGCAAGCCGACGAAGGGCTATAAAACTCGCCATAAAAAAGCGAGCGATAAGCTTATAATTTCAAGAAGGAAAGGAAAATAAAAATGGCTAGATCGCTAAAAAAAGGTCCTTTCGTAGATGATCACGTAATGAAAAAAGTCGTTGCGGCAAAGAAAGCCGGCGATAACAAACCGATCAAGACTTGGTCGAGACGAAGCACGATCGTGCCTGAGATGATCGGACTTACGTTTAACGTTCATAACGGAAAGAATTTTATCCCGGTTTACGTCACCGAGCATCATATCGGTTATAAATTAGGCGAGTTCGCTCCTACACGCACTTTCAAGGGCCACAAAGGCTCCGTGCAGAAAAAGATCGGCAAGTAAGGATAGAATATGAGTAAATCAACTATTAAATTTGTTCGCCTTTCGCCGACAAAAGCAAGACTTATCGCGAAGCAAATTCAAGGCATGAATGCGGAATTTGCCCTTGCTACTTTGGAATTTACGCCTAATCGCGGCGCGAAATATATCGCTACAGCGATTTCAAGCGCGGTCGCAAACGGCGGCTTTGAGCCTGAAGAGGTTGTAGTTACCAGCTGCCGAGTGGATGCAGGTCCGGTGCTTAAGAGATTTCGTCCGCGCGCCAGAGGTACGGCTAGCCGTATCCGCAAGCCTACTTCGCACATTATCGTCGAAGTAGCAAAACCAAGTAAGAAGGAAGCGTAAATGGGACAGAAAGTAAATCCGATCGGTTTAAGATTAGGAATTAATCGAAATTGGGAGTCTAGATGGTTTCCTTCTAAAGCGACGCTTTCCGAGAGTATCGGCGAGGATTACAAGATCCGCAAATTTTTAAAAGCTAAGCTTTATTATGCGGGAATTAGCCAAATTCTTATCGAAAGAACGGCTAAGAAAATTCGCGTAACGATCGTAGCCGCAAGACCGGGCATCATCATCGGCAAAAAAGGCGGCGAGGTTGAAAATTTAAGAAGCGAAGTCGTTAAGCTAGTCAATAAAGACATAGCCATCAACATCAAAGAGGAGCGCAAAGTAGGCTCGAACGCACTTTTGGCTGCGGAAAACGTAGCTATGCAGCTAGAGCGTCGCGTTGCATTCCGCCGTGCTATGAAAAAGGTCATCCAAGGCGCTCAAAAAGCAGGCGCAAAGGGAATTAAAATTTGCGTCGCAGGTCGCTTGGGCGGCGCGGAGATGGCTAGAACCGAATGGTATTTGGAGGGACGCGTTCCGCTTCATACTCTAAGGGCTAGGATCGATTACGGCTTTGCCGAAGCGCATACGACCTACGGTAATATCGGCATTAAGGTTTGGATCTTTAAGGGTGAAATTTTACAAAAAGGCATCCAGGCTGAAAAAACCGACGATGCGCCTAAAAAAACACGCAGACCAAGAAGAGGTAAATAGTTATGTTGATGCCAAAAAGAACAAAATACCGCAAGATGATGAAAGGTCGCAATCGCGGCTACGCAACGAGAGGAAATTCCTTGACGTTTGGCGATTTCGGTATCAAAGCGGTAGAGGCGGGTAGGGTAAATTCTCGCCAGATCGAAGCGGCTCGTGTCGCGATGACGCGCTTCGTAAATCGTCAAGCTAAAATTTGGATTAAGGTATTCCCAGACAAACCGCTTACTAAAAAGCCTCTACAAACTCGTATGGGTAAAGGTAAGAGCGGCGTAGAAGAGTGGGTAATGAATATAAAACCGGGCAGGATCATTTTCGAGATGACCGGCGTTAGCGAAGAGGTTGCTAAAGAGGCGCTTATGCTTTCGATTCATAAACTACCTTTTAAAACGAAAATCGTAAGTAGGGAAAGCGAAAATGAAATATACTGATTTGAAAGATAAAGATTTGGCTGAGCTAAATTCTATGTTGAAACAAAGTAAGTTGCTTTTATTTACGGCTAGACAAAAGCTAAAAACTATGCAGCTAAGCAATCCTAACGAGATTCGCGCTATCAAAAAAGATATCGCTAGAATCAACACCGCTATTAAAGCGAAATAAGGATAGGTTATGGCATTTAAAAGAGAAATTCAAGGCGTAGTCGTAAAGAAGGCGGGCGATAAAACAGCTACCGTTTTGGTAGAGCGAAGGGTTATGCACCCTAGATATAGAAAGATCGTAAAAAGATTTAAAAAATATCTGATCCACGATGAAAACAACGTCGTAAAGATCGGCGACACCATATCTGCGATCGAGTGCAGACCGCTAAGCGCTAGAAAATCGTTTCGCTTAAAAGCGGTTTTGAAAACAGGAGTTGAATAATGATACAGAGTTTTACCAGACTTGCGGTAGCCGATAATAGCGGCGCAAAAGAACTTATGTGTATTAAAGTTTTGGGCGGCAGCAAAAGAAGATATGCCACAATCGGCGATATCATCGTTTGCTCTGTAAAAAAAGCGCTCCCTAACGGCAAAATTAAGCGCGGTCAAGTAGTAAAAGCCGTAGTCGTTCGTACGACTAAAGAGTTGCACAGAGGCAACGGCTCACTAATTAGATTTGATGAGAACGCAGCCGTTATTTTGGATTCAAAAAAAGAGCCGATCGGTACTCGTATTTTCGGTCCTATCGGTAGAGAGGTCAGATACGGCGGTTTTATGAAGATCGTTTCGCTGGCTCCGGAGGTTTTATAATGGCAGTAAAATTTAAGATTAAAAAGGGCGATCAAGTAAAGATCATCGCAGGTGACGATAAGGGCAAAACAGGCACAGTCAAAGCCGTGTTTCCTAAAAAAGCTCAAGTTATCGTCGAGGGTTGTAAAATGGCTAAAAAGGCTATCAAACCAACCGAGCAAAATCCACAAGGCGGCTTTACGAGCAAAGAGATGCCGATGGATATTTCAAACGTTGCGTTGGTAGAGGGTTGATTATGAGCAGACTAAAAGATAAATACGATAATTCCATCAGAGCTGCTTTGCAGAAAGAATTTGATATAAAAAATCCTATGCTTATCCCGGCGCTTGAAAAGATCGTTATCAGCGTAGGAACGGGCGAATCGAGCAAAGATCAAAAAGTGCTTCAAAATATGGCCGATACTATATCACTGATCGCAGGCCAAAAAGCGCTTATCGTCAATGCAAAAAAATCGGTCGCAGGCTTTAAAGTTCGCGAAGGTTTTCCGGTGGGCATAATGGTTACGTTACGAAAAGAGCAGATGTTTGCCTTCCTAGACAAACTGATCTCTATCGCGCTTCCTAGAGTTAAGGATTTCCGAGGACTACCTAGAACGGGCTTTGACGGACGCGGCAATTACAACTTCGGCTTGCAAGAGCAGCTGATGTTCCCTGAGGTCGAATACGATCAAATTTTAAGAACTCACGGTATGAATATAACCGTCGTAACGACTACAAATAACGATAAAGAGGCATTTAAATTGCTAGAGCTATTCGGCATGCCTTTTGCAAAAGGAAAATGATATGGCAAAAAAATCAATGGTAGCCAAGGCGAAACGCCCCGCTAAATTTAGCACTCGCGCATATACCAGATGTCAAATTTGCGGTCGTCCGCACTCCGTTTATAAGGATTTTGGAATTTGTCGCGTTTGCCTTCGCAAGATGGCAAACGAGGGCTTGATCCCAGGTCTAAAAAAAGCAAGCTGGTAAGGAGAAGAGATGATTAACGATCTTATTTCAGATGGACTAACTCGCATCAGAAATGCTGCGATGCGAAGGCTAGATACGACTAAGCTTTTTCACTCAAACGTCGTTGAGGCTATGCTTAAAATTTTAGCCGAGAAGGGCTATATCGAGAGCTACAACGTAGTAGAGGAAAACAATAAAAAGATCATCAACGTAGTGCTTAAATACGACGAAAAGGGCAGGAGCGTGATAAACGAAGTTAAAAGAATTTCGACTCCGGGTCGCCGCGTATATCAAGGCAAAGACGAGATCAAGCGCTTCAAAAACGGCTACGGAACCGTCGTTGTTAGCACAAGCAAGGGCGTTATGAGCGGTATCGACGCGCACAAAGCTGGCGTCGGCGGCGAAGTGCTTTGCACGATCTGGTAAGAAGTTTCTACTTTTTATGGCATTGTGGTATCCATTCGTAAAAGTAGACATACCCTAGACAAATAAAAAGGAAAATTATGTCAAGAATTGGTAAAAAACCGATCTCTATCCCGAGCGGAGTTGAGGTCAAAATCGACGGCTCGTCGTTAAAATTTAAAAAATCTAATAACGAAAAAGAGCTTGATTTAAAAGGTCATGTCGATGTAAAAATCGAAGACGGAAAGATAGAATTCTCACCTAAGGGTGAGGATAGACAGAGCAGGGCGTATTGGGGAACATACCGCGCTTTAGCCAACAATATCGTCCTTGGTCTTACCGAGGGCTTTTCAAAACAGCTCGAAATCAACGGCGTCGGCTATAGAGCTGCGATGAAGGGCAAGGTGCTTGAGCTAAATTTGGGCTTTTCGCATCCGATAAATTTTGAATCTCCAAAAGGAATCGAAATTTCCGTAGATAAAAACATCGTAACCATCAAAGGCGACGACAAGCAGCAAGTAGGTCAAGTAGCAGCCGAGATCAGAGGATTCAGACCGCCTGAGCCGTATAAGGGCAAAGGCATCAAGTATCTTGAAGAGCATATCATCCGCAAAGCCGGAAAAACAGCTAAGAAATAAGGGTTAAGAAATGACACAGAACGTATTAAAAAGAAAGATCTCTTTACGAATCAAGAGAAAAAGAAGAATTCGCGCTAAAATTTCAGGCGTCGCATCTTGCCCTAGAATTTCTATTTTTAAATCCAATAGGACAGTTTACGCTCAGGCTATCGACGACGCGGCGAGCGCGACTTTGTGCGCCAGCAGCGGTAAGGTTTTAAATTTAAAGGCGAACAAAGAGGGTGCGGCTAGCTTAGCTAAAGATTTAGCCTCCAAGCTAAAAGATAAAGGCATTTCTGAAGCGATTTTCGATCGCAATGGCTATTTGTATCACGGCGTAATCGCAAGCTTTGCCGAGTCGCTACGCCAAAACGGCATCAAACTATAACCCAAAGGAATGATTGTGGAAAAGTATAATAGAGAAGAATTCGAAGAGGTAATTGTCAATATCGGTAGGGTTACGAAGGTCGTTAAAGGCGGTAGAAGGTTTAGGTTTACGGCTCTTATCGTAGTAGGCAATAGAAACGGCTTGGTAGGCTTCGGCTTTGGTAAGTCTAAAGAGGTTCCCGACGCGATTAAAAAAGCGGTAGACGATGCGTTTAAAAATATTATCAAGGTAAATTTAAATGGTTCTACCATCACTCACGATATCGAAGTTAAATACAATGCGAGCAAAATTTTACTTAAGCCGGCAAGCGAAGGTACCGGTGTTATCGCGGGCGGCTCCGTGCGCCCGGTTTTAGAGCTTGCGGGTGTTAAAGATATCCTCACCAAATCGCTAGGTTCGAACAACTCCTCAAATGTCGTAAGAGCTACAATGAAAGCTCTTAGTATGTTAAAACACTAACAAGGATAAAAGATGGGATTAGAAAATCTTAAAAAAGCACCAGGCTCGACTCACGCTACTAAGCGCTTGGGTCGCGGTCAAGGAAGCGGTCTGGGTAAAACCGCAGGTCGCGGCGGCAAGGGTCAGACCGCACGTACCGGCTCTCACGAAAAAAGAGGCTTCGAAGGTGGTCAGCAGCCGATTCAGCGAAGGCTTCCGAAGGTGGGTTTTACTTCTAAATTTGAAAAGCCTTACGTGATCAATGTCGATAAAATCGAAGCTATCAAAGATCTTAGCGAGATTACGATTGAAAGCATCAAATCCGTTCATAAAATTTCGAATTCCGTTAAAAAGATCAAGCTGATCGGCGTAGGCGCAAAAGCGCTCGCTAGCAAGATCAAAGACGAGAACGTAAAGTCTAGCGGACAAAAATAATGAATAAATCGCTACGCAACAAAATTCTCATTACTTTGGGCTTTCTTTTTGCCTATAGGTTGCTAGCTTACGTGCCAGTTCCGGGAGTGGACGTTGAGGTTATAAAGCAATTTTTTCAAAACAATAGCAACAACGCTTTTGGAATGTTTAATATGTTTAGCGGTAACGCGGCGGAGCGATTCAGCGTTATCTCGCTAGGCATTATGCCTTATATTACCGCTTCGATCATTATGGAGCTGCTTGCCGCAACCTTTCCAAATTTAGGCAAACTCAAAAAAGAGCGCGACGGTATGCAGAAATATATGCAGATCATCCGATATGCTACAATCGCAATCGCCATGGTTCAATCCATCGGCGTTAGCATCGGCTTGCAGGGCATTCACGGACAGACCGGAGCGCCTGCGATAATGGCCGAAAATACCAACGAGTTTGTTTTTATCTCGTGCATTTCGATGCTGGCAGGCACCATGCTTTTGATGTGGATCGGCGAGCAGATCACGCAGCGCGGAGTCGGTAACGGCACCAGCCTTATTATCTTTGCAGGTATCGTAAGCGCCATCCCTAGAGCGATCGGAAGTACCGTAAATTTAGTAAATACCGGCGAAATGAACGTTTTAAAGCTAATCGCGATCGTGCTAATTATCCTGGCTACTATCGGGGCAATTTTATATGTGGAGCTAGGCGAACGTAGAATTCCGGTATCGTTTTCGCGCAAGGTACTGATGGCGAATCAAAACAAGCGTATTATGAACTACGTACCGATAAAGCTAAATTTAAGCGGCGTTATTCCGCCTATTTTTGCAAGCGCGATTTTGATGTTTCCGACCACAATTTTACAGGCAAGCACCAATCCAATCATCCAAAAGATCCACGATTTCCTAAGCCCTAGCAATTACTTCTTTAACTTTTTGACCTTTGTGTTGGTTATATTTTTCGCTTATTTTTATGCGTCAATTGCTTTTAATTCCAAGGACATTAGTGAAAATTTAAAGAAGCAGGGCGGATTTATCCCGGGCATTCGTCCGGGCGAGGGAACGGCGAGCTTTTTAAACGAAGTTGCTAGCCGCCTTACATTCTGGGGCTCGATCTATCTCGGGCTAGTAACCGTCATCCCGTGGCTGCTCGTTAAATTTATGGGCGTGCCGTTTTATTTCGGCGGCACCAGCGTGCTGATCGTCGTCTCCGTCGCTCTTGATACGATGAGACGCATCGAAGCGCAGATCTATATGAACAAGTATCAGACCCTAAGCGCGGTCGGGCTTTAAAATGGCGATTTTGCTTAAAACAAAAAAAGACTTAGAAGGGCTGCGTGCGGCGAGCAGGATCGTCGCACAAGCCCTTGATTACGCGGCTTCATTTATAAAACCGGGTCTTAGCCTGCTCGAAGTTGATAAAAAGATCGACGATTTCATCACTTCAAAGGGCGCGTATCCCGCTTTTAAAGGGTTATACGGCTTTCCAAACGCCGCCTGCCTCTCGCTAAACGAGGTCATCATCCATGGAATCCCAGACGAAACGATCCTGCAAGAGGGCGATATCTTAGGCGTCGATCTGGGCTCGAAACTAAACGGATATTTCGGCGACAGCGCACGCACTCTGCCCGTCGGTAAAATTTCAAAAGCCGACGAAGATCTCATCGCATGCAGCAAGGATACGCTGGAGTTTGCCATCAAAACGATCAGGGTAGGGATGCACTTCAAAGAGCTAAGCTTCGAGATCGAGAAATTTATCCGCGCGCGCGGTTTTGTGCCGCTATACGGCTTCTGCGGTCACGGCATCGGCAAGCACCCGCACGAAGAGCCTGAGATCCCAAACTATCTGGAGGGCAACAATCCAAAATCGGGCCCCAAAATCAAAAACGGCATGGTCTTTTGCATCGAGCCGATGATCTGCCAAAAGGACGGCACGCCAGTCATCGCCGAGGATAAGTGGAGCACGAGAAGCAAGGACGGACTTCGTACTAGCCACTACGAGCATTGCATGGCGGTTTTCGACGATAAGGTCGAAGTGCTAAGCGTCGCATAGAATTTCGCGTAAAAACTAATGCAGCCTAGTTAAAATTTTACACTTTTATCAGTGCAAAATTTTGCCTGCGATTAGATTTCGATAATTTTGCATCGCTCGCGTCTTGGAATTTTACCTCAGCCGCTTCATGCATAAATTTTATCCGAAGGAAACTTATCGCACTAGAAATTTTAAAACCTATTGTGACGGTTTGCGGTCTAGCCACAAAATTCTAAAAGCCGAGATTTTAGCTCATATTTTCTGTTTTTTAAAGCCTCGTTTTGTAGCTTCGCTCTTAGATCCGCTTTCAATTAAAATTTAGCCTCAAAATTCCGCCGTCCAATTACAAACTCCCCGTATCTTTAAAATTTAGCCGTAAAATTTGAAATGTAAAAGCGCGCAAGTAAGCAAGCTCAAAGCTTTAAGCGGCTAAGATTGCGCCTTGATTTTAAAGCGAAAACATGTCGCACTACGCAGAGTGCGCGTCATCGTGTCCCTTCGTACAAGACAGGAAATATAAAATGAGAGAAAAATTTTATGTAGCGCTAGCAAATATAGGCGGGCTTATGGCGCGGACGAAAGCGGGTAGGCTCATGGCGCGCTTGCTTATGAAAATCGACCGCGGCTTTTTTGCCGCATTGTACGAGCGTCCCGTATGGAGGGTGTTTTGGCTTAGCACGGCGCTATGCTTGCTTGCGTGCTGGGCTAAGATACATTATCAGATCAATGGGTATCATTTTTCGCATGTATTTAAAGGCTTTTCTGCGGTGCTCATCACAAATTTACTCATCTTTCACCTCTGCTATCTGCTTGGCGGCCGATTTTTTAAGCTCGTTTCGTTCGTGTTACTAGCGCTAATTGCGCTAATTGCGAGTGTGGCTTTATTTTTGATCGTAAATTTCGACTCAAGCTTCAACGTCGTGGCGATCGACGCGCTTGTGCATACCGATGCAGCAGAGACTCGCGAGTTTGTTTCGCAGTTTCTTAACCCTGCGACGATTTTGTATCTAGCGGTCTTGCTTGGCTGCATCTTTGCAGCGCTAAGAGCAGGGCAGAGAGATGAGAAGCAAACGCATAGCGGTCTAAGATTGCTGTTAGCGGCGCTTTATCTTATCTGCGGGGCGATCTTTTGCGCGGATATTGCCGCTAAAGCTTCCCAGGGCAAACAGGGCTATATAACCAAGCTATCGCAATACGTCCCGCTGGAGTTTGCCTTTACGATAAAAGACTATCTGAGCGATAAAAATTTCATCACCGATATGCGTGAAGTGCAGCTCGGATATGACGAGGCCAAGCGCGCGAACGAAAGCGTTTTAAAAGGCAGCGCAAATTCAGATCCGCAAGGCGCCGCCTCGGGCTCCGCGTCTGAAAATTCCACGCCCGCATCAAGCGCTCAGGCGCAAAATTACGGCGCAAATTTAAATTCTACGTTCGCTTCAGACGCTGAGCCGCAGAGCTGGGGCAAGACTTTAAATTCTGCGCCGCAAAGCCCCAGCGTGATTTCAAATTCTAAAAACCCTGAGGCCGCTACAAACCCCGCCTTGCAAAAGTCTCGCGTCAAAAATATTATTCTAATAATCGGTGAGAGCTTGCAGCGCGGGCATATGTCGCTCTACGGCTACGGCGTTAAAAATACGCCGCTTTTAGAGAAGCTCGAAGCAAGCGGCAATCTGATAAAATTTAGCGATACAATCTCGCCTTACGGCACGACTAATCAGGTGCTGATGCGGCTTTTAAATTTCAGCGATTACGAAAGCGAGCGCAAAAGGGCGTGGTTTCGCAACCTTAGCATTATTGATATGTTTAAGCTAAGCGGTTACCGCACCTTTTGGATTAGCAATCAAGAGGCTTTCGGCGCGCATGCGTTAAGCGCTAAAAGCGCCGCCGATCGCGCGGACGCGGAATCCTTCCTCTCAAAGAGTAATCTTTATGAAACCGTCCGCATCAAGCCTGACGGAGTGCTGCTTCCGCTCATAAACCAGGCGAAAGCGGGGCAGAGTGAGCGAAACTTCTACGTGATCCATCTCATCGGCAGCCATATGGATTACAGCCTGCGCTATCCCGAGGGATTTGGCAAGTTTAGCGCGGCGGACGTAAAGGCAAAACTTACTTCCAAGCAGAAAGATGTCGTCGCATATTACGACAACAGCGTGCTTTACAATGATTTTGTCATAAATGAAATTTTTAAAATTTTTTCGGGTGATGACAGCCTCATCGTCTATCTTAGCGATCACGGCGAAAATTTATATGAAAACGGACGTCTCGGGCACGGCATGGAGAGCCGCTTTACTTACGAAATCCCGCTAATTTTCATAGGCTCTCGCGAGTTTTTGAGCGATCACGCTAAGCTATGGCAGAGGCTAGCTGCGGCGAAAGATAAGCCTTTTATGAGCGATGATTTGGCGCATTTGCTAGCAGATATCATCGGTGTCGCGCCGCTTGAGTTTGACGAGCACAAAAGCCCGATACGAGCGGATTTCAGTGCTTCGCGTAAGCGAATTGCTAACGGAGTCGATTATGACGAGAAATTAAAAAGCGCGAAGGGCTACGAGTTCGAGTAACAGATGAGTTTTGCTTTTATCCCATTACATGCTGTATAAATGAGGGATTAGTATGCTCTGATTTTTGATCGATTCATCAAATTTAGATTAAAATTTGCGCCACTCCAATGGCTACGCTAATAAAAAGGCGCGCAACGCTTGCTAAATTTGAGATCAAATTTATGCACCGCGGTTAGCTCTCCTTTTTTACCTCATCCATATACGAGTAAATCGTGACTTTCTGCGTCCTAAGTGCCTTTGCGACGAGCTCTACCGCGCCTTTTACCTCAAAAATTCCTTTTTGCGAGAGGAATTTTACGATACGCTTTCGATCCTCCTTCTTCATCCCCTCCACATCCAGATCGTGCGTAGCCGATGCGATCAAGTCTTGGACGATGTCAAGGATATTTTGCTGCGAATCGTTAGAGCTTTGCGTTTCTAAATTTACGCCCTCATTTAAGCTCGCCCCGTCTAATGCCGCGTTATTGCAGCTTTCGTCGGTAAAATTTGCGCCCTGTAGCTCCTTGCTATCGAGCTTTGCATTCGGCAGTAGATTTTTTATTACTTTGTATGCCGCGATGGCGTTTGAAGTATCGATATTTACGCATAGTGCGCCTACTACTTTGCCGTCTGCGCCGCGGATTAGCGAAGTCGAGGAGCGTATGAGCTTGCCGTTTTGCGCGGTGAAGTAGTAGTTTGCAGTGCAGTCGTTTTCAAAATTTTTGCTTAACAACACGTCCTTTACCAGATGATCGAAGCTTTGGCCGATCCTCCTACCCGTTACGTCGCCGAGGACGAAAACGACCGAGTTTTGCGGCGTGCTCATATCGTGGATGACCACCTCGCAATTGCCGATCGTATTTTTAATAAGGTGCGCGGTCGGTATAAAGGTTTGCAAAAGTTGGTTCAATTCGGGCTCCTGAAATTTCATATAAAAAAATCTATAAATTTAGATTAAATTTTAAAATTTCTGCAAATTTATAGAAATACTTATATATTTTTAATAAATTTAGAGTAAAATTATATAAAATTTTATATGCAAAGGAGCTTAAATGAAAGAAATTTACCCAAGCGGTTTCGCGCCGAAAAAGGCGCATTATGCGCCGGGCATCTTAGACGACGACGGTATGCTCTACGTCTCGGGGCAGCTAAGCGTGGATCCGCGCACGGGAGCTATCCCAGAGGGTCTTGCTGCGCAGACCGCGCAGGCTCTAAGCAACGTCGCGGCAGTGCTGGCCGCCGCGGGAGCAGATAAAGGCGACGTGCGGATGTGCCGCGTCTATACGCCCGACGTCGCGAACTGGGATGTGATCGATGAGCAGTACGCGCTATTTTTCGGCGCGCACAAGCCCGCTCGCGTCGTAGTGCCGACTACGGCTCTACACTTCGGCTGCCTCGTAGAGATCGAGGTCGTCGCAAAAATAAAAGAGAAAAAATAGGAGCGAAAATGAGCGATTTCATCTGCACGGGCTGCGGCAAGCACGCACCCATCGATACTTTGAGCTATAAATGCGACTGCGGCGGGCTGTATAAGCTAAACTCCGATGCGCCTAAATTTAACCCCGCGCTCGTAGATCAAAGTGAGTTTAGTATCTTTAGATACCGCAGGTTTATGGGCATCGACACGGCTAAATTTAGAGAAATTTCGATGGGCGAGGGGCTTACGGCGAGCGTGAAATTTGGCAAAAATCTCTATCTCAAGCTCGATTACGCGATGCCTACGCTTTCGTTCAAAGACCGCGGCGCGGCGGTTTTAGTGCTGCATGCCAAAAATATCGGCGTGAAAAAGGTGCTGCAAGACTCCAGCGGCAACGCGGGCAACGCCGTGGCGGCGTACTGCGCTCGCGCGGGCATTGAGTGTGAAATTTACGTCCCGAAGGGCACGTCGCCTAAAAAGATCGATATGATCAAAAGCCACGGCTCGCACGTCACGGTGTTTGACGGCAGCCGTGACGAGACGGCGGACGCGTGCCGCAAAAAGGCCGCGGATGAGCAGATTTATTACGCCAACCATGTTTATAATCCGATCTTTTACGAGGGCACGAAGAGTTACATTTATGAGATCTACGAGCAGCTGGGCAGGATGCCGCGCAATATCTTCATCCCCGTGGGCAACGGCACGCTGCTGCTGGGTGCTCAAGCGGCGCTAGGCGAGCTATATGAGGGCGGTCTTATCGAGGCGCTGCCGAAAATTTTCATCGTTCAGGGCGAGCGTTGCGCTCCGCTTTTTGACGCTAAAGGTGCGGCGCGCGCGATAGAACCGCAGCCGACGCTAGCGGAGGGCATCGCGATCGCAAGACCGATGCGTGCGGCCGAAATTCTTGGCTCTAGCTACGCGGGCGAGCGCGAGGTGATCTTGGCGAGCGAGAGCGACATACTGCCTGCTAGAGCGGCTCTTGCGAGCGGCGGATTTTACGTCGAGCACACGACCGCGGCTACCTACGCGGCGTATCTGCGCTACAAAGAAAGCCATGATCTGCAAGGAGATAGCATAATCCCGCTTTGCGGCGCGGGGCTGAAGAGCGATCATTAAATTTAAGCGCTCGGCGCGAAATTCATGCGGCTAGCTAGCGGCGAGGAATTTTAAAATTTTGCAGCTTTAAATTTGGCGGATTTATGAGCCGATGTTTTAGCGAGATATTTAAAATTTGCGGCGCATAGGCTTTTAAATTTAAACTTGTACTGAAGCGCGGGGATGCCTTTGCTTGAATATGATGTGGTGATATGGTTCGTTTTATGAGCGACTTTGCTGCTGGCTGGATTTGTAAATTTTATCTGCGATAGCTGGGCGGTCGCTCTTTAAATTTGAAATTACGGTCAAAATTTTATAAAAATAAGCTCACAAGGCGCAGCGCAAGCCCTCCGTTTTGTTTGTAAAATTTAGCCATTTTTTATCGCTCTTGGCGAGCGGGCTTCTACGCAAAGGATTAAATTTGCGCGGTTATTTCGAGTTTTCTTTGGCGATGTGCGTAAGCTTAAGCACGAATTCGCTTTTCGCCGCAGTGTATGCGTCGCGGTCGAACTCGAACCGCTTGCAAAGCTCTAATTTAAGCGCTTCGTACCGCCCAGCGATATCCGCATTCGCTCGCAAAAAATCTCTAAAAAATATCTCGTCCGCATCGCCGAAATTTCGCAGATGCACGTGAAAAACGCGCTCGGCAAATCCCGCTTCGGTGTAGCCCTTATTTAGGCTGCAGCGGCTCCCCTTTTCGCTCATTAGCAGATAGCCCGCGTCTATCAGGCGCTGTTTGGCGGCGGCTATATCCGAGCACTCGATCAAAATATCTACGATCGGCTTCGCCCATATCCCGCTTACCGCGGTGCTTCCGATATGGTGGATCTTGATCTCGCCGGGGTCTTGCAGCAGGCCGCGCAGAATTTCGCACTCCTGCCTAAAGTATTCGCTCCAGCGCGGATCGTGCGGCACGAGACGTATCGGAAAGAGCCGCCACAGCTCCTGCAGGCTCATCGAAAGGAGTTTATTGCTCATCTTAACTCCAAAGTATTGGGTGAAATTTGAATGAATGGCGGGTAGATAGGGATTCGAACCCCAGAAGGCTGACGCCTTACGCGCTTTCGAGGCGCGCTCCTTCGACCGCTCGGACATCTACCCGAATGAAAATGTAATTTAAGCCAAAAATGGCTTAATAACAGATTTAAAAATGAAATTCGGCGTGAAATTTCGCCTGATTTTGCGGGCGGGGGTTGAAATTTAACGGCGCAAATTTAGATTTTGTTTTAAATCCACGGCTTAAGGTACGATCCGGTGCGGCTTTGGGTATGAAATTTACCTTCGCGCGCGTAGTTTTGGGCACGGAATTTTACCGCTTTATGGATGAAATTTTATAAAGCAGCAGCGTTTTACGCTCTGCGTAGCTTTTGCGAGCAAGGAATTTTAGCATTTCGCGGACAAATTTTATCGCGGCGGCGAAAAATTACTCGCCGTTTATAAATTTCATGCGCCGTCCTACAAAACCGAGATAAAAATTTTGATCTCGTCTCCGCCGTAAAACTCAAAATCCGTTCCAAACACTCTTTTTAGTTCGCCGGTCTCAAAAAAGCTCCAAATTTTGCTCCAAAACTTTGCTACGTTTTGCGGCTCATTTGGGAAACTAAAAACGGCGTATTTGCCGCTTCTGATCTCCAAGGCTTCGTCGCTGCGGGGCGCTTTGGTGCCGATAAAGATATCGTAAAGCCCGCTGACGCCGTTTTCGTAATCATAATAGACGCCGTAAATCTCGCTCTGCCCGTCATAGCACTCTTTCATAAATTTTGCCCACAGCGCGGGAATTTTACCGCTCCCGCCTAGCTCGTCTGCGTTTTTCGTGCGGGCTTTTAATCCGTAAATTTTAAATCCGTCTAAATATGAAATTTTGATTTTTTTGCTCAAATTTCGTCCTTTCCGTTACTGCTCTAAAAGCTCTCTCGCCTGCTTTGCGATCGCGACGTCGGTGAATCCGAAAAGCTTAAACAGCTCGCTCGCGTTGCCGCTTTCGCCGAAGCTTTGCATACCATGTACCGCGTCTGCAAATTTATACCACTCAAGCGCGCTTGCGGCTTCGACGGCTAAAATTTTAGTTTGCGCCTGCAGGATTTGCGCCAGATAATCAGCGTCCTGCTCGCACAGAAGCTCGAAGCACGGCGCGCTGACGACGTTTGCGCCGATGCCTTGCTCTTGCAGGATCGCCGCGGCCTTTAGGCAGAGCGAAACCTCGCTGCCGCTTGCGATGAGCGTGATCCGCGCCTCTTTGCTTTGTCTTAGCAGATACGCGCCGTTTTGCACGTCGCCCAAAACCGCCTTAGGTAGCGGCTCAAGCCCTTGGCGCGAGCAGACGAATGCCGCGGGGGCATTCAGGGCAAGCGCCGTGCGCCAGCATTTTACGTTTTCGTTGCCGTCTGCGGGGCGGAATGTGTAGAAGTCTGGCATCGCGCGGAAGGTGCTAAGCTGCTCGATAGGCTCGTGCGTAGGTCCATCCTCGCCCACGCCGATGCTGTCGTGCGTGAAGACGAAATAGTGGCGCAAGCCCATCAGCGCCGCAAGTCTAGCGCCCGTTTTGAGATAGTCGCTGAAGATAAAAAACGTCGCGCTAAACGGGATGAAAAGCCCGTATCTCGCAAAAGCGTTGCCGATCGCCGCCATCGCGTGCTCGCGGATGCCGAAGTGTAAATTTTTGCCGCATGGAAAGTCGCCGCCGCCTTTTAGCTCGGTCTTATTCGATGCCGCCAAATCGGCGCTTCCGCCTAAAAAGCCGGGTACTGCGTTTGCAATGGCGTTTAAAATTTTACCGTTGCTATCGCGGGTGGCGACCTTAAGCCCGCTAAAATCGGGAAATTCTATCTTGCTAAAGTCGGGATTTAAAAGCTCGTTTAGAAGCGCTCTTTTTTCATCGCTTAGCTTGCCGAGCTTCTCCTTCCAAAGCCGCTCCTCCAAATCACCCTTCTCAACCGCGGCGCGCGTCGCAAAAAGCACGTCCTCGCTTATGACGAAGCTTTGGGTTGGATCAAAGCCCAGGCTTTGCTTAGCGCGCGCAAGCAGCTCCTCTCCAAGCGGCGCGCCGTGCGTCTTGGCTGTGCCCTCAAGCTCGAGCGCGCCCTTGCCGATCGTGGTGTTTGCGATGATGAGGTAGGGTTTTGTTTTGTTTTTGACCTCGTCAAGGACGAATTCTATCTGATCGAAATTATGCCCGTCGATGCGCGCGACCTCAAAGCCTTGTGCTTCAAATCGCACTTTTACGTCCTCAAACCACGCGATATCGGTGCTGCCGTCGATCGTGATGCCGTTAGAATCATAGATTATCGTGAGATTATCGAGGTTGTGTCTGCCCGCGAGCGCGCACGCTTCGTAGCTGATGCCCTCCTGCAGATCGCCGTCGCCGCAGAAACAATAGACGCGGTGATCGATGATCTCGTTTCCTTCCTCGTTTAGCAGATGCGCGGCGTATTTCGCGGCCATCGCAAATCCGACTGCGTTTGCGACGCCCTGTCCGAGCGGTCCGGTAGCGATCTCGACGCCTGGGGTAGTGATCTCCGGGTGGCCCGGAGTTTTGGAGTGCAGGCGCCTGAAGCTTTTCAGATCGTCCATGCTCAAATCGTATCCGCTAAGATAGAGGTAGCTATACACGAGCGCGCTTGCGTGCCCTCCCGAGAATACGACGCGGTCGCGGTTCAGCCACGCGGGATTTTTGGGGTTGTGGCGGACCTTGCTCATAAAGACGCTCATTATGTCGCTTAGCCCCATCGGCGTGCCGGGATGGCCTGAGTTGGCGCTTTGGATCATATCCGCGCTTAGAAATTTGATCGTGTTTGAAATTTTACTTAGCTGCTCGCTCGACATTTTTCATCCTTTCAGGTATTTTTCTATCAAATTTAAAACCAAATCGCGTAGGCTTGCATCATAGCCGCTCATCGCGTCGCTTACCTCGTCTATTAGGCGCTGCTTGTAGCTCCTCGCACCCGCAAGACCTAGTAAATTTACAAAGGAATTTTTCGCGCCATCTGCCCCTACGGGCTTGCCTGCGCTTGCCTCGTCGCCCGTGGCGTCGATGATATCATCCTCGATCTGAAATATGAGACCTAGCTTCAGCCCGATCTTATAAAGCTCATGCGCGAGCTCGTCCTTTAGCCCGCCGATTATGGCGCCTAGCTCAAACGCCGCTGCGATGAGCGCGCCCGTTTTGTGCAGATGCAAAAACTCAAGCTCGCTTTGCTTTAACGGGCTGTTTTCAAAACGGCAATCGATCGCCTGACCGAGCACCATGCCGCTGCTGCCTGCATTTCGCGCTAGAGTTTTAATGCATTTTATCTTGATCTCGTCGCTTAGGTTCGCGCTCGCGGCGATCAAAAACGCGTCGGTATTTAGCGCGTCGCCCACCAAAATCGCCGTGACCTCGTCGTATTTTTTATGCAGGCTCGGCCGTCCGCGGCGCAGATCCGCATCGTCCATCGCGGGCAGATCGTCGTGGATAAGCGAGTAGGTGTGGATCATCTCAAGCGCCATCGCAATCGCCAGCGCGCCCTCAAAGCGCCGCTCATCCACCGCCGAAACGACGCCTAGTAACAGTTGCGCGCGAAAGTGCTTACCGCCCGCTTGCAGCATGTAATTGAGCGCTTCCTCGAAGTACGGATGAAAGCTCGGCGCCTTCAGCTCGTTGCGCTTCAAGTAGTCTTTAAATTTTCCTAAAATATCCATCGATCCTACCTTGCGGTTTTGATTTGCTCTGCTTGGGCGCGCCCTTGACGAATGCAAATTCGCGCCCTTCGAATGCCTTTTCGTCGCGCAGCTTAGACTTTTGCTGTCGCGAGCCGTTTGTACGTCGCGTAGAAGTAATCATACCGCTTAAAATTTTAAATTTTAATTTCCCTAGCTTTACGCAGTGCGCGAGGCGAAGGATGCTCCGCTTTTTTGAGCCGCATCTTACGCTCGATTTGCTCGCGGATGTCGCGCAACGGCTCGCCCGCTTTGCATTTAAGCCGTGCGAGCTAAATTTTACTTTGCGCCGCAGCTTAGCAGCTCGCCGAAATTTTAGAATTTGCCCTCGTGCCACCCGTTAAATTTGACCGATTTGCTAAGGTTGAAATTTAATAACCTAGCGTCAAATCAAGCGAGCCGTGCTTTATGCAAACCGTATCGCCACAAAATCTAAATTTAACGCCGCCTTATAAAATCGGGCTTCATTTAGTTCGCTATAGAAGCCGCTCGCTCCGTAAAATCCAAACCGCTCGCTAGGCGGAAGTAGCCACCCTCTATAAAAAGCCTGCTTTCAACGATTTTGAAACAGGTTCAGCCCTTATTGCCGAGCAGATCACCCAATCCGCCGAGCCCTCCTAGCATGGACGCTGCGGCACCTTTCTTTTCGTTTTCGACGAGTTTTATCGCGTCATTGATCGCCGAGATCAGCAGGATCTGCAAGCTCTCTTTGTCGCTAAAAAGACTATCGTCGATACTTAGATCTAGCACCTCGCCCGCGCCGTTTAGTCTGATGGCGACCATGCCCGCGCCAGATTTTACGGTAAATTCCTTACGCGCATTCTCCTCCTCGATCTGCTTAGCCTTGGCCTGCATCTGATCGAGCATCTGCCCCATTTTTGAAAAATCCATTCCTTCGAACATTTTTACTCCGTTATTTGGTTTTTTTCGTTTACCTGCACGATTTTAGGCTTGAAGCTTCTTGCTTTTTTGGCGCTCATCTGCGCGTAAGCCACGATGATGACGACGTCGCCGACGCAGACTTTGCGCGCGGCTGCGCCGTTTAGGCAGATCTCGCCCTTTTTCTCGCCG
>CAURUA010000026.1:0-28091 GCA_963528045.1 uncultured Campylobacter sp. | reverse complement strand
CCGCTCTTTAAGCTAGCTAAGCTTGCGGCACGGGTTTCTGCAAAGGATTTGGTATTAGAATTTACGCGCGCGCTAGGAGTAGGAGCCGAGGAAGCATCAAAGCCTAAATTTAGATAATTGCCGCTTTGATAAATTTTAGGGCTATAGCTTAGGCTTACTCCTACATTTAGCGTTGCATGCATATTGGCTGCGTTAGGAGTTATAAGGCTGCCGCTTCCTTGCTTATTGATTAGATGAATCTCGCTGCTTGGATTAATCGGACCGCTTACTCCGCTGATATAAGCCGTGATATTGCTTACGTTGCTTAGATCGGTATTGGCAGTAGGGTCGCTTAGGGTAAGTACGCTATCGCCTGCCCTAATAGAGTTAGGAAGGAAGAAATTTAACCTGTCAAAACCGCTAATATTTTTAGCGCTTAAGGAATTTACTGCCGCAGGAGAGCTATTGCTAGCTCCTATGTTAAGGGTGTTGCCGCTGCCGCTTGCGCTTATTACGCCTACATTATGACCGCTGATGAAATTTAGCGTATTATTTGCGCCTGCTGCGTGGATATTTCTAGCGTTAAAATTCTTATCCTCTCCGGCCTTGCCTATATCTATATTGTTTCCGTTAAGACCGTTTGCGCCTAGATACTTCTGCAGCTCATCTGCATCGAAATCCCCATTTATGCTCTCGTTAGTCTTAATAAGCTTTTGGATATAAAGCTCCCGCTCATCCTCGCTTATATGCATACCGCCTATGTTTCTGCTAAAGGTATTGGCATCTTTTATGACATAGTTTTTATTTAGCTGAGTTACGTAGCCCTTGTCTTTAAAGCGCGGATCATATCCGGTAAATTTACCGCCTCCGCTTTTATAGGCAAGGGTGTATTTCTTATTATCGCCATCTGGATAGCTTGCATTGTTTAAAGCGTTAAATTCGCTTGCGGAGTTTACGAATATATCGGTACCACTTAGATCAGTATTGCCGGAGCCGGTTAAGTTCAAAGCTCTTTTAGCATTTGATGAAACGTCGTTTTCAATCTCGCTAAGGGAGGCTAAGTTAAATTCTAATTTATTGAAATTTGCAAAATTCCCCGCATTTAGGCCATTGCCCGAGTTTGAAGATAGGATATTTAGGCTATTGCCCGAATTGCTAGCGTTTGCGCTAGATACTCCGTATAACGTGCCTGCTACGCTGCCGCCTCTGAAATTTACTACGTTGTTGCTGCCGCTAGCGGCTTCCGCTGCGTAGACATTGCCAGCAACTTGCGTGTTGCCGTTTAAATTTACAGTGTTGGAGGAGGCAGCGCCGCTAGCCTTTCCACCATATACGCTTCCGCCTACGTTTACCGAGTTAAGAGTTATAGTGTTGGAAATCGCGCTGTTTCCCTTGCCGCCTACCGCCATTGCTCCTACGCTGCCGTTGTTTATAGTTACGATATTGGATTTGGCTTCTCCGTTGCTAGTATTGCCGCCGTAAATGTTATTGTGGATTATAGTGGCATTCGTAGTTACGCTATTGTCGTGGACGTTTCCGCCGCCGCTACTGCTGTGGGTGATGCCCGCATTTACATACCCCACGTCTATTCCGCTTGCTTCGAAAGTTACGTGGTTATTATAAATTTCTTGCGGGGTAGCGGAATTTGAGTATCCTCCGTCGATCTCGCCTATGCTGCTTCCGCCTCTAATCTTAGCGTGGTTATCGTGGATGCTATTGCTTCCGTCGGTAGCGTCGTCTCTGCCCGAGCTTATGTTTTTGCCGCCTAGATTGCCTGCGCCTTCTTTTACGATTACGGTATTGCCTTTATTGCCGAATAGCTCAGTAGCGCCCGCAGCCTTGTTGGAATTTTGATTTTGCATTAGCTCGCTTTGATCGAAGTTGGGGTCTATCCAAGAACGAGTTAGTGTGCCTTTCTGCATAATTAAATTCTTATTGTTTTCGACCTCGATCGTGGTTCCGTTGATCTGATAGTGATCTTTGTCTGTAATCGTGTAAATTTGATTATCTTGCACGGTCTGCGCGGCTCTGGTGATCGTGCCGCCGCCAGAGTTGTGGATCAGATAGTACTTTCCTTCGCCTAGATCTGATTTTATACCCTCTATCTTTGTGCCGTTTAAATTCGTATTGCCGCTAGTAGTTAAGATAAGCGGCGCATCGGCTTCAGTATCAGAGTATAAATCATAAAAATTTATAGAGCCGAAATTTTTAATATCCTTGGCTTTTTTCACGCCGCCGCCGACCCAATTTTGGATATGTAAGGTATTAGTTTTATCTGAATTCTTATTGCTGCCGTAGATCGTGCCGTTTATCGTGCCGCCTCTAAAATTTACGTTACTATTTTCGACGCTGCCGCTTGTAGCATAGCCTGCATAGACGTCTCCTGCTATCGTTGTTCTTTCTTTATTGATATAAACGACCGCATTTTTGACGCTTCCCGCGCGTGCGCCATAGACATTGCCTCCGATGTGTACGCCTTTGTTGGAGTCTGACGCTCCTAGAGTAACTCTATCGCCATCCGATTCGCCTGCGATACCGTTTGCTGCCGTAACATCGCCCTTTACGGTGCCTTTGTAAAGATCGACTACGCTTCGCGAGCTTGAGGCGCCGCCCAAAGAGCCCGTGACGCTGCCTACGATCGCATCGTCGTTGTTGATTTCTACGCGATTTGCACTCATTGCGCTAGCGCTATTTGCTTGACCGCCTACTACTTGGTAATTTTGCGCTTTTAGCTTTGCGCTTATGGATACGGAGTTTGCGCTAGAGCTTCCGCTTCCACCCGCTGCGCCCCAAATTCTACCGCTTCCGTTTAGAGTAATAGTGTTTGTGCTGCCATAATAAGGCGCCGTTATATTGACGCTATTGTAGCTGCTTTTTCCCGTGGAGGATTGAGCGCCGAATATATCGAAGCTCCCTCTAAACGTGCCGCCTTTTATAGTTATTCTATTTGATATGGCATCACCGCCGCCGCTTACTATGCCGCCTACGATTACATTTGTAACGGAGCCGTTGCCGATAGTACCTCCGTCGATCGTTACGGCGTTAGAGTAGGTTTTTTTATCCGCTCCGCTTCTGCCACCGATGATATTGTAATGTCTGCTTGCATTACCGCCGAAGTTATCGGCATTTCCCGTAATTTCGGCGCCGTATTTTACAAAAACCTGATTTCGCGTCGCTTCGCCTTCGTTACCCGTTTTTGACGCCGCTATGCCTTGCCCGCCCACGACCAAATTGACCTTAGAGCCGTTTTCCAAGCTCACGTAATTATCTGATACGCCCTTGGCTTCGGCACCTATTGCGATACCCACGTAAGCATTTGCACCTCTAATCGTAAGTCTATTGTTGGAGGCGGAGCTTAACTCAGTAAAGCCAGCGATCCCGTCGCCGCTTCCTCCGCCGTAAATCACACTGCCGGAATAATCCGTCCCGCCGCTTACAACGCCCGTAATCGTCGTAATATTGCCGTTTGGGCTGGTACTTCCGCTGCCGCTAGTATTGCCGCCAAATCCTGCCGAATAGAGGTTATTATGGGTATGGATAAGCGGCGGATTAGAATCTGCATTGCAAAGTGCTTGTGCGGGCGCTAGTGCGAGCGCCGCTGCGAGGCTAAGCATAGAGGAGCAGATGGATTTTTTCATATATTTGATCCTTTGAAATTCGTAAAGTTTGCGATTATACATAAAAATAGATCAGTTTGCAATATGAAAATCACTGATCGGTTTTTAAAAGAGGAGGGCTGCATTTGTAATTTTAAGTAATAAAAATTTACTCTTTGTGCAGAATAAAATTCATGGCTATGAAATTTAATCCTTTTTTAGGGGGCATTTTGAGCGGATTACAAGTGGTAAAAAAATCCTAGCAAGAGGATTTTGAGTAAAATTTGAAATAATAAAAATCTGAGCTAAATTTATTTTAGCAATTCCAAACTGCAGTAGAATTTATGCAGGATAAATTTTAAAAGGACGAAACAAAAGTCTGCGCACTGCAAAACCTACGTAGAATTTATGCAAGATAAATTTTAAACGAGCGGAATTTTATATAAATGCCGTTTCGCCCGCGAAAAAGCTTTTTTGAAAAATTTAAACGAGTAAGATTGCGCGATAAATTTTATGTGATCCCCGCTGCAAGAGCTAAAGCATAGCAAGCAGGAGATAAAATTTACGCGATAAATCTTGCGTGATAAATTTTAAAATGAGCCGCAAATCCTACAAGAAGCTGTAAATTCCATCTAGCAAGAAATATCTTTTATCCGCAGCGCCGTGATAAAATGGGTTAAAAGTCCCTTCGTATGCCTTTTCAAAAAAGCCTTCTTTGCTTAGCTTTATAAGCTCTGCATTGACGAAATCCAGTAGCTCTTTATTGCCCTTCTGCACGCCAATACCCATGAAATCGGGCTTACCTAGCGTTTTAAGCGGCACTTCTACCTCGCTATCGACTACCGGATATGCCATTGCGATGAGATTATCGGTCGCGTAGGCGTCCACGTCGCCGTCTTTTAGCATGCGGTAGCACTCCCTGGCGACCTTACAAAATGTAAAATTTCCAAAACCCTCTTGTTTAAAAAATGCCTCGCCCGTACCGCCGCTTTCGAGTAAAATTCTCTTCTCTCGCAGATCGGCTAAGGATTTGATTCTATCGGCCTTGCGGGTTAAAACTCCAAGATTTACTGAAAAATACGGTGTTGAAAAATCGATCTGCTGCGCGCGTTCAGGCGTAATGGTAA
This sequence comes from uncultured Campylobacter sp., assembly GCA_963528045.1. Classification (GTDB taxonomy): domain Bacteria; phylum Campylobacterota; class Campylobacteria; order Campylobacterales; family Campylobacteraceae; genus Campylobacter_B. The sequence goes on along the minus strand of CAURUA010000026.1, from coordinate 23,389 downwards.
TCGTAGCGATGACGATATCTACGCGGTTGTTTACTAGTGCTGGAATTCTATCCTCGACCTTCATCGGCACAAGCTCGATTCTGCCGCCTTTTTCGCCGAAAAGATCATTTGCTATGGCCTGTGCCATCGTAACTTCAAAGCCCTCAAAAGTTCCATCGTTTAGCTCACTAAAAGGAGGCTGTCCGTCGTAAACGCCGATGCGAACGACGCCTTTTGATCTGATCTGTTCCAAACTATCGGCGAAAGCAACGATAAATGGTAGCAACATTGCAAGAAGCAATTTCATGGCAAATCCTTAAATTTAATCTCTTTTCCGCTTTCAAACGAAGCAGGAAATTTTATTTACTAAAATTCTAAAAGCCGAACTTAAAATTTAAATAAGCTTTTAGAGCATATTATAAATTCCATCTAGCAGAAAATATTTCTTATCCGCCGTACCGCGATAGAATGGATCAAAGCTCTGCTCGTAGGCCTTTTTGAAAAAGCCCTCTTTGCTTAGCTTGATGAGCTCTGCATTGACGAAATCAAGTAGTTCTTTGTTGTCTTTCTGCACACCAATGCCGATAAAATCGCTAGGACCTAGGTTTTTAAACGGCACTTCCAAAGTATCATCGATGACGGAATATGCAAGCACGATGAGATTGTCGTTTATATAGCCGTCCGCATCGCCATTTCGAATCATTTCGTAGCATTCCTTAGCCGAAGCACAATGGCCTAAATTTTTAAATCCTTTGGTTTTGAAAAATTTCTCGGCTACTGTCGCATCACCTTCGAATACGATCTTTTTATCATGAAGCTGCGCGATATCGGTAAAAGCGTCGGCTTTGCGCGTTAATACACCCAAATTTACGGAGAGGTAGGGGAGGGAGAAATCGATCTTTCTTTTTCGTTCGTTGGTGATGCTAAATAGACCGATCACCAAATCAAGCTTATTTGCCTCTAAAAATGGAATTCTATCATTTACACTTAGTGGGATGAACTCGATTTTGCCCTCTTTTTTGCCGAAAATTTCTTTAGCGATAGCGTTTGCAAGATCGATTTCAAATCCTTCAAATTTGCCGCCATTTGACTCGCAAAGCGGCGGATGAGCGTCGCGTACTCCGATGCGAATGACGCCGTTTTGCCTGATTTGATCTAGGCTATCTGCAAAAAGCGCCGCACAAAATAGAGCCGCTATAAAAAGTAGTTTCATTTTATGTCCTTAAAATTGGATTTCGCATATTATCCGCTTATCATAAATGACGTTTTAGTCGAAGCCGTTAGATAAAACACTGCTAAATTTCGTCCTAAAATATGGCATAGAGCCCATCTAGTAAGAAATATTTTTTATCTGCAGCGCCTTGATAAAATGGTTTGAAAGTTTCATCATAAGAACGTTCGAAAAAGCCCTGCTTGCTAAGTGTAACAAGCTCTTTATTTATCAGATCAAGCAATTCGGTATTGCCTTTGCGCACTCCGATGCCTAAGAATTCCGGATTGCCTAGATTTTGGATTGCTACTTCTAAATTGTCGTCGATAATGGAATAGGCTAGCACGATGAGATTATCGTTAACGTAAGCATCGGCTTTGCCTTGTTTAAGCATATCGTAGCATTCGGTAGTAATGGAGCAATGGATTAAATTGTGGATTTTATTTTTATACAAAAAATTTTCTGCCGTAGTCCCGTTACCCTCTACTAAGACTTTTTTGTTTGAAAGATCGTCTATACTTTTGATGCCGTCGCTTTTACGCGTCAAAACTCCCAAGCTCATCGAAAAATATGGATAAGAAAAGTCGATTTGCCTTTTTCTGTCTTGCGTTATCGTAATGGTCGCGACTGCAAGATCTACCTTATCATTTTGTAATGCAGAGATCCTATCGCTGGCGTTTAAAGGGACGAACTCGACTCTACCGCGCTTATCACCGAATATGCTCTTGGCTATAGCGTCTGCAAGGTTGATTTCAAAGCCTTCAAAATTACCACTTTTTTCATCACTAAAAGGTGGCCTACCATCACGAACACCGATTTTAACGACTCCGGCAGATCTGATCTGCTCCAAACTGCCCGCAAAAACACCGCTGCAAAGTGCAAAAATAATGCAAAAAAGTAGCTTCATAAACTATCCTTTTCTTAAATTTAATATTATCCCTTAGATATTGCGTGATTTTACCCTAAAATAGTTAAACATAACTTCAATTACATAATACGGATTGCTAAATCGGCAGTAAGTGAACGAGATTAGAATTTAAGAAGCGATAGATAAAATTTTATGAAGTGAAATTTAGCCGTAGCGAAATGTGGTGCAGGAAAGTATAAGCTTTGATTAAAATTTATTTATCGTAATCTATGGCGCAGTTTTTGCAGTACCGGCGTATAATTTCATTTGGAATTCATCCATCGTGCCGCTTGTTTTTCGAGTCGTAATTTTACGTCTTGCCCACGTGCCACATATTTCGCAATAAAATTTTAAAATTTGCTTGGATCGAAATGCTGTTTTATATTATAAAATTTTTGCGGTATTTTAAAACTATTTTTCGCCGACTTCTACGATTTTGCTTAGCACGTATTGTTCTAGCTCGCGTCTAGGCACGTCATTTTTGAGCGCTTCGTTGTAGATGTTTTCGACTATGCGGCTGTATTTTTCGTAAGGGAAGTAGAGGAAATGGTTCGCCCAAGCGCGTTTGATAAGCTCGTGAGTAAGCTTCTTTCTAGCCCACGCCTTAAAGCAATCAAAGCCGATAAAAACCGCCGACGTCGCTATGATCGTAAATAAAATGGAGAAGTGAAAGTCGATCTTTTCAAACATCGCGTGTGTCAGCGTTATCAAAAACATTACGCAGACAAATGCGAAGCAGGCGAAGATCACGTAGGATTTGCCGTAGTTAAATTTAAAATTTAGCTTCGAAGGATCGACGAGCATTCCGTCGTTAAACTCGGCGTTGGCTTCGAGCAGATCACGGAAAAGCACGGGTTTATGCGACACATGAAACATAATTTCTAAAAGCCTATCTTTAAAATTTGATTTATCCATCGGAGTTCCTTCGATTTTTGCGGCATTATATCTTAAATTAAATTGTTATAAGATAAAATGGTGCGAAATTTCAAGGAGAGATTATGTTTGAAATCAGCGGAATAAGCGGCGATGAGATAGTCTATATTAACGGCAAATTTTGCAAGGCCAAAGAGGCCGCGATAAGCCCTTTTGATCGCGGTTTTGTGCTCGGAGACGGCATCTATGAAGTAGCGCCCGTGATAAATTCTAAAATTTGCGACAGAGCGGATTTTTGGGAGCGCTTTGAGCGTAGCGCCTCGCAGATCGAGCTAAAGATTCCGTATTCTCGCGAAAAATATGAGGAAATTTTATATGAGCTCATCGCGCAGGGCGGCGTGAGCGAGGGCGCTTTCTACACTCAGATCACAAGAGGTGCGGCGATGCGCGATTTTGATTACGTCCGCGGCATAGAGCCTAGCGTCTTTGCTTTTGTGTATAGCACGCAAATTTTTGATAATCCGCTCGCAAAAGAGGGGATCGAGATCGTAAGCCTGCCCGAGATCCGCTGGCATAGGCGCGATATAAAATCGATCTCGCTTCTTGCGCAGTGTATCTTAAAGCACGAGGCCCACAAAGCGGGCGCTTATGAGTGCTTTTTGATCGAGGACGGGCTTGTTACCGAGTGCTCGAGTTCCAGTGCGTTTATCATCAAAGATGACGTCCTTATCACGCGGCCGCTTTCAAACGACATACTGCCCGGCATCCGCCGCAAGGTGATCTTAGGGCTTGCCGAGCAGGCAGGGCTTAGCGTGCAGCAGCGGGCGTTTGGAATGAGCGAGGTTTATGAAGCCGATGAAGCCTTTATCAGCGCGGCGACGCTGATGGTGCTGCCGATCGTAAAGGCTGACGGCAGGCAGGTCGGCGGCGGTGCGGTCGGCAAATACGTACCGCGCCTGCGCGAGATGTACGCCGCGCGGCTAAGAGCCGAAGCGGGACTGTAATAGGGCGCTCAAATTTAGCCCGTTAAATTTAAACTATGCGGGCTGATTAAATTTTGCTTTCTAGCTCCCCGGTTATGTGACCCAGCTCGCTTACTAATTCTAAAATTTCAGCCAGTTCGTATTGATGAGCATACGCCGTTCCGGTTGTCGGAGGTATGCTAAATAGCTCTGTTTCAAAGCGGTTCGGCGCGCCGTTTAGAAATAGGTAAAATTTATTATCCATAAACGCCGCGCTTATACTAAATTTATGGTAGTATCGCTTTAGCTCGTTTAGTCGCTCCATCAGCGCGGGCGTTAATAGATAGCGAGCTTCGACCTTGTCATCAGTAAACACGCGAAATTCGCTATTAAAAATGACATTGTCCATTAGCTCCTTCTCGCCTAAAATTTTTGTATTTAGCTCGCGGCTCGCCAAGATGGTTTTGGCGTAAAATCTCTTGCCGAATTCGCATATCAGCACGCTGCCGCTAAAATCCATATACGCATCATATAAGCTCATCGCAAGCGAAGCTAGCTTCACATAGGTATTGTCTATGCCCAGATCGTAGTTCTTTTTGATTCTAATCGCCTCGCTAAGGCTAAATTTTATCCCATCCCATTCGCCTTTTATCTCATCTTCGCTGATAAAATCGGAGTTTGCAAAGATTCCCGCTCGCCTGAATTCCTTCGCGCTTATGCCACGGCCTGGCGAATAAGTAAGCTGCGGATACGCCTGTGAGATCGCCGTGCGCACCAAAACTTTTTTGTAAAATAGTTTATATTCATAAGTGGCGCCTGTAATGTCGTCGTAAATATAAGCAACGTAACAAATTAAAAGCACCGCGTAGATAAGATAGACTTCGATCATCTCGTAATCCGTATCGTCGTTTGTTTTAAATACCGCATCGATCGAAAACATCACTATAAATGGAAACAGATATAAAAATGCTATCTTGGCATAGATCATCACTACCTTGCAAATGCACTTTTTTTGTTTGGCTCTACTTAGCGCTATCGCTTTGTCTAGTTGCATACGTTTCCTTAAATTTTTTGATCCGAAATTTTATAAAATTCATTCTCTTGATAAAATTTCACCACGGCTTCGTCCGCGCTTGCGCTGCGCTGCAAATACCGCAGCAAGGGCTCTGAGCGCGTATAGATCACGCCAAGCCCCGCAAGGCTCGTCGCACGTGAAAGCGCCACGTAGAGCTGCCCTTTGGCAAAGATCCTGTCGATGTCGCAGATGAGCTGCGGGATGCTCATGCCTTGGGATTTGTGGATCGTGATGGCGTATGCGAGCTTGAGCGGGAACTGATAATACCGCGCCAGCACGATCTGCTCGGCATCCGCGCCGCTTGCGGCGATCTCGCTTAGTTCGTATGTTTGCAGCCCGACGCGGCTTAGTATGCCCGAGGGTTTTTTTACGACCACGCTTTCGATCTCGTCGCCGGAGCTTTTTTCGATCTTTTCGACGACGCCTTGCTCGCCGTTAAAAAACTCGCCGCTTTTGTTTGCGGTAAACAGCACCTTTGCGCCTTCTTTTAGCGTCAGACTTTGCGGCGTATTTAGCGAGGCGATCCATTTTTGAATTTTCTGCTCGCTCACGCCGCTTTGTAGCGCTTCATAAACGCCTTCAAAGCTGCTCTGCGGCGCATTAAGCTTAGCTAATCTGGCGTTATTTATCGCATCTACTTCGGCGTTTCGGCCCGAGATTATCGTAGCGTTCGGCTCAGCTCGCGCGGCATCGATGATCAAAGATCGCATCAGCTCCGCCGTCTGCTCGCTTGGGGTGCCGAGCCGCAGCTCGCAAAGCAGGCGGTATAGCGCCGCATCTGCGGTGCGCTTGGAGCCTATCATCTCGACGTAAAAAAACTCGCACTGCCTCCACGCGTAGGAGCCGAAGGCGTAATCCGAGTCGCTAAATAGGCTCGCGCGTGGCGCGCTCTCGCCATCCTTGCGCACCGGCGGAAGCTGATAAAAATCGCCCGTAACGAGCAGCCGCCCGTTAAATTTAGAATTTGAAATTCTAAGATAGATCATCTCGAAAAGCTCGGCGCCGATCATCGAAATTTCATCGATCACGATGAGGTCTGCGAGGGCTAAAATTTTTCGCAGTTCGCTTAGCTTGCCGCTTTGTTTGCGATCGAAGCTTTTTAACTCCTCGTGGTTTTTGCAGATGCCGAAGCGGAAGAAGCTATGCACGGTCACGCCACCGATCTCTACGGCGCTGATGCCGGTGCTGCCGAGCACGATGACGAGCTTGCCGCGAGCGCGGTAATCCTTGATGAGCTCTTTTATCACGTAGCTTTTGCCCACGCCTGCGCCGCCCGTGATGAAAATATTGCGATCTTTTAGCTTTTGGATGATGAAATTTATCAAGTTTTTTCCTATTTTTTGGCAAAATTATAGCCAAAATTTTTTAAAAGGCATTTTGTTTGAAACGATTAGTATCTTTCATCTTCGCGGCTTTAATCCTTACAGGTTGCGGTAAAACCGTCCATAAATTTATCCCTGAAAATCCCGCTGTTTTGGATCTCGAATATGCTCAAAACAGCGAGCGGCTGCCCGCTCCTGCGTCGGTACAAAACATAAGCGGAAAAGCGTTTAAGAGCCGCTATTTTAAAATTTGGTTTGACGATGCGCCGATTAAGGCGGGAATCGATACTTTTTGGGGGCTTAATTACGCCAAGGGGCGCCACTTTGACGCCGCAGGCAGGATATACGACGACGCGGTTTATCAAAGCATTCGTATAAACGCCAATGAAGAGGCGTTCGGGCTGATTTCTGCGCCTGCTATAACGGTAAAAAACGCACTGCTGCGAAATATCCCAAGCGACTTGCCGATTTTCGGCGATCCGAGCGAGCCGGGGGAGGGCGAGCCGTTTGATTACGCCGCAAATTCCGCCGTGAGCGTGGGCTATCCGCTGCTGCTGTCGCATTACAGCAGAGACGGCGCGTGGGCGTTCGTGCGCAACGACGGCGTGTGGGGCTGGATAAGAAGCGATGCGATAAAGCGCATCAGTCCTCAGCAGGCGGATATTTATGCAAATTCTAAATTTATAACGATCCTGCGCGAGGGCGCCGCCGTTTATGACGAAAATGGCGCGGAGCTTTTTAGGGCGCGCACCGGTACGATCCTGCCGTATGATTTTAGCGGCGAACGCGATCTTGGCGACACGTTCGGCGTACGGAGCGTATTTGGCGGCGAAATTTTAACCCAGTTTGGCAGCAGGAGATATTTCGTTAGCGCGGAGGATGCGAGGCTCTGGCCCGCGCCGCTAGATGAGCAGAACTCAAAGATCGTAGCCGCTAGTCTGCTCGGGCAGAAATACGGCTGGGGCGGGTATAAATTTCTTCGCGATTGCTCGCTTATGACGAGAGATTTTTTGGCAAATTTCGGGCTGTGGCTGCCGCGAAATTCTAAGGCGCAATCGGGCCGCGGCGAGCGTTTTTCGCTGGCGGGGATGAGCGCGGATGAAAAGCTTAGCTTCATCGGCAAAAACGGCGTGGCGTATAAAACCCTGCTGTATATGCCGGGCCACGTGATGCTCTACGTAGGGCAGGTGGATGGCAAGCCTGCGGTGCTGCACGATATCTGGGGGCTTCACACGATGGGGGGCGGGCGCGCGGTCATCGGACGCACGGCGATTACGTCGCTTACTATCGGCTCGGATCGCGCCGACATCGCCGAGGACCGCCTGCTGATCTCTCGTATCAGCGCGATGAGCGTGCTCTCGGGCGAGGAGGACGGCGTTTTGGACGATCGGTTCACTCCTGAGGATCCGAGCAGCCTATCTGCGTATGCGAGCGGAAATTAGGCTGCTTGCGGGTATGGGCGTGAATTGGACTTCGCTTAGCAGCTGCCGTCATAGTTTGCTTTTGCCGTTGGTGGAGTCGCGCGCTTGACGATGCTGCGGTGCACGCAGGCGCAAATTTAAAATGGCGTTTTATGTGCTGCGCCATTTTAAATTTAGCCTAGGCGGCGAGCAAATTTGAAATTTCGGGCTTAAATTTAGTCTAAATTTAAGCCTATATCTCGCAAGTCCTTAAAATTTCGGGCGAAATTTTAAAATTAGCCCGCAAGTCTGGTTAAAATTTTAAAGCGCTATCTAAATTTACGCTCCTGTTTTAAAGCTCAATCGCGCGCCGCTCCCCTTAAAAGAACAAAAAATATCTCGGCGTATTACGTTTATACTTTAGATACTCCTGCCCGTAGGCTTGCTCGCAGTAGCGCTCCTCGCCGAGAACCACGAGATGGTTGTATATGGCAAAGGGCACTATCACTATGAGTAGCCACAGCGACGCCGAAGCGATGCAAACGCCCGCCATGCCGAGGAAATAAAAGAAATACATCGGATTGCGCGATAGGCGGTAGATGCCGCCTTGTGCGGCTCTGTCCGCAGGAGCTGCCGCATAGTCGTAAAACGCCTTGATGAAGCCCGCAAAAGCCGCTATATAGATCACCGCTCCGATCCAAAACCACGCGCTGCCCGTCTTAAGCGGCACGAAGACCGATAAAATGAGCAGCGCTACTTGCAGCAGCGAGCTTATGATCGCATTTCGCTTGTCCGCAGGCGTGTACCACGAGGTATCGGTGGCGCGTTTGCCGACATCTTTGTAGATAAACATATACACGAACTGTATCAGCACCATCGAAAATGAGAGTATCCAAGCGCCTGCTAAAGCAGGCTCAAGCGTCGTAAAAAATGAAATTTCCATGACTGCCCCTTTCGCTTTAAATTTTATCTTGCAGCTTTGTTTTGTCCTTGTTTGCTTGCCGCGGGTTTAAATTTTATTCCGCCTAGCACCGCTTATTCGGCACGCTCTTTGCTCGGTACATTGTCCGCCGCAGATGTCGCTTGCTGAGGTAATGTGGCAACTTAGGTATCGACTCACCGAGCACCGATTGGATATGCGCTTTATGCGGGCGGCATCCGCACTTCAACGCGCCAAAAATGCGAGATAGCGGCGCTTGTTTTGACGATACGACGATGCCCGCTCGCCCGTATGACTAGACGATTTGTCTATCCGGTGCCGAGATAGGGCGGGCGGTCTGCTCGGCGCCGATGTGCCGCCGCACGATGAAACATTCTGTGCCGATGTATCTGCCGCCTACTACACGATGAGATGTTTGGCACGGATGCTGCCTGCTAGGTGCGGCGCTGACGCTGTTGCTTCGGAGCCGCGCCTTATTTACCCTCCGGGCTAAGTCCTTTTAAAATATAGCCGAATTCAGCGTCGCTTAGCTCGTAATTCATAAATTTTTTATAAAACGCCTTCGTTTCGGCCTTTACGTCGATGTCGGCAAATAGCTCCGGCTGGATAGTTTTGGCCGCCCATAAAATTTGAAGCACCGCATCCGCGCCGTAGCGATCCCAGTTAAAAACCCCGCGCGGATTGCCGTAAACGCGCCCGTTTTTGACCGCATCCGTGCCGCTGTAAACCGGGCTTGATTTGATTTTCTCTACCGCATCTTCGTTGTGATCGCCGCCCACGATTATGATCTGCGGATTACTCGCGATGATCTCCTCGGCAGTGATTGTTTTCATCGGGCCTTTTGTGGCGGTAATTGCATTCGTTCCGCCGGCCAGCTCTATCCATGAGTCGATCAGCGTGCCCTTGCCGTCGATCTTTAAAAGATCGCTTCCGCCTACGATGTGAAGGACGCGCGGGCGCTTATCGGGGCTTAAATTTGCGGTGCGGCCGCTAACCAAAGCGATATTTTTATCTAAATTTGAGATCAGATCCTTCGCTCTTTGCGGCGCGTCGCCGCCTAGCATATCGCCGCACATGCTGATGCTGCGCCTCATCTGCTCGTAATCGCTAAAGCTCGCCTTTAAAACAGTAAAGCCCTGCTTAGTTAAATTTTCGCCCGCCAGTGCGGTTGAGATGATGACTACGTCGGGGTTACGGCTCATTAACTCCTCTAAATTTACGTCGTTGTTTTTTAGCAGCACGGGGATCTGCGCCAGGCGCGGATAAATTTTAAGAAACCATGCGTTTTTGCTGATGTTATCGGTGGTGGCGACAATCTTATCCGCTCCGCCCAGAGCCAGTAAAATTTGATTGTTCGCATGCCAGAGTGCCGCGATACGCTCAACTTTTACGGGGATTTTGACCTCAGCTCCGTCCATATCCTTGATAGTTCTAAGCTCTGCCGCGCTCGCAAAAAGCGCACCCGCTAAAAGCAGTAGTAAAAATTTTTTCATTTTTTCTCCTAAACGGTATTGAAATATACGCTGCGATATTACAAAAAACCTCATTAAAATTGCGTAAATTTTAACCGCTGTCGCCGCGATTATTTATTATTTTTCAAAGTAAATTTTTATATAATCCATCTTAAATTTAGCATTTTTAAAGGAGAGAAAATGGGTGAAATTTTATATTTGATAGGCGCCGCCGTCGGGGTTTTAATCGCGCTTTTTATCATCGTGCCGCTGTTTTTCAGGCGCATAGTGGAGACGAACGAAGTGCATATCGTCCAAAGCGCGCGCAAGACGACGAGCTACGGCAAGGATACCGGTAATGGCAACAGCTACTACGAATTCCCAAGCTGGGTGCCGGCGCTGGGCGTTACGAAGATCGTTTTGCCGGTTTCTGTTTTTAGCATCAAGATCGAGGATTACGAGGCGTATGATCTGGGTAGGCTTCCTTTCGTCGTCGATATCACGGCGTTTTTTAGGATTATGGATTCAAATTTAGCCGCGCAACGCGTCAATAATTTTGAGGATCTTAACAATCAGCTTAGAAATATCATTCAAGGCTCGATCCGCTCGATCCTTTCTAGCCGCGTACTTGAGGACATCTTGCAGATCCGCTCTGAGCTCGGAGATGATTTTACCAAGGCGGTAAAGACGCAGCTGCAAAACTGGGGTATCGAGCCCGTTAAAAACATCGAGCTGATGGATATCCGAGATAGCAGCGGCAGCAAGGTCATCTTAAACATTATGGAGAAGAAAAAATCCCAGATTGAAAAGGAAAGCCGCGTCGAAGTCGCAAACAACACCAAGCTTGCTCAAATCGCCGAGATCGAAGCCGCACAGGCAACAGAAGTGCGTCAGCAGGAAGCAAATAAGATGGTAGGCCTTAAAACCGTCGAAAACGAGCGAGAGGTCGCGATCTCAAAGGAGCAGGCCGAGCAGCTCATCAAGGATCAGCAAAAGATCACGCAGGAAAAGGCGATGGAGGTCGTGCGGGTAAACGACGTCAAGCAGGCCGAGATCAAAAAGCAAGTGGAGATCGTAAAGGCCGAGCAGGAGCAGCGCAAGATCGAGATCGATGCCGAAGCGCGCAAAAACGCCAAGATCCGCGACGCCGAAGCGATCAAGGAAAATCAAATTTTAGTAGCGCAGGGCGATAAAGAGAAGCAGTTTCTAGCCGCCGCGGCGCTTTTGGAGATGAAGGACAAAGAGGCGCAGGGTACGCTAAAGATAGGCTCCGCCGAGGCCGAGGCGCTTAGGCTGAAGGAGCTCGCGCCGGTAAACGCACAGATCGAGCTCGCGCGCGAGATCGGCGAAAATCAGGGATACCAGACCTATCTCATTTCGATCAAACAGATCGAAGCAAACCGCGATATCGGCCTGGAGCAGGCCAAGGCGCTAAGCGCGGCGGATCTTAAGATCATCGCGAACGAAGGCAGCGTAGGCGAGGGGATGAGTAAATTCGGCGAAATTTTAAGCGCCAAGGGCGGCACGCAGCTAGCCGCGATGCTCGAAGCGCTAAATCAAAGCGAGGTCGGCAAAAAGGTGCTGGATAAAATTTCGGGCGCCAAGGAGGGAGATAAATCCGAGTAATATTCGCAGTCTCGGGCGAGTAAAATTTTAAATTTATACACTAGCGGCACAGCGCGGGCGAGCAAATTTGAGCGGTCTGCCCGTTTGGGCGGTTTGGCTGTCCGCATTGGATAAATTTAAGGCGCTAGTGAAATTTAAAGGTTGCGAAATTTCAAATGCTCGCGAAATTTCAGATCTCCGTGGAATTTTAAAACACCGCGGAATTTTAAATATCGTGAAATTTAAACACCGCGGAATTTTAAATATCGTGAAATTTAAATGCCTCGGAATTTTAAATGCTCGTAAAATTTCACGCTCCCGTGCGCGAGCATTTAAAGACGGTGCGGTATCGCAAGTATTCGCAGAGCGCCGAAACTGCGGGTAAATTTTAAAAAATTCGCAAGGCGAGATTAAAATTTAGGCGCGGGTGCATAGCGTTCGCGCGGATTGCACTTAGTAGCCGCCAAATGCTTGAACTTTTTAGCGCCTAGCGGTCAAATTCCGCCGCCTAGCAAGGCTAAATTTATTCGGTTCGCATGAAATTCAGGAAGCGCGAGCCGTTTGAGCAGCGTAAAATTTAACCCGCCTGCATGAAATTTTAAGGAGCGCACGATGCCAAACGCCGTAAATTCCGCGCAGTACCAAGCGCGCATTAAGCAGTGGGAAGCTCTTTTTGAGGGGCAAAATTTTACCCTGCGCCAAACGATAAATTTAGGTAGCGGATATGAGATCGTAAAGGACGCATATAGGCTCGGCGCGGTAAATTTTAGCGGCGGCAAATACACGCTGTTTGGCGCGCCGCAGATAATAAGCTGGCGCTGCATAGACGATCGGGCGGAATTTTTCAGCCTGATCCGCCACGCAAACGGCAAATTTTACCTCGTCTTTCGCCAGGGTCTATACGGCTACAGCGTGCTTGAACTGGATTGCGGGCGGATCATGCGCTTCGTGCCGGACGCCTGGACGCTCGGCAAGGAGAGCTTTATCTTAAGCGGCGTGCACTATCTGCGGGACTGGAACGCGCTGGCCGCGAGCGGCTGCTACTGGGGTGCTCCAAACGGCGTGCATTTGGTGAGCTTTGCCGAGCCGATGAGTGAAGAGCAGAGATATGTAGACGTTTTAGACTGCATACGGGGCGGTTACGACATCTACGAGCAGGCTGATTTTGCGGGCTTTGAGGGTAATGAACTGAGCCTAAAATGCTTTCGCGCGGATACCTTGCGATATGAAAACGTAAAAATTTCGCGCGAGCGTTACTGCGAATGGACGCGCGAAGCAAAACGGCTATAAGCTTTAAATTTACTAAATTTTGCGCTTAAATTTAAAGACTCGCAAAACAGTAAAATTTAATTACAAGCCGCAAAAAGCGGAATTTAGAGAGACCAAAGGGGCTGAAATAAGGAATACGGATGTTTTTTGAATACATTTTAATCGGCGCCTGCGTAGGTTTTATCAGCGGATTTTTCGGCATCGGCGGCGGCACGGTCGTGGTGCCCGTGATGATGCTTTTCGGCTACGACGTCAAGTACGCCATCGGCATCAGCATCATGCAGATGATCTTCAGCTCGATTTTCGGCTCATTCGTAAATTTTAAAAGCAAAATGCTCGACGTCGCGCCCGCACTGGTGCTGGGGCTCGGAGGCTTTTGCGGCGCGCTTAGCAGCGGCTTTATCGTAAGCTATTTCTCCTCAAAATTCCTGCTAGGCACGCTCATTTTGGTGCAGATCATAAATTTAATCAAACTCTTTAAAACCCCGACCGAGCCCACCGGCAAGGCTAACGAATCCAAAATTTTACTCTTTATCGTGGGGCTTGCGGTGGGCGCCGTAGCGATCAGCGTAGGTATCGGCGGCGCGGTATTCGTGATGCCTATTTTGATCAGCTTTTTAAACTACGACATCAAAAAGGCCGTCAGTACGGGGCTGTTTTTCGTGATATTTTCCTCAAGCGCAGGCTTTATTAGTCTTGCCGCACACGGGCTCGTGTACTACGAAATCGGCGCATTGCTCGGCGTCGGCTCGCTAGCGGGCGTTTATGCGGGCGTCAAAACCTCGCACAAGATCGGCAAAAAAGCTCAAAAGCGCTGGATGATCGCACTTATCGTTACGATACTTTGTATAACGGTTAGGAAATTTTTGGCTTTGAGCTAGGCGTGCTTGCCGAATCGAAGCTAAAATCGGATCTAAATTTAGTCGCGGCGCCTTGCCGCTAAATTTATCTCAAATTTAAAGGCTCATCAATGAACGAAGCTCAAATTTCGCTAGCGGACAAAATTTCAGACGCACTAAAGCGCCTGATTAGGGATAAGCTCGGCTCGCAGTACAAAGGCGAGGCGCCGTATTCGGGGTGTCGCGTGCAAGAGGGGTATTTTAATTTTTTGGGCGTGGAGTGTCGCGGATCGCGCATCAGGCTCTACCTTCACGACTTCGGCGCGGACAGCTTTAGAGCCGATGCGCCCGAGATAGACGAGCTAGAGCGCGAGGAGTTTGAGGCCATCGTCCCGCTTATTGCAAAGAGCGTGGAGGAGGAGTTTTTGGCCGAAGCAAATCTGCCGTTTTTTGCGTATAAGCTGGATTTAGCGGTCAAATTTGAAGGCGCGAGCGGTAGCTTGGCACAGCGCAGCTGCGAGCGTAAATTTTATTTTGAAAACACTGCGCGAAAAGCCGAGCTAAAGCGCAAAATGGATGATTATATAGACGAGATCATCATCCGCCGCGATAAAAAGATTAAAGACGGCCGCGAGATTTTCGTGTTTATGGACCGCATTTTCGATCTTTCGCTTATGGATTACGACGAAGCGGCGCTAACAGCGCTGCTTGAGCAGGTTATCGCCGTGGTGCAGGATGTCAAAAACAGGCGGCTTTTGGGGGATTTTATCATCGCGCTAGAGAATAATCTGCGGCGCTGGAAAGAGGAAAAATTCCTGCCGAAATTTTACGATATTAGTGATGACGGCTGGAGCAAAGATTACGAGCTCAAAAAGGACTTTACGCGGCAAAACGTGGACGCGGGCGAGATTGCGTTTTTCGTGCGTGCGGCGCTTTGGAATATCAAATTTAAGCGCTATAGTTGGGATGTGAATCTTGCGCGCAAGGATTTGGAGTGCGCGGCTAAAATTTTTGGCTCGGCGCAGGCGCAAAGCTATCTGGATCGCGGCACGGGCGAGCTTGGCGAAGAGCTAGTAAAATTTAAAGACGCGGAGGCAGAGTGCAGCGCAAACGATGTTTTCGCGCAGGTTCGAGTAAAAATCAAAAACGAAACGGCGGACGCGTATAAAAAGGCGCTAAATTTCATCATAAAGCTGCTACAAGCGGGCTTTGCGGCAAGCTACGCCGTAAAGCTTAGCTCCAAGGCGCAAAAAACTTATCTGCCGATCAAAGGCCTTACGCCCACGCCCACGCACCGTTTTTTCGCCGCCGCGCTCGCGCACGGGCTCGACGCCGAGCTTGAGCTTTACGCAAACGAGGCGCTAAAGCACAAGTTTGAGTTCTATGCCGATACGGACGGCGAAAAGTGCCTGATGAGCGGCAGCTACGCAGTTTTCGGTCTCGCGCTAAAGAGCGAAAAATATTTTACTCTCGCGCGGCGATACTTTGAGACTGTGGATGCCGAACATCAAAGCGCGCATATAAAATTTATCGAGGCATTTATCGATCGCTACGGCATCAGCGAGCGTAGTTTAGAAGTGATCGTCGCGGGGCTGCTGTCATATCAGGAGGATAAAATTTACAAAAGCTTAAAGGCGCTAATGAAGGGGCCTGCGAACAAAGCTCTGTTTGCGCGCGCGATCTCGGGGCTACAGGAGCACGAGAAAGAGAGCGCGGCGTATGCCGTGTGGGGTAAGGATTGGCAGAAAAATTTAAAGGGGTAAATTTGAGCACTATTTTATATTGGTTTTTGACTGAAATTCAAAGCGGACAACGGTGCCTGATCGCTGTAAAATTTAGCAGACTTTTGAAAATTATAAAAATTTCGTTTAAGCGTAAAAAGCTTTGTTTCGGCTTAGGAACGGCATATCTGATTTTGTATTTGGCATTTGATTTCTTGCCGAAATTTTCATTTCATACGCCTATTTTTAATATTTTTTACGATTTTATCTACTTTGTATTTAGAGTTTCCGTGCCGCTATTTTTAGTCTATTTTTGCATAGACAAAAGCAAGCTTTTATTTGCAAAAAATCAAAATTTAGCGCCACAATTTATGATTATCGCCGCTGGTTGGTATTTATTTGCTTTTTATCAATTCAGCAGAGGATATTTTTACTATTTTTATATTGCATCGCCGATTTTATTCTTAATTTTTAGGGTTAGGAGTATAAATTTTATCCTCTTTCTCGCGCTGATTTGCTTCGAGCTATTTTTTGATGCGTTTTACGATACGGGCGGTTTCTTAGCTTTTTCGCTATTTTTTATGTCGATTTTTATGTGGTTTTTGTATGATAAAATTTTACGAATTTTATCAAAATTCGGCTCAGCGAAATCGGCAGAGAAAAGATCAAAATAAAGGGAGAAAAAAAATGGCGATAGACGGAGTAAAAATTATCGACAGCGACGACGGATACGATATCTATTTGACTATTACCGAGCGATACAAGGACGGCGAAAATGTTGAAACTATCCTGCAAGATGTTTTGGCGCAGGCGGAGAATTTCTGCACCGATGAGCTTTATAGCGAGATTTATTGGACGGCCCTAGCGTATTCGCTTTGGAAGATCGGCTTTTTAAACGACGAAATCCGCGAAAAAGCCCTTGTTATCATAAAAGGCGGCGCAAGCGGGATGTGGAATAAGGTCTTTGACGGATCTCAAAAGAGCCGCCAAAAAGCGCTTGACAAATTAGCCGTTCAGCTAAAAAGCGAAAACCCAAGGCCGCTTAAGCGAGCCAAAATTACGAAACAAAAAACGCCCTGTTTTGAGGAGGGCGACGTTTTGTCTATCCAGATGCAGCAGGGATACGGCGTTTGCTTTGTCTCGGCGGTAGATCAAACGCCTAGAAAGCTCGAGTATCATCTGGCCTGCACTAGACTGCTGCAAAAAGAGCCGCCCGGCATGGATGATTTTTTAAAAAGCAAGATCGCGAGCTCGAAAAACGGCGGGTTTCTTAGAGCGGACCGCTGGTTTAATCATAAGGATTTAAAGGAGCTGCTGCCTTATCTAAAAAAGATTGGAAAGGTAAAATTTTCCCCGTTTGAATTAGGCGAATTATCTCCCGCGAAAGAATTGGAAGATTTTTATAATAAGATCACGGCAGATCCCAAAATATGGGGCTTTAAGATAATAGATACCGTTCATTTCGTAGAGGCGGTGATCGAGGATATAAATGAATAAAAGCGCCGCGTGGAAAATTTTAAAATTTGACCCTGGCGAAATTTTATAAATTTAGCCCTTTGCGGTGAAATTTTATAAATTTAACTCTCCGCGCGCTTTGCTTTCTGAAATTTCATCGCCGTTTGTATTATTTAAAATTTCACCGCCGCTTGCGGCGTTTTTCGCGAGCGATTTTTGAAATTCGTATTTGAAATAAAACGCCCACGCAAGCGGACAAAGGATTATTAAAATGGCGGCTACGACTTCGGCGGCTTGCGCATGAAATATTACAAATAAGGCACCTATGTAGTTAAGAACATAGGCAAAACCCCAAAATACCGCGTTTGAGTGGTCGTTTAATATCTCGGTTGCGACCGAATAAATACAAATGCAAATTAGCGAGGCAATTAAAAAGGCCTCAAGGACGCCTAGCTTTTGGTAGTTTACGTCCGAAGAAAAATAACCCAGCGCGCAAGACGCCAAGATTATCGCGAGTAAAATTTTGCGTAAAATTTTAAGCGATTTGACTTCGGGCGAAGTATAGATTATATGCGCGCAAAGAGCTATAAAATAGGCACCTAAGACAAAATCAAAAAATATGTAATAAGCGAATTCTCCAAATATCCCCAAATCATAGCCGCTTCCTAAAATTTTTTCATCTACGACATATAGCGCACCGAATTTCGCCGCTAAAAATACAGCCGCAAGCAGGATCGGATGCAGCAGCGCTCTGCCTGCGAGCAGATCCGCGCAAATGCGCTTCAGGAAATTTATCAATCTTTTCACGCTAGGCTCCTTTGAGATTTCGCCGCTTGCGGCATCTTCCGTGAAATTTTCGCCCGTCTGGGTTGAGTTTAAATTTGATCTCAAATTCGGGATAAATTTTAGCTCGAGAGCTTTTAAAAACCGCTTAGCGGCAAAGGCGTAAATTTGCGTGCTTGGGAGCGGGTCGCGTATTTTGAAATTTGCACCATTCAAATCATTTCCTATCGCAAGCTGTTTACGGGCGAGCACATATTGCAAAATGCGCGGATAAAATAGGGCATCAACTAGCTCGTCCGTCCGCTCGTAGCATTTAAAATTTTTATTCGATTTTTAGTTTCGCAGCCGGCTTATCCGCGGCGGGTTTGCGCACAGCGAGGTTTGCGCGCGGCCGGCTTGTCTGTGGTATGGGCTTGCACGTAGCAGGGTTTGCGCAGCAGGCGGCGGGTGGATTAAAATTTTGATTTAATCGTTAGTGAGGGTGCGCCCCTTTTCGCAGCGAATGCGAGGCAGGGCGCAAATTTCGTAAATTTTATAAATTATTTCGGCAGATCGCCGAGCTCAAAGCGTAAAAATTACGCGCCTAAAACTACAGCCGACAAAAGCCCCCATAAAATGGCTTCTATCGCTAGCACAGAGTGAAGTACGGCCTTACTCATCGCTTCTCCTTTGTTTTTAATTTTATTTATTTGCCAGACTCGGGCCGCTAGGGGCGTGCCCGATCGATCTATGAGCGGGATTATATAAGATGATTGTGTTCTTAATGTGTCTTTTGCAATTTAGGACAAAATTTCTCCGTCCGTTGCAAAGCGCGAGCGAGCGGCGGCAGATTTCAGGTAAAATTCAGCCGTCTGCGTTAAGGCGCGGCAAATTTAAGCGAGCCTGCCGCCCGCCGTAATGCGCGGCAAAGTCGTAAAGGGCGGTAAATTTAAAGCAGAATTTCGACTTTGTCGCGGCGCGCGAGGCGTCCGCGGCAAATCGATATAAAATTTAAAGCAGAATTTTTTGTGAATGCGGCGCGCGACACACCCGCGCTTTTTTACGTCGTCAAAGCTTGCATCATCAAAGACTGCATCGGCCAGGATTACGCCGTCAGGGCCCGTATCGTCAAAGCTTGCATCGGCGTGGCTTGCGCCTGTGGGGCGAAATTTTACGGCGAGCTACGAATGACAAGACGCAGCTCATCCGTGCCGTCTTGATCTGAAATTTAAAGCGGAATTTTAACGCGCGCCTCGGTTCCGACGCCGGGTTCGCTTTCATATTCGATCTGTCCGCCTAAAAGATCAAGCGCCGTGCGTACGATGCTAAGCCCAAGTCCGCTGCCTAGCTCCTTATGCGATTCCTCGCACTGATAAAATCGGTCAAAAATTTTATCCAGCTTCTCGCGCGAGATGCCGATGCCTTCGTCTTTGATGCTCACCTGCGCAAAGCCATCGCAAGCGCAGCAACGGACGAAAATTTTACCGCTCGGGCGCGAGTACTTAAGCGCGTTTTCGATCAAATTTCGCCAAATTTGATTTAACAGCCCCGCGTTTGATCGCACGCTAAGCGGCGTTAGATCGAGCTCAAACTCGCGCTCTCCGTAGCTTTGGCTCAGCGATATGATGCATTGCCTAAGCTGCTCGTCGATACGTACCGTCTCATCTAGGCCAACCGCCGCACCGCTATCAAGCCTCGTTAGCTTTAGCATATCGGTGCAGAGCTTGCTTAGGCGGTTTGCTTCCGCGCCGATGGAGGCTGCGTATCGCACCGCGCGCTCCTCGCTCACGCCGCCCTCTATCATCTCGCTTAACGCGGCGATCGAGGAGATCGGCGTTTTCATCTCGTGCGAGACGTTTGAGACGAACTCCTTTTGCAGCTGCTCGTGCTTTTGCAGTTTTTCGGCCATTTTATTGACATTTACTACAAGCTCGTCCAGCTCGTGCATATAGACGTAATCAGTGCGGTGTCCGTGCAGCTTGCGCTCGGCGCGCGCCTCAAAATCGCCGTTTGCGATCGCGGTGATCGCGCCTAGTAGCCGCTTGATCGGGCGGAATAAAATTTTAAGTCCGAAGTAAAGTAGGGTAAAATTTAGCGCCATCGTGATTAGGCAGATGATCGCGCACAGCGCCACTCCGTCCCAAAACCCGCCGATCTTGCCGCCGATACCTATGTAAAAAAGCATGCAAACCGCAAAGCAGACGATGAAATTTATCACGCCGAATGCGAGCGAAGAGTAAAACGCGATGAAGCTTTTGAGGCTGATGAGGTATTTTTTCATGCTCGCTCCTTTTTTACGGCTTTGTAGCCGAGCCCGCGCACGGTGATTATCTCAAAGTCCTTGGAGTTTTCAAATTTTGCTCGTAGCTTTTTGATGTGCGTATCTACGACGCGCTCGTCGCTGTCCGTTTCGTAGCCCCAAATTTCGCTCATTATCTCAAATCTCGTAAAAATTCTGCCCGCGTAGCTTAGCAGCAGAAACAAAAGACGAAATTCCTTCGGCGCCAGGCTTATCCGCTCGCCCTCGGTGCGGACGCTAAGTGTATCGTAGTCAAGCTCGCTTCCGCCGATGAGAAGCCGCTTTTCGTTTGCGATCTTAGCTCGCCTTAGCAGCGCATGCACGCGCAGTACGAGCTCTTTTAAATTTATCGGCTTGCTCATATAATCGTCCGCGCCGCTTTTAAAGCCCGTCTGCATGTCCTCGATCTCGCTTTTTGCCGTTATAATCAGTATCGGCTGGCTCTTGCCGTCGCGCCTAACGTATCTGCTAAGCTCAAAGCCGTCCATCTTAGGCATCATCACGTCCGAGATGATCAGATCGTAGTGCGCCTCGTCTAACGTCTCTGCCGCCTGCTTGCCATCGAAGGCGCAGCTCACGCTAAAGCCCTCATCAAGCAGCTTTTCCCTTATCGCCGAGCTCAAAACCTCATCGTCTTCGACCAGTAAAATATTAAGCATCATCGCTCCCGTTTTGATAAATTTATGTGCTTAAATTTATACATAAAATTTTAAGAAACAATGAGATATTATACGTAAATTTTTTCAAGGAGTAAAGAATGAATTTCAAAAAAACCATATCGGTTGCCGTTATTGCGGCTTCGGTGCTGGCGCTATTTAGCGGATGCGCGAAAGAAAGCTCTCGCGTAGTACAAACCCCTACGGTAGCGAGCTTAAACACCAACTACTCGGGTGAGCGGATAGCTGTGTCGGTAGGACGCTTTAACAACCAGTCCTCTTACAACAACGGCGTGTTCTCCGACGGAGAGGACAGACTGGGCAACCAAGCGCAGACGATTTTGATCTCAAGCTTGCAGCAAACAGGACGTTTCTCGGTGCTTGATCGTACAAATATGCGCGCCATCAAAGAGGAAAGCGCAATCTCTAAAAGCGCACAAAGCTTAAAGGGTGCCAGATACGTTATCACCGGCGACGTGACGGAGTTTGGCCGCAAGACGACCGGAGATCATCAGCTGTTTGGAATTTTAGGCAAGGGAAAGACCCAAACCGCGTATTCTAAAGTAAATTTAAACATCGTTGACGTCAGGACGTCCGAGGTGGTCTTTTCGACCCAGGGCGCGGGCGAGTATGAGCTATCAAACCGCGAAGTGCTAGGTTTCGGCGGCACTGCAGGCTATGATTCGACGCTAAACGGCAAGGTGCTAAGCCTAGCGATCATCGAAGCGGTCAATAATCTCGTAAACGGCCTTGAAAACGGCGCGTTTAAAGTGAGATAAGGATAAAATTTGAAAGCAGGTAGCGTTTTTGCGCTTGCCGCTGCGGCCGTGATCTTTTGCGGCTGCGGCGGCGGGGCGCGGAATCAAATTTATTACTGGGACGGCAGCTACACGGACTCGACCTATCAGTATCTAAAGCAGGAAGGCGACGTAGGCGAGCAGATCGAAGCGCTTGAAAAATCTATCCAAAAGGCATACGAAAAGGGGCTTAAAGTCCCGCCTGGGCTTTATTCGCATCTGGGGCTTTTGTATCTAAGCGCGGGCAACGGCGCGAGGGCGAGGGAGAACTTTGAAAAAGAAGCTCAGGCCTTCCCTGAATCAAAGCCGTTTTTGACCTTCGTTACAAACCCGGCTGCACTTAAAAAGGCTGAGGCTGCGACCAAGCCGGGCGCTGATAAAGTCCAAGGATCAAGCGGACGCGAAGCCGCCAAAACAGCCTCTGCGAAGCAAGGCAAAGCTGCCGCAAAGCAGGGCGGCAAAACGAATAAAAAGGCTAAAAAATGAAAAATAAAGCTCAAATAGCGATTTTTAGCGTATTCGTGGCGCTGTTTTTTAGCGCGTGCGCAAGCTCGCAGCCTGAAATTTACGACTATTCGGCGCTTCAGCAGGCTAAGCTGCGATCGATTTTGGTGCTGATGCCGACAAACGAAACTACCGAAGTGGATGCAGGTGCTGCCGTGCTTGCCAACGCGATCTATCCGCTAAGCGAAGCGGGGTATTATGTATTTGATCCAGCGCTCGTGCATGAGACCTTCAAAAATAACGGAATTTACGAGGCTAGCGACATCCAAAATGTCTCCGCGCACAAGCTAAGACAAATTTTCGGCGCAGACGCCGTGCTGTATCTGAACGTCGTCAAATACGGCACTTCGTATATGCTTATCAAAAGCACGAACGTAGTGGCGGTCAATGCCAAGCTCGTGGATTTGCGAAGCGGCGCGACGCTCTGGGAGGGCTCGGCGCAGGTCAGCGACGACTCGGGCGGAGGCGGTAACAATCTCGTGGGTATGCTGATCTCCGCTGTCATTAAGCAGGTTGGTGATACGATCACCGATGCGGGATACAAGCTTTCTGCAAGCGCGGATGCGATACTTTTGGGGCAGAACTGCAATAACTGCTTACTATACGGTCCGTATTCGCCGCATTACGGTCAGGATAGGCAGCTTGGCAGCGGCAGATAAATTTTAAAAAGGACGAAAATGAAACTAGCCGAGGCGCTGATACTGCGCGCTGACATACAAAAACGCATCGAGCAGCTAAAATCAAGACTCGCGGATAACGCGAAGGTGCAAGAGGGCGAGAAGCCTAGCGAAGAGCCAAAGGCGCTACTAGCCGAGCTAGACGCGCTCACGGGCGAGCTTGAGCGCCTAATCGTTCGGATAAATTTAACCAACTGCACCGCAAAAGCGGACGGCAAAAGCCTAACTGAGCTAATCGCCAAGCGAGACATACTCACGCTAAAAGCGGGCGCATTGCGAACTTTTGCGCAAGCTGCCGCGCAAAAAGTGGATGTTTATTCGCGCAGCGAGATTAAAATTTTAAGCACGGTCGACGTCGCGGCGCTACAAAAGCAGGTAGACGAGATGGCCAAGCAGATCAGGCAGCTTGACACGACGCTGCAAGGCGCAAACTGGCAGACCGATCTGATCGAAAGCTAAAAGCGTAAAATTTAGAAAAATTTTGGGTAAGTATCGCAAGAGGCGAGTACGAAACTCACCTGCAAAGCAGGTTTATGGCAGCGCTCGCGGAAACGGGCGCACCCCTTTTACGATTTATTTTCAGTAAATTTACAGGGGCAATGTAACTACGCAATGTAACTACCGCGTACTGATCTAGCGATACCGAGGGCGGGAACGGGGAAATTTAAAACGAAATTTTGATTTTA
>CAURUA010000025.1:0-28422 GCA_963528045.1 uncultured Campylobacter sp. | reverse complement strand
TCGAGCTTTTTGAAATTTCACTCGCCAGCACGCGGTTAAATTTAGCCGCAAGCGGAATGGTGAAGTTGCCGTGCCCGCAGTACAGCTCCAGCAGATCGCGCGCGCCGGAGCTTTCTGGGCGCACGGAATGTTTTTCGCAGCTCGAATTTTGCGGGGCGGAATTTTCACAGGCTGAATTTTGCACGCAACGCTTTTCACAATCTAAATTTTGCGCGGTCAAATTCTGTTCGATGAAATTTTGAGAGGCGGAATTTTGCGAATCCAAATCCTTATGAGCGGAATTTTTATCCGTAGTGCCCTCGTCTGCGGACGCGCAGTTAAATTTAGCCGAATTTTCGCCGTCAAATTTTGCACGAGCGAAATTTACTTTAACGGAATTTCGGCAGGCGGCGTCAAATTCGGCAGAATTTTCAGAAGCAAAATTTCGATCCGTAGAATTCTGCTGGACAGACTGCTCGCAGCCCGAATTTTGCGCAGCGGAATTTTGCGAGGCAAATTTTTTTTCAGTAAAATTTTTTGCGGCGGAATTCTGTGCGGCGCACACCTCGCCCATGCCCTCTTTGCCGAAGTCCACGCAGCTTCTCGCCCAGGCGATCATCTTTTCGTTCACGCCACGGTTTGGCTGGATGAAAGCGTTTTCACCGAAGCGAAATTTATAAACTCGCCCGTCCACGTAAAGCTCGTCCGTGAGGCTTAGCTCGCCGCTTAGAAGCTTCTGTCCGCGCGCGCGAGCCATGACCCTGATGCCAAGCTTGCCCGCCAGCTCGCAAATCGCCTCCTGCTCGCGCTCACCCAGGCGCTTGTGATAAAGCAGCGTCGCCAAAATCCCGCTAGCGCACGAGATAAACTCGACGCCGAAGAGCTTCTCTTTTAAAGCTTCGCTCCGCCTAAGCGCCTCTAGCAGCCGCGGCATTAAATTTGCGATAGGAAGCGCTACCTTGGGGCATTCGTTAATTAAAATTTTCTTACTACGTGCACCGCCCATCGTGTAAGCAAGATCAAATACACTATGCCAAATATCGTGCCAGATGCCAAATTCCGCCCTGATGCGGTAATTTTGCGGCTGTGAAGCAAAAAACTCAAACTCGCCGCCAAAGAATTCTCTAAATTTATCTCCGATCAGCTGCTTTTTGTATAAAATTTGATCTTCGTAAGACCCGTCGAGCGTGCAGCTGCCGCAGCTACCGAAGCTTTCGCAATTCATACATCCACTCTTTTACCCACCACGCGCAGTAAAAGAATGATAGCCGCGATACCCAAGATCAGACATCCCCACACGCTAAGCCCAAAGCCCGCGGGCAGGTAGCCGCAAACGATACTGATACCGCAAACGACCAGCGCATAGGTCATCTGCGTGCTTACGTGCTCGATGTGATCGCAGCCCGCGCCCATCGAAGAGAGGATCGTCGTATCCGAAATCGGCGAGCAGTGATCGCCGAAGATCGCCCCCGTAAGCACTGCGCTTACGTTTACGCACATGAAAACGTGAAATTCCTCGCCGCTAAGGCCATATTTTTGCCCCACGGCGTGAGCAAGAGGCACGGCCAGAGGGGTAACGATGCCCATAGTACCGAAGCTCGTGCCCGTTGAAAATGAGATAAACGAGCTAAGCACGAAAATCACGATCGCAAGCGCAAAGCGCGGAGTAGCGTCGCTTAGAAGCTCGACCAAATAGCGCGAAGTTCCGAGCTCCTTGATAACCGAGCTTAGCGACCACGCAAAAAGTAGGATTATGACGGTATTTAGCATGCTTTTCCAGCCGCCAACCCAGACCTCGATCGCCTCTTTGACGCCGTAAATTTTTTGCGCGATGCCCAAAACGACGGCGATGATCGATGAAAAGAGCGCGGATTGAAACAGCACGACCGAGGCATCCGCCGCGCTAAATGCGGTACGTATCGAAGTAAAGCTAAGAGGGGCTGCCTTGACCGCCTCCAAAGCCTCGCCCTCCAGCGAGCTATAGCCATTAAAATAAAACCCGATGACAGAAAGGACGATCATCGCTCCTAGCGGGATTATCGCGTTTAGCTTGCGAAGCGCGACGCCCTCTTTGGGTACGAAAATTTGATCCTCTAAATTTTTAATTTTAAAATCCGCAGCTCCGCTCTTACCGCCGCGAGAAGCGATCTCTGCGCGATACATCGAGCCAAACTCCCTACTCATCACGGCGGTAGCCACTACGAAAAAGATCATGAAAATATTATAAAATCTATACGGGATCGTCTCAACAAAGACGGTGAAGGCGTTTATGTTTTCTACGCCGATCTGCGAGTAGGCCTCTTTGATCGCCGAAATTTCAACTCCGACCCACGTGGAGATCACGGCGATGCCGGTGATCGGCGCGGCGGTCGCGTCGATGATGAAGGCGAATTTCGCGCGCGAAATTTTAAATTTATCCATAAGCGGCCGCATTATAGGACCCACGATCAGCGCGTTTGCGTAATCGTCAAAAAATATCACGATACCCATCAGCCAGGTGTAAATTTGACCCAAAACTGGGGTGTCTGCGTGCTTGCTAAGCCAGAGCGCAAGTGCCTTCGTGCCGCCGCTTTTGGTCACTAAAGCGATGAGCCCGCCGATACACATGACCTGAAGCAAAATGCCAGCATTCCACGTATCCGCCATCGATTTTACCATGCGCGAGCATAGATCTGTAAAAGCGAAAAGCGCCGAAGCTGCGATATTTTGATCTACCATACCAACGAGAAAGGTCCCGCTTAGCACGCCTAAAAACAGCGACAAAATCACGTCCTTGGTGATAAAAGCAAGTACGATCGCCGCAACCGGCGGGATAAGCGTCAGCACTCCGTAAAGCTCGCTGTTTCGCACGGCGGGCTCCACGTCCGCAAGCGCCAGCGCGGGCAAAAAAATCGCCGTAAAGATAAGCAAATTTTTTAACATTTTAATCCTTGATGATTGATAAAATTTTAAAATTTAACCTCCGATCGGGGGTTAAATTTTAAAATTCTGCGCACCTTGCAGCAATTATTTGTATTGCGTACTTTCTTTTACGGCGATTATTGAGCGCCTTAATCGCGCAGTAAACTCTGCTATTTTGCTGCGTTTGCAATTTTGCGAACGCATTTTTAAGCAACTTGTCGCACAATAAAATCTCTCCGGTGCAAAATACCGCGTACGGCGTAATCAAAAGCGTTTTATAAACGCATTTAAAATTTTACTTAACATAGCAAAAGCCCCAAATCAAGGTAAAATTCCGCAATACTGCGATGCTTACTTTGTCGCAAAAGCGATAAATTTCTCGCGCAAAATTTGACGAAATCCCGCTCTTTATCGCAAACCAAAATCCCTCAGCAAAAATTTTATCACGCATAAATGCACAAATCGCCATTTTTAAAGCTCGTCTGCGCGTTTATAAAATTTCAGAGCATGCAACCTGCGCAAGCAAAGCGTTAAATTCTACCAACTCGCACTCGAAAAATCCGCTAAATTTATAGAATTTACAAAGCGGCAAAACTCTAAATTTAAAGCTCATAAGGCTTTTGCAAACCCAAAACGCTGCAAACCTAAGACGACGACAAAGCGGTAAACGGCCCTTTAAATCAAGCCTGCTAATTCTCACGCTCAGGCGCATCTTGCGGATCGCTCGTAAAATCATCGCTTGCTTGCGTAGGACTTAGTCCAAGCGAGCGCAAATAGCTCTGCGTAGCCGCTTCGCCGCCTGCAAGCGCGTAGTCTAGTGCATTTAGCCCTGCCTCATCGACTGCTTTTTCGTTTGCGCCCGATTTTACGAGCAATTCAACGATCTGCTTGGTACTTTTTTGCGCCGCAAACATCAGCAGTGTCTTGCCCGCGCCCGAACGCTCACAGCCGTCGCTACGCTCGCCTAGCGATGCCAGGGCCTGGGCTTCGGCGCTGCCGATCTGGCGGACATTTACGCTAGCGTGCGAGTAGATTAGCAACTTTACGAGCTCATAATTCTTTGCCGCGGCGGCGAAAAATATCGGAGTTTGCCCGAGCGAGTTTTTATAGCCAACCAAGGCGCCTTTAGAGATCATAAATTTTGCGCTTTGAACGTTATTCATCGCGTAAAATAGCGAGTTTTCCTCGCCAGCATTCACCTGCGCGCCTCGCTCGATCAAAGCGCCGCTAAAGCGCTCGTCATATCCTAGCAAAAGTGCCAGATCCAGGGCATTATCAAGCTCGTAAATCGCAAAATCCTTGCTAAAAAGTAGCGTACGAAACTCATCTGCGCCTACTCCGCCTTTTAGCGCCAGCTCAAGCTCACCGTAATCTCCAGCCTTGCGATCCTTTGCAGCGTATGCGATAAATTCTGCTATCACGGCGCCTGCCAGCTCATCGGCGTCGTTTTTGTTGAATTTAGCGGCGAAATAATCTCTTAGCGCCTCCCTGGCTGCTGGGATCTCGCCCATAAAATTGCCATAAGCGATGAAATTTCCAATCTTGCGCTCGGAGTAAAATTCTAAGGCTTCAAGCGATTTTTCGCTAATTTGCGCGTAGTTTTTCTCTTTAGCATAGCTCAAAAAGCCCTCGCCATCCATCCCCGCAAATGCCAAGGTCCGCTCAAGCCTTTTTTCGTTCAGCAAGGCTTCGTTACCGACGCAATCGATATTTTCGTCCCTGATCTCAGAAGCCGCGCTTTTTAAATTTTGCAAAAATTCTGCGCCAGCTAACGAGCCTTTACAGCCAAAATCGCTTTGTATCAGCTCATCGTCTGCAGGCTCTTTGCTAAAAAAGCCGCGCGGATCGCTTAGCATCTGCTCGCAAGAAGCGCCAAAAAGCGTGCCGCAAAAAACAAACGAACCCATTAGAATTTTTCGCATCGCTACCTCGAATTGCATTTGAAGCGTTATTTTACCTTTAAATTTATTTATTAAAACTTAGTGCGGGCGGTGGAATTTTATGGAATTCCTTTCAGCCTTATAAAATTTTGCGGAATTTTTAAAATTTTACGACGCAGCGGCGAGCGGCGTTAAATAATGGTAGTTATAGGCGCAGCAATGGAGGGCTATATGAGGGCACAGCGATCGGCAGGCTAAAATTTTAAAATTTACGCGCGAGCTAGCGGTAAAATAAAATTTTGCAAGCTGTACAAATCTGGCGGAATTCCGTGCTAGGCTTATCGTGAAATAAAATTTTGTAAGCGGAGCCCGTGCCGTGGAATTCTACGCGCATTAGCAGCCAGATAGAATTTGCAAGGTAAAATCCCTCGCAGAATGAAAGAATTTTACGCGCTCTGCGTGGAGTAAATTAAAATTTCGCCGCGCAAAATTCCGCGCCTAGCGCAAAATCCGCCGCGTTAAAATTTAGCAAATTTCAATCTGATGGAATTTAGCACGACCGTTACGGAGCTAAAGCACATCGCCGCAGCGCCGTACATCGGCTTTAGAAGCACGCCGAGCGTCGGATATAGCGCGCCTGCTGCGATCGGGATGCATACGGCGTTGTAAAACAGCGCCCAGAAGAGGTTTTGCTTGATCGTCCGCATGGCGGCACCCGATAAGCGGAATAGATATAGCACGCTTGCAAGGTCGTTTTTTATAAAAATCACGTCGCCCGCGCCCTTGGCTACGTCGCTGCCGCCGTTCATCGCGATGCCGATACTAGCGGCTTTTAAGCTCGGTGCGTCATTGACGCCGTCGCCTACGAAAAGCACCCGCTTGCCCTCGTCCGTCAGGGATTTGATGAACTCATATTTGCCGCTTGGGAGCACTCCGCTTCTCACCTCGTCGATGCCGAGGTTGCGAGCGACGAAATTTGCCGTTTTGGCGTTATCGCCCGTTAGCATGACGGTTTTTACGCCTCTGTTTTGTAGCGTCTGAATGACGCTGCGTGCTTCGGCTCTGATCTCATCGCTAAATGCGATGAAGCCCGCGTACGAGCCGCCTATCGCGCAGTAAACTACGCCGAAGCCCTTGTCTAAAAGCTCCTCCGCTTCTACTTCGACGCCCGCATCCACGCCGCGCTCGCGCAGAAAGCCCGCGCTGCCGCAAAGGATTTCGCCGGTGGGATTTTTAGCGACGATCCCCTTGCCCGCGACGCTTTCAAACTCGCCGTTAAGCTTAGAAATTTCGCCGAATTTCAACTCGGCAAATTTTACGATCGCCTTTGAGATCGGATGCTCGCTAAGCTTTTGCGCGCTTGCCAGAGCGTAGAGATCCTGAGCGCTCAGATCGCTGAAGCTTACCGAAATTTCGCCCTTGCTAAGCGTGCCGGTTTTATCGAAAACCGCGACGTCCGCGTCCTTTAAAATTTCTAAAATTTCGGGATTTTTGATTAAAATTCCAGCCTTTGCGGCGTTTGAGATCGCGCAAACGATCGCAATCGGAGTCGCAAGACCTAGCGCACACGGGCAGGAGATGATAAGCACGCAGATAGCGGCGGATGCGGCGTATGAGAGCCGTCCGTCAAGCGCCATCCACGCTATAAAGCTAACAAGCGCGATCAAAATCACCGCGGGCACGAAGATATTTGAAATTTTATCCGCAAAGCGCGCGATCGGCATCTTTTTGTTACCCGCCTCGTTCAGCAGATTTTTAATCTCGGCAAGCAGCGTCTGATGCGGGAATTTCGTCACCTTCACGTAGATGACGCCGTCGGTGCTGACGCAGCCTGCGTTTACCTCATCGCCTACGCTTTTATAAACCGCCAAGCTCTCGCCGCTGATGAGAGAGGCGTCGATCTGCGCGCCGCCTTCTACGATAAGCCCGTCGCAAGGGATGCGCGAGCCGTTTTTTACGAGCACTTTATCGCCCGGCTTTAGCGCCTCTGCGCGCACTTCGGCTATCGTGCCGTCGTCTTTGATCAAAAGCGCGGTTTTGGGGCTTAGATCGATTAGCCCCTTGATGTAGTCGTTCGCCTTTATCTTGCTGCGCTCTTCTAGGTATTTGCCGAGCGAAATAAAGGCGATTATCATCGAGGCGGACGAGAAATAAAGATTGGTAAATTCGTTCTGCGCGCCGTGCGTATAGACCCACGCCGCGGCCGTTAGCGAATAGGCAAACGCAAAAAAGCTTCCCATCGCCACGAGCACGTTCATATCAAAGCTTCTGTTTTTCAGCGAGCCGTAAGCGTGATAAAAGAAGTTCTTGCCGCAGTAAAATAGGCTCACGCACGCCATCGCTGCGCAAAGTAGTGCCTTTGGAACGAAGCTTAAAAACCCGCTCATCTCCACAGCCATTATCGCCGCGGCTAAAATGAGAGCGAGGATTAGCCTAAATAGCGCCGCTTTGAGGTTGCGCCGCTTTTTGCGCTCCAAATCCTCATAATCCACGGCGATGTCGTATCCCAGCTTTTTGATCTTAGCTTTTAGCGTCTCCTCAAGCGCCGGATCAGCAAGTACGAACTCGCCACTGCCGTTTGCGAAATTTACATGCGCATCCTGCACCCCCTCGATCTTGCGACTTACCCGCTCGATCGCGTTAGAGCAGTTTACGCAGCTCATCCCGACGATATTTAGAGTGATTTTGCTTGGCATCCGTTAGTTTTCGCAGGACAGTTTTTCTGCGACGCTAAAGCCCAAATCGTC
Organism: uncultured Campylobacter sp.; assembly: GCA_963528045.1. Lineage (GTDB taxonomy): Bacteria > Campylobacterota > Campylobacteria > Campylobacterales > Campylobacteraceae > Campylobacter_B. The sequence goes on along the minus strand of CAURUA010000025.1, from coordinate 20,915 downwards.
CATCTCCTCTTTAAATTTAGCCTCGTCGCGCGGATCTAGGCTTAAACTCACCACTCCGCTTGCTACGTCCACCTCGATCTCGCCGAAATCCTCTTTTAGCGCGTTTTTGATCGTCCTCGCGCAGTTTTCGCAGTGGATATTTTGCGCCTTAAATTTTACGCTTTGTTTTAAAGCCATGAGCCTCTCCTTTGGATTAAAATTTCAAAACTTATACTACTTTTTAATAAATTTTATTTCAACGCCCGCTCCTGAAATTTAAGGGTTTTTCGTTATAATCACCCGTTTTTAAATTTAAGCTTTAAGGAATTTTATGGGACGAGCTTTTGAATACAGACGCGCTTCAAAAGAAGCTAGATGGGGGAAGATGAGCAAACTTTTCCCAAAACTGGGCAAGGCCATAACGATGGCTGCGAAAGAGGGCGGCGAAGATCCGCTGATGAACTCCAAGCTGCGCGCCGCGATCGCTACGGCAAAGGCGCAAAATATGCCCAAAGACAACATCGACGCGGCTATCAAGCGCGCTAGCGGCAAAGATAGCGCCGATATCAAAACGATCTTTTACGACGGCAAGGCGCCACACGGCGCGCTTTTAATAATCGAATGCGCCACCGACAACCCGACCCGCACCGTCGCGAACGTAAAATCGATTTTAAACAAAGCCAAGGGCGAGTTTTTGCCGAGCGGCAGTTTGAAATTTATGTTTTCGCACAAGGCCGTTTTTGAGACCAAGCTGCCGAGCCGCGACATCGAGGAGCTGGAGCTTGAGCTCATCGACTTCGGTCTTAGCGAGCTTGAGATCAACGAGTTTGAAAACGATAAGGGGGGTCTCGAAAAGACGCTACTAATCTACGGCGAATACGAAAGCTTCGGCACCCTAAACGAAGGGATCGAAAAGATAGGGCTTGAGATCATCAGCGCAAGCTTAAAATTCGTCGCCAACGAAAAGCACGAATTTAGCGAGGATCAGCTTGGCGACATAGACGCATTGCTCGAGCGGCTAGAGGATGACGACGACGTGCAGGCAGTTTACACCAATATTGCATAGGAGAAAAAATGGAAAGCTTAAAAATTTACGACATCGACGCGGCGGCTTTGGCGCGCGATAAATACGCCGTTATCAAAACCGAAAAGGGCGATATGAAGCTGGAGCTTTTCGCAGATGAAGCCCCGCAGGCGGTTACGAATTTCGCTAGCCTTGCTCGCAGCGGGTTTTACAAGGGGCTAAATTTTCACCGCGTAATTCCAAATTTCGTAATCCAAGGCGGCTGCCCGCGCGGCACCGGCACGGGAGGCCCCGGCTGGCGCATAAAGTGCGAATGCGACCGCCAAAAGCACAAGCACGTGCGCGGCGCGCTATCGATGGCGCACGCGGGACGCGATACGGGCGGTAGCCAGTTTTTCGTCTGCCACAGCGCGCAGCCGCACCTAGACGGCGTGCACACGGTGTTCGGACAAATCGTGGATCAGCCCAGCCTAGCAGTTTTAGACGCGATCAGACAGGGCGATAAGATCATCGACATCGAGATTAAAGAGAGCTTATAGCCGTGATTAAATTTAAACCGCGGGGCGCCAGACCGTGATAAAGATCGGCACGGACATAACCGCGGTGCGCAGGATCTCGGCGCTGCGCGCAAAATACGGCGCGAAATTTCTAAAGCGCATTTTGAAAAAATCCGAGCGCTCCTCCGCGCTGCGCGACGAAAGTATCGCGGGCGTCTATGCCGCCAAAGAGGCGCTTAGTAAGGCGCTAGGCACCGGCATCGGCGCGGAATTCGGCTTTAAAGACGCTAAAATTTACAAAGACGCCCTGGGCGCGCCGCATTTAAAAATACGTAAAAAAATCCGCAAAAAATTTCATATCAAATCCGCAAGCCTTAGCATCACGCACGACGCAAACGTCGCAATCGCAGTAGTCGCACTAAAACTTAATAAGCCGCGCTCAAAGTAACGAAGTGAAGCAGCACACGGCAGCAAGAACCTCGCGCAAATTCTGCATAAATTTTGCGCGACAGGATTTATGGGGCTAGGCGCAGATTTTGTAGAGTAGTATTTCGCGGCGCGGTACGCGATGCGGCAGCAAACTTTGCCTTCTAAATTTTATATTTGCCGACTTAAAATTCTACATTCATGGATAAAATTTTAGAGCACAAAATTTACCGTAACGAAATTTTAAAATTTCATTGCACCGCAGAATTTTGCTTTAAATTTAAGACATGGAATTTTATAACAGCGCCTCGGTGCAACTCAAAATGTAAAATTTCAGCCTGGAATTTAGCGGCAAAAGTATAGACTTTCTATTAAAATTTCACGGCGAAATTGCGCTTTGAAATTTAAAACGGATGCGAAGTCTACTCCGCCCAATCTATCGCATCATCAGGGATTAAACGAAAGTTTGTGAACGACGAAATGTGCGCCGTGACGGCGTGCGTTCGTCGCGCCCATCTCAAGCAAGGGCTTTTGCGCCTTACTTATGCCGAATACCGCAGATAGCGCAGCGTTTTCTACCGCCATATGCGAAAAACAGAGGCGGGGTTTGCGTAGCTACATTTACCGCTCAGTTTGGCGCTAGCTTGAGCGACACAGATAGGCGGCACACACAGTAGCGAGCGATCAAAATTTACACGAAGAAATTTAAAGATGAAATTCTGCGGGCTACAAATTTAGCGCTAAATTTTTAAAATTTCACGGCGGCGCAAATTTTAAAATTCCATGCAGGGCGGATTAAAATTTTAAGCCGCGAGCTCACGGAGCTAAATTTAGCCACCGAGAAGTTCGCAAGTCTGTGCAAAAAGAAATTTTATCGCGGCGCGGCGCCGCAAAAATTTTCAATTGCTCGTATTTGGGCGGCGAGTTTACGCGGCTTACGCTTTCGCGCGAGGTATAAATTTCCAATAGTCTATATTTCGGCTGCCCCGAGACTGCGCCCAAAGCCGCTCTATATTTAGAGCCGCGTAAATTTAAATCGTTAGCGCCAAGCTACGATTTAAATTCCAAGCGCAAAGTGCAGTCATAGCGCCGACTCTCGTTAAAGCTCCAACCTGCGATTAAATTCCAACCAGCAATAGAATTGCGCAATAAAATTTAGAAATGAAATTCCGCGAGCCAAAAATTTAGTGATAAATTTTTAAAATTCCACGGCGATAAAATTTTAAAATTTCATGCAGAGCGCATTAAAAATTTTAAGCCGCAAAGCCTATGGGGCTAAATTTAACTCGCTAAAGGCTTCAAAGCCCATGCAAAACAAAATTTTAAATGATAAAGCAAACGAACTAAATTTGGTAGCATAAAAGCTTGCAAGACCTCTGCAAAAGAGAGACCGGCAAAGCCGCATGCGGATGAAATTTAAAAAGCGGGATTATTCCGCCTTTTTTAGATTATCGGCGAGCAAAAACGCAAGCTCCAGCGCCTGATCTGCGTTTAGGCGCGGATCGCACTGCGTTTCGTAGCGCTGCTTTAGCGTCTCTTGCGTTACGTTAAACGAGCCGCCCGTGCACTCGGTGACGTTTTGACCGGTCATCTCAAGGTGGATGCCGCCCGCGTGCGTGCCCTCCGCGGCGTGGATCTCGAAAAAGCTCTGAACTTCGCTTAAAATTTTAGAAAATTCGCGCGTTTTGTAGCCGTTGGCGGCCTTGACGGTGTTGCCGTGCATCGGATCGATGCTGTATAGGATCGCCCTGCCCTCGCGCTTTAGCTCGCGTAAAATTTGCGGCAGCCGCGCGCCGATCTTATCCGCGCCCATGCGGATGATGACGTTTAGCCTGCCTGCTTCGTTTTGTGGATTGAGCTTGTCGCAAAGGCGCAAAATTTCATCCGCAGTGCCGCTTGGGCCGATCTTGACGCCGAGAGGGTTTTTGATACCGCTTAAAAAATGCACGTGCGCATCGTCCGCGCCGCGCGTGCGCTCGCCGATCCAAAGCATGTGCGCCGAGCAGTCGTACCAATCGCCGCTGGTGCTGTCGATGCGCGTCAGACACTCCTCGTAGTGCAGCAGCAGCGCCTCGTGCGAAGTGTAAAGCACCGTCTCCGCAAGGCTCGGAGAATTCGCAGCGCTCAGTCCGCACGCCTCCATAAATTTTAGCGTGCGCGAAATTTCATCGCTGAGCTCGTTAAATTTAGCCTCCAGCTCGCCTTTTTTCAAAAAGCCCAAATTCCACTTATGTACCTCGTGCAGGTTTGCAAGACCGCCGCGAGAAAAGGCGCGCAGCAAATTCAGCGTCGAAGCGCTTTGATGATACGCCTCGATCATGCGCGCAGGATCCGGCTTGCGCGCCGCTTCGTTAAACTCAAAGCCGTTGATTATGTCGCCGCGGTAGCTAGGCAGGCTCACGCCGCCAACCTCTTCGAAGTCGCTGCTGCGCGGCTTTGCAAACTGCCCTGCGATACGACCTACCTTAACGACGGGGCGACCCGCTGCGAAGGTAAGAATGATCGCCATCTGAAGCATTACTTTAAACATATCACGGATATTATTCGCGCTAAAATCATTAAAGCTCTCCGCGCAATCGCCGCCTTGAAGCAGAAACGACTTACCCTCGCTAGCGCGCGCAAGCTCGGCTTTTAGATTGCGAACCTCGCCCGCAAAAATTAACGGCGGCAGCTTGTAAAGGCGCTCTTTAGCGGCCTGCACCGCGCTTTCATCCTGATAGATCGGCTGCTGTAAAATTTTATAATCTTTCCACGACGTCCTACTCCAACTCATAGCCCCTCCTAGGTTTCGTAAAATTTCGCGATTATACCGAAATAAGCTTTTATTAACCCAAAAAATCTTAAAATAGCGCCTTTAGGCAATTTGGAAGGAATTTTATGGAAAACGACCGCACGAAAGGGCTAATGCTTGCTCTTGCCACCTTTGTTATGTGGGGCGTTTTTCCGATATTTTTCAAGCTCATAAAGGACGTGGACGCGGTGCAAATTTTAGCGCACCGCATCGTTTGGTCCTTCGTGCTGCTGCTCGTTTTTCTCTGCTTTACGCACCGCTTAAAAAACGTCGCGCGACTTCTTAGCGCCCCTAAAATCGCTCTCACGCTACTTTGTACGGGACTACTTATCAGCACGAACTGGGGCATTTATATCTACGCGGTAAATTCCGATCAAATTTTAGCAACCAGCCTTGGATATTTTATAAATCCTCTATTTTCGGTGCTTTTGGGCGCTTTGTTTCTGCGCGAACGGCTAAGCGCGGCGGCGAAGCTTTCCCTGCTGCTAGCCTTTGCGGCGATCGGCGTGCAAATTTACGCCCTAGGCAGGCTTCCCATAATCTCGCTCGTGCTACCGCTTAGCTTTGCATTTTACGGGCTCATACGCAAAAAAGTAAAAGTGCCTAGCTTTGAGGGGCTGTTTTGCGAGACGGCGCTGATGCTACTGCCTGCGCTTGCGTTTCTGATCTACTGCGCGCTGAAAGGAAGCGGCGCTTTCGGCTTTAACGTAAGCGGCGCGCTGCTGTTTGCAAGCGGGCTGATTACGATTTTGCCGCTGCTTACCTTCGCCGTAAGCACGCAATATCTGCCGCTATCCACGATCGGCTTTATGCAATACATCAGCCCCAGCATGAGTATGCTGATCGCGGTATTTATCTACGGCGAGGAGCTTGAGACTTACAAAATTTTGAGCTTTTCGCTAATTTGGTTCGGGCTCGCGGTCGTGGGCTTGGACGGCTTAAGGAGAAAAAATGGCTAATTTCGCTTTGATGTTCGCAGTCGCCCTTGCGGTGGGTGTGCTCGTGTATTTTCAGGTCCAAAAGGCTTCCGCGCGCGCAGACGCCGCAGATCCCGAGCTTAGCTCGCAAAGGTATATGAAATTTTGCGATATTTTAGAGGACAAGCTGCGAGATCTAAAGCGTCTAGAACTACACGACGAAAGCGCTCGCGAGAGCTATCTAGACGAGCTCGAGGCTCTTAGCAAGGAGCTGGTTTATATCAAAACGATGCATCAAAACAACCTAAACCCTGCCGTGTGGGAGGGCAAGCTATTTGAGTTTCTAAGTAAAACGGACGCTCTGATCGAAAAATACGCGCTCAGCTCAGAGCGCTCGCTGCAAGACTGGCGCAAACAGCTGGAGATGGAATTTAAGAGCTTATAGTCGTGATCCTTAAGATATCAAAATTAGGCTACATATAATAATCGGCTCGGCGTAAAAGGCTTAATCGATGAACCTAAAATTGTAAAATTTAGCCGCAGTACTCAGCCAAATCCAGCTACAAGACAAGCTCGATCCAAAAATCAATAAAATTCCAAGCGCGCTGAAAAATCTTAAAAATTTACAAACTCTGCAAAGATTCAAAGGAAAATTTATAGTCTTGCCACAAGGATCGCAATAGATCATACCAAACTTCATCGCAAAAATTGAGTTCCACGGGCGAAGCCGACAAGACCTGCTAAATTCAGAGAAAATGGGAAGCCCAGCAAAGCAGATGGAGGGAAAAATATGAATTAGACAGGCAGCGCCAGCAAAATAACGCAGGCGCAACCAAATACCGCTAAACTAGCGAAGCAGACGAACGAGCAATATAAAATTCTATCTCCCAAACCGGCAGAGAGTTAAATTATAACCTAAAAACCGCGCGCCGTTTATAGTCATAAAAGAGCGCGCCATATTAGATAAACAAAAAAAGGCTTGTGCTATTGGTATATTGGAAAATGGCGCTGCATCTACATATTAAATTGAACAAGAGAAGCTTAAAACCCTAGGAACTCAAAATGGTATGCCAAAATTTCAAATCATCCTTGCATCTTTTTAGTAAAATCTCCGAAATTTCGCCCTATGCGAGCCCTAAAATACGTCAAATTTTAAACCGTGTATAAGCGCTAAAGTGCGTAAATTTTAAACCGCCAAATATCAAGGCGCATAAAAATTTAAACCGCTCGCGCGCTCTTTTTGGTGAAAATTCCTAAAAATTTAACCGCCAGTTTTTGTAGCAATCCCTGCTTTTTACGCTTGCTTAGTAAAAATTTTGCCGTTTCACTTCTACCAAACATCACAGCAAAGGCATAGGGTGTCATACCAAGACCACTCGTAGCCTCTACGTCTGCACCTGCATTTACGAGAGCTTTGACTACCTCCAAATGTCCTTTAAAGGCCGCACCCGCGAGCGGAGTTTGCCCGCGGTCGTTACGCTCATCGACTCTGGCGCCGTTTGAGAGCAGCATATTTACAGTCTTTAGCGCGTTATTGTAGCTAGCCAGCATTAAAAGTGTGTCGCCTTTGACGGATTTTAAATTTACGCTAAGGCCCGCCTTTATCATCTTTTCTAGCTCGTCAGCATCATCTCGCCTGGCAAAATCAAGCGCCATAGCGCAAAGCTCACCATATCTTTGCTCCTCGGCCTGTGTTAATCTCGTCAATTTTTTGCTTTCAAAGCGGCTCTTACGCCATTTGCGTAGTCAGCGGAAATTTTTTCAAAATGTCCTATTGCGCGCTCTTTTATCGCTTCGCTCACACCCTCCATGCTATCTGCGATATTACTAAAAAGCTGTGATTTTTGTTCGTCGCTCATTAGCTCAAAAAGCGCTCTAGGTTGCGAATAATAATCCTGATCCTCGACTCTGTGATCGTATCTTTGCATCGCGCCTTCTATGCTTATATCAGGCTCTAACAAAGCACGATCCTCTTTGGCGCCGCCAAAGCTGTTAGGCTCATAGTAAGCCTTATCGTCAAGCTCATACATTCCGTTATTCATCGCGCCGCCCACGACGTAAGTATTGACCTCGCTTACAGGACGATTAACATCTAGCTGCGCGTAGTGCGTGCCGATACGATATCTTTGAGCGTCGGGGTAGCTAAATATCCTTGCTTGCAGCATCTTATCGGGACTAAAGCTGATACCAGGCACTATATTTGACGGGCTAAATGCGGCCTGCTCAACCTCATTGAAATAATTTTTCGGATTTTCGTTTAGCGTCATAACGCCCACGTCGATGAGTGGGAACTCCTTATGAGGCCAAGTTTTGGTTAGATCAAAGGGGTTAAATTTGACCTCTTTTGCCTGCTGTAGAGTCATTATTTGAATTTTGAAATCCCAGCTTGGAAAGTCACCCTTTTCTATACTCTCAAAAAGATCGCGTTGATTGCTCTCTCGATCTTTTGCAATAATTTGTGAGGCCTGAGCGTTGGTTAAATTTTTAATGCCTTGGCGGGTTTTGAAGTGAAATTTAACCCAAAATCTTTCGTTTTTGTCATTTATAAGGCTGTAGGTGTGGCTGCCAAATCCGTGCATATGACGGTAACTTGCCGGAATACCGCGGTCACTCATCAAGATGGTTACTTGATGCATACTCTCAGGGCTTAAGCTCCAAAAGTCCCATGCTGCCTCATTTGAACGGAGATGTGTGCGAGGATCACGCTTTTGCGTGTGGATAAAATCCGGGAATTTATACGGGTCTTTTACAAAAAAGACGGGAGTGTTGTTTCCGACCAAGTCCCAGTTGCCCTCTTTGGTGTAAAATTTAATCGCAAAGCCCCTTACGTCGCGCTCAGCATCAGCCGCCCCAGCTTCACCGGCAACGGTAGAAAATCTCGAAAGCAGCCTTGTTTTCTCGCCTTTTTGCAATACCTTGGCTTTAGTATATCGTGAGATGTCCTGCGTAATCTCTAATGTTCCGTATGCGGCGCTACCTTTTGCATGAACGGCACGCTCGGGGATACGCTCTCTGTTTTGATGGGCTAGTTTTTCAAGTAGCTGATAATCTTGCAACATTATACCGCCGCGGCTGCCTGCGGTAAGGGAGTTTTGGTTATCCGCGATAGGATTACCCGAAGTAGTGGTTAGTTTTTTCATATTTATTCCTTTCTAATAAAATTTATCTGTAATTATACACATATAAATTAAAATATTCATTAAATAATAAAAATTATTGATAAAAGTTTAGCCTTAGAATTTGTAATATTTTCAAATTTTATATTTCTAGCCCATATTTAACATTATAAATTTCATAAATTATGAGGTCTTGCTATATATAAATTTATCTCATATTAATATAAGAAAGATGATATTTCGCGATCTTTTATAAGTATAGATGCTATAACTACACAAATACAAGGCGGTGATAACTTGAAGCTAAGATTGCGATGATCAAGATATTAAAGAGAAACGACAAATTTAAAATCATTAAAATTTTATAAAATTGTGCCAAATACGTAGCGATCATATCCAAAAGCTTTACGAAATTTTACTCATTGGTAGACGCGGTATCTGCAGTCTTGGATCCCGCTTGCTCTAGCTGCTTAGACGCATTGCGCCTTAAAATTTTATCATACTCCTCAACCCGTATCAACTTGCCCTTATACTCTATTTTAAGATAATATTCCAATTTTTCTAATTGCAAATATCTAAAAAATTTATCTAAATCAAAGCCGCTTGCACCCTTAGGCTCATCGCCGCAGAGCGAGGAATAGTGCTTTATAAGCGTATCGTAGATATCAAGTAGTGCTGTATTTGGCGTTACCGAGCCGCATCTATTAAGATCGGGCAGCGAGCCTTTGTTAAGCTTGATTACATCATTTTCCGAATACTTTGAGCGCTCCGTCATCATATATCTAAGCAGCTCATACCTAGAGCTGTTTAATAAAGTCCAATCTAAAATAATCTCATCGTAACAATAATCACCCATATGCTCTAGGTATATTTTCTTATACTCCTTCAACGTATCCAAATCCTTACGGCAGTCATCGTATTTTTTTCGAATACGCTCATCGTCCGGAAGCCCTGCCAAATCGTATTTAAGTAGCAGATTTAGCATACTCGCGTCATATCGTTGCGGCAGCATCTGATAGATGGAGCAGTTCGGCTGCCGCTCATCTTTGCGGTGTTTGAGCGTAAAAGCAATACAATGATCGTCCGTCCAAGCGGCAATCTCAGGTCTTACACCGCTGCTAAGCATAAGCTCCGTCATCTGCAAAAATCCGCCTGCTACGGCGTAATAGAGTGGATCGGATACCGCACTAGTACCTTCGCTTTTAGGCGTTATGGAATATGTCTTTACCTGTGCGTCGCTAGTAACAACCAAATAGGAGTCACCGTATCCAGGGTATGTAAGCCACGGACGAACATATTTAACGCTAGAAAAGCTAGCTCCATGCTTAAGTAGAACTTCCGCGGCGGCGGTAGAGTTATTTTCGATAGCATAGCTTAGCGCCGAATGAGAAAAATCATCCGTGCGGTTGATATCCGCTCCGTGATAGATCAGCTCCTCGGTAGTGTTTGCATCGTTGTAAAAGCTAGAATACATTATCGCCGTTATACCAAACTGCAGCGGATCGCCCGCAGTGATGCGCTGCTCTCGCATAAATGTTAAAATACGAGCAGTGTCCTTGGAGCGCAAAAGCTTGCGGAAATACTCCATCCGCTCATCGCCCTGCACTACGCGCTCGTCTAAATTTAACTCGGCGCCCAGCCTTTCGTACCGGTACCTTGCTATTGCGGCGCGATCCTCGTCCGTTAGCGGCCGATTGGAGGAATTGCCGGAGGTTGCGACGCGGCTTGCCGTGGAATTTTGCGCGGGCTGAGTTTCGGATATATCCATAAGTGCACCGCCTGCGATCAAGAAAAATAGGCCTGCCGTAACAACCAAGCACGCTATGATGAGCTTGGATTTTATCTCTTTCAAAGCAACCTCCGCAAATAAAATGGCAAATATTACCGAGTGTGAGCTTAGCTGAATATAAACGGGCGGAATTTCACAAGGTAATTTCGCTCGAGCGGAATTCGCAAAGCGAGATTTAAGAGGGTAAGGCGTGAAATTTTACCTTCGAAATTTTACCGATAGAATTCCGCGTAGAAATGTCGCTCGGGTAAAATTCTACCGACGAAATTTTATTCCAGCGGCAGGCGGTTAGAATTTCAACAAGCGCTTCTACGCATAAAATTTAGCGCTAAATTTGCCGTATTTGCGCTCGGTATCGCTACGAAATTTAATGACGGCTACCATAAAATATTGAAATTTTAGTTTTAAATTTACCGCCCATTCGCATACCCTCCTAGATAAAAACCGTATAGTCTTTTTTAATATAGTCTATATTTATATTTTTCTGCAGAAAATACTCTCTAACTTCGTCGTAAATTTCACTGCTATACAAATAAATCAAATAGTAGTGTGCCGATACGACAACGGAATAATATAAATATCCGCCATGCCACGGCTCATCTACTTTTATAAATGGAAAAATTTTAAATCCTTTTATGCCTTTATTTATGCAAAGATACACGACGAATTTTATAAATATATTCGCCACATACATGCAAAGCAAAAATACAAAGAAAAAACCTAACGAGCCGACACAAAATATAACCAACACGATAAAAGATGGGGTTCTAAAATTTTGCGTAGAAAAGTTTTTGCATAATTTATCCTTTTCCACCTTGCACTGCCTTTTAACGACCCCTTTATCTAAAAATTCTATATATTGATCAGTAAATCTTATTTCGCGTTTATTGCGTATTGCGGTAAAGATATATGTAATAACGGCGATTAATAATATCGCTATAGATGTTGTTAAATAATCGACTTTATCTATATATCCCAAATCTATAATATCCCGAATAAAAAATAGTGGCATACCCGATACCGGAAGAAATACAAGAAGATGGGCATAAACAAAAAACTTTTCATAATTTTTGATTACTATCGGATCTTTATCGTAGTTCCTAACGTTAGAATTTTTAAATAAAGTAGCGCTATCTGAATGTAAATTTTAAAATCTTCTATCGCGCTTTGCGTTTAAATTTAGATCGTCTGAATTTTTGTCATTAGAATTTAAAGTTTTGAAATTTGTATTGTTTAAATATGAGGCATTGAAATTTGAAGCATTTGAATTTGAGGTATCGGATTCTGAAGTATCAAAATTTAAGGCATCAGAATTTTGAGCACTAAAATCTTCCTGCGAGCCTTGCTCTAAATTTTGATGTCGTTCATTTAGAATTTTCTTTAGCTCTTCGAGCCTTGCTTCGTTCATCCTTATCCCTCGCCGGCGATCTTAAGCGATTTCGTATTTTACTTCTTTATCGCTTGGGATAGTATTAAATTTAAAGCTACTTCGCTTGTCTGGCTCAAGCATTTTGGGATTTGTCTATCGAGATAAATTTATAAATTTAGAAGATAAATTTAAGCGGGAAGGTCCCGCTTAAATTTTATTTGCCGCAGCCGCATTTGCCCTGAGCGGCAAGCTTGCGGCGAACATATGCGATTTTGCTTTGAAGCGGAAGGTGCTTAGGACAGTTGTCCTCGCAGCCTAGCAGCGTCATACAGCCGAATACTCCGTCATCATCGCCGATTAGCTCGTAAAAATCCTCGTCGCTGCGTTTATCCAGCGCATCGATCTGAAAGCGCGCTATACGGTTAATACCGACGGCGCCGATGAAATCCTTTCGCATTATTGCGGTACCGCAGCTCGCCACGCAGATGCCGCACTCGATGCAGCGATCCAGCTCGAAAACCTCTTGCGCGACCTCCGGTTCAACCTTCTCCTCAAGCTTGGAGATATCGGTTTCGTGATCGGTGTGGATCCAGCTCTCTACGCGTTTGCTCATCGCGTTCATCCAGTTGCCCGTATCGACGCTGAGGTCTTTTAGCAGCTTGAAAACCGGAAGCGGCATAAGCTCGATCACGCCGTCCGGATAATCCTTAGTAAGCGTGCGGCACGCAAGCTGCGGCTTGCCGTTTACTAGCATACCACAGCTACCGCAGATACCCGCGCGACAAACGAAGTCGAAGCTTAGCTCGGGATCAAATTTCTCACGGATCACGTTAAGCGCGATAAACAGCGTCATTCCGTCGGTCTCTTCGAGCTCGTAAGTAGCGAAGTGCGGCTTTGAAATTTTGCTTAGCGGATTGTACTTAAACGCCTTTATAGTTATTTTTCTACTCATATCCTATACCTGCTCTTTCGTTAGGTGCTTTGTATTTTGGCTGCAACTCATAATGCATCAATGCCTCTTGAATTTCATATCTGCCCTTGCCCTCGGCTTGCATTTTCTCGCGAATTTCATCGACCTCTTTTTGGCGCACGGCGCTGTCTGGATGCTCGATGATATTGCCTTTGGCGCCGTATCCGCGGAATGCAGGCGGCATCTCCATCTTCATAATATCAAGCGGCTCGTAGCTTAGAGTAGGCATAGTATCGCCCTCTTTCCAGTTTGCAAGCGTTCGTTTTAGCCAGTTTAGATCGTCGCGTTTCGGATAGTCCTCGCGGAAGTGTGCGCCGCGGCTTTCGGTGCGATCAAGCGCGCCCTTGGCGATACAAAGCGCAAGCTTTAGCATCTTCGGTACGCGATAAGCCTCCTCAAGCTCCGGGTTTCCGAAAAGCTCTTTATTGCTTACTTTGACATCCAAGGACTGCTTGTAAAGCTCCTCGAGCTCTTTTACGGCTTTGGCTAATCCCTCACCGGTTCGGAAGATCGCGCAGTGCTCCCACATAACGTCTTTCATCTTGTTTTTGATCTCAAATACGTTAAATTTACCCTCTTTTTCAAGCAGGCTCTTAATATAATTTTTCTCTTTATCTACGAATTTTTCGATATCGTGCGTATTGATATCGACATCGTGTCCTTGGCAATACTCCGCAAAATACTCGCCCACGATCATGCCCGCGACGACGGTTTCGGCGACGGAATTTCCGCCCAAACGGTTAAAGCCGTGCATATCCCAGCACGCAGCCTCGCCGGCGCTGAATAGTCCCGCCAAAGTCGGACTCTCGCCCGTAGCTTTTGTTTTGATACCGCCCATCGAGTAGTGCTGCATAGGAAGGATCGGAGCCCAGCCCTTGCCGCGCTTCCTGCCCTGCTCGTCGGTTATCACCTCGGTGTCGGCAGGATCGATGCCGTTGAAAATTTCGCAAATTTCTTGCACGTCGCGTAAATTTTTCTCGATATGCTCGCGTCCGAGGATCGATATGTCAAGCCAAACGTGCTCGCCGTAAGGGCTTTTGACGCCCTTGCCTTTTCTTATATGCTCCATTATGCGGCGGCTTACGACGTCGCGGCTAGCAAGTTCCTTTTTCTCGGGCTCATAATCCGGCATAAAGCGGTAGCCGTCCACATCGCGTAAAATTCCGCCGTCGCCGCGGCAACCCTCGGTAAGCAAAATTCCGCTCGGAACGATAGGGGTTGGGTGAAACTGCACCGCTTCCATATTTCCAAGCTGCGCTACGCCCGTCTCAAGCGCGATAGCAGCACCTATACCCTCGCAAACGACGGCGTTTGTAGTGTGTTTATACACTCTGCCGTAGCCGCCTGTAGCGATCAACGTGCCCTTTGAGACGTATGCGATTAGCTCGCCGGTAACCAAATCGCGCACGATTGCGCCGTAGCAGCGGTTGTTTGCGTGAATTAGCGCGATCGCTTCCTTGCGATCGTGAATATCGACATTATGCTTTAACGCTTCGTTTGCAACGGCAAAAAGCATTGTATGTCCCGTAGCATCGGCGGTATAGCAGGTTCGCCATTTTTTCGTACCGCCGAAGTCGCGGCTGTGAATAAGTCCGTGAACCTCATCTTTTTCAGTGATTGTGGTTTTTTGAGCGTTGATAATAGCGCTTCGCTCGCCTCTAGTAATCCTGGTCCAAGGAACGCCCCAGCCCGCAAGCTCGCGGATCGCCTTAGGCGCCGTCTGCGCAAACATCCTAGCGACGTCTTGATCACAGCCCCAGTCGCTTCCTTTTACGGTATCGGCAAAGTGCACGTCCTCATTGTCGCCCTCGCTCATCTTGGAATTTCCCAGAGACGCCTGCATGCCGCCTTGAGCTGCCGCAGAGTGCGAGCGCTTAACGGGGATCAGACTCAAAACGATGGTGCTAAGCCCCTTCTCGCCGGTAGCGATCGCAGCTCTTAAGCCCGCCAAGCCGCCGCCAATAACTAAAGAATCGCAATATATTACATTCATCCTAAGCTCCCTATTCTAAACTTAACCATTTGAAATCGGCGATTATCGAAAGCAAGAAAAATGCACCCCAAACGATGAAAACCGTCTTTTTGATGAGGGCTCTTTTCCTTTGAATTTCAGCCTTCGTGCCGTCTATGCTGATCCATTTCATATAAAGCCTATAAATTCCAATACTAGCGTGAGTTACTACGAAAATCAATAAAACGAAATAAAATAGATGAAGCTGTCCGAATCTCGCGATAGCAAGATCTGCGGTAATCTTCGGACCGAATACAATCATTAAAATATGAGCCGCCGCAAAGAAAAATAGAAAAAATCCCGTCCAAAACTGAAACCACCAAAGCGTTGTGTCGCAATGCTTCATTCGCATTTTGTGCGCTTTAAACGCTCTGTAAGCGGCGTAGTTAGCCGGAAATTTTCTCATAGCCAAAAATGCGTGAATCACGAAAATCACGAAAATCACGAAAGCGACGATGTTTGTAACGAAATAAATTCCGCCCGGTTCGGCGAAATGTACGACACCCTCAAATGCGCCCTTACCGATCAAAATCGTGCCGGTAAATATCATATGACACAGCATAAAACAGGCCAAAATCAGCCCGCTGATGCTTTGCGCCACGTCTTGCAAAGCCATAATGCGGCTTTTTTTGCCGTCTATGGATCTGCCCGTAAAGCCTTCAATGCGACCTAGCATAGGTTCTCCTTAAAAAAGATGATTATAAATCCCCGCTAAACGAAAATTTACATTTTTGTAAAGAGATTATATTACTTTTTAACTTTAGATTAATTTAATTTTTATGAATTAGTTTTTTCTTCAAAGACTGCTTTAAGAAAACTGCTATCAAAAACATCACCAAAGATAAAATTTGCCCCATCGATAAATTTAAAAATATAAACCCAAGCCCGTCGTCCGGCTGCCTAAAAAATTCCACGAAAAATCTAAACGCCGTATATAGCATCGCATACAGACATATCAGCTCGCCGTTAAATTTCTTAAATTTACGGTAGAAAAATAAAATCACGAAAATAACGAGTCCTTCCAAAACCGCTTCGTAAAGCTGGCTTGGGTGACGCAACGTGCCGCTCACTAAAATCCCCCACGGCTCGCTCGTCTCGCGCCCGAAAAGCTCCTGATTTAAAAAATTTCCCACGCGCCCGAAAAAATACCCAAGCGGCACGCTAAGCGCCACGAGATCGAGCAGCGCCCACATATCGGTTTTAAATTTTTTGCAAAACCAAACCGTCGCGATCACGAATCCGACGACTGCGCCGTGATAGCTCATACCGCGAATGCCCACAAACTCGCCGTTATGAAAGGGGTTGAAAATTTGCCACGGATGGCTGCAATACCACGCCGCCTCGCCCGAATAGATCGCGATGTATCCAAGCCGCGCGCCCAAAATGACGCCCACTTCGACCCAGATAAAGTAGCGATCGAGCATCTTATCACTAAAGCTAAGATCATCCTTTTTTACAAAATACTTTGCCATAAATAGCGCCGTAAGCAGCGCTAAAACATACATAATGCCGTACCAGTGCACGTTTATGCCAAACGCGCTGAACGCCACGGGATCGAAGTGGGTGTAAATTTCGTTCCAGTAATTCAAATTTATCCTTTGTTTTAAATTTTAAAATTTAACGGCGCGCATCGGACGCTGCGTGACGCACGCTCGGTAGAAGACGCAAAGCGACGCAAGTGCTAGGCGACAAACCTAGTTTTCGAACGCTCGATCGCACGCGCGAAACACGTAATGCGCGGATGCTTAGCGATAGCGTCAAACGATGCACAGACCACCTCGCATGAAATTTCAAGCGGTGGCGCCAGATGGGGCGCAAAGCGCTACACGTAAAGCACCGAGCGGCGATACCAGACAACATACGAAGCGGCACGCAAAGTGGCGCGACGCAGACAAAGCACGCAGTACCCTAATGCAGGCGGCGCAAAACGAGAGCACCGGACGCCAAGCAAAACTCGCAGTGCGCGCAAAACAAACGTCGAGCGGCACATGCGCAAAATAAATACCGAATGCCGCGCAGAATTTAAAACGACGCGCGCGATACGACAAACGCCGACGCACAAAAACCGCAAGGCAGCCACTTTACATCCTCGCAGATAAAATTTACCTGCCTCGCTTAGCTTATCGCACCCGCAGGAGCTGTACCAGCTACAGCGCAAGAAATCCCGAAAGCAAGCTTTAAATTCTATCTCTACGCAGTACTCTCCGTGTCGAACGCGCAAAAACACCGAGCGCACATTCTAAATTCTAAATTCTAAATTCCAAGCCCTAGCGTCTCTTTCACCACGCAGCAAAAATCAGCCAAAAACCACCCGAGCGCCTTGTAGTAGCTACTTTTGGCGTTTATCTGCACGTGCGTAGCAAGTGCGGAAAAGCTAGGAATGATAAATTGCGCCAGATAAAGCGTCAAAATTTTATGCGATTTCGCATCCGTGTTTTGCTTAAAAATCATGGCAAGCAGCGCCAGCATATTGGCCGCATGAGCGCTTTTAAGCTCTGCAAAAGGCTTTTTAAAGCGGCATTTTTCATAAAACAGCTCCACTTCGCTTTCGCTTATGAGCTTGAAAAAGTCCATCTCAAACGCCTCTTTTAGCGCCTCAAAATCGCGCCCTAGCGCCGCGTAGTCTTCGCCCTGCACCTTTTGCCAAAGCTCGTGGCCGTTTTTGTTCTCGATATTTTTATTTACGATGATCCAGTTTTTGCCCAAGCCGCGCAACTTCTGCTCATCTATCACGCCCTTAAAATTCGTCGCAAAGATTATGCAGATCACCGAGTATAGCTCGCCTAATTTCATCTTTTTCCTTTAAATTTAATCAAATTTCGCTTGCCTTTTTCAGCTTTTCGATGCCGAATTTTTCCCAAATCCTGCTTAAAGATCGATCCAGGCTCTGCTGCTTTTTATCGATCTCGCCAAAAAGCAGCGAACTGCCCGATTTGCCGCTAAAATTTGAAAGATTTAGCGCTACGTGGATTATCTGCGCGCCTTTTTTCACGTCGCAGAGCTTAAACAGCTCAAGCGCGGTCTCGCTCAGCAAGCTTAGACTAAACGCCCTATCCCGGCTGATCTGGTGCGAAAACTCCTCGCGCGATTTGTAGCGGATCTTTAGATCATAAGTCGCGGGCTTTAGGCCCCTTGCAAGCACTTCGCCCGCCAAATGGCGCGCCAAAATTAAAATTTTACGCCGCAGCTCGTCCCGATCGGCGCACGGCGCGAAGCTGCGCCCAAAGCCGATGCTTTTGCGCTCGCGCTTTGAGACGACCTCGCCCTCATCCTCGCCGCTAAGGGCTGCGAAAATTTTCCTGCCGTTTGCGCCCATCTTTTCAAAAATTTCCCTGTGCCCTAGCGCGTCGCCGAAGCTTACAATGCCGTATTTGCCGAGCGTTTTTTGCGCCGCTTTGCCGATGCCGGGGAATTTCGCTACCGGCACGGCGGATAGCTCGCGCGCGATTTGCGATTTTAAAATTTGCCGCACGCCGAAGGGCTTAGCAAGGCCCGTAGCGAGTTTTGCGATCAGTTTTGCTTCGCTAAGACCGACGCTGCACGGAAGGCTAAAGCGGCGCATAATCTCGCTTTGCAAAAACGCAGCAAAGCCCAGCGCGTCTGCGTCGTATGCCGTGCCGCGTAAATTTAGAAAAAACTCGTCGATGCTAAATTTTTCGATCTCGGGCGTAAAGTTTAGTAAAAACTCATAAATTTCGCGTGAAGCTTTTCGGTATTCGCCATGTCTGGCGCGCACCAAAATTAGCTGCGGGCAGAGTCCGAGCGCGATTTTAACGGGCTGAGCCGAGTGCACGCCGTCTGCTCTAGCCTCATAGCTCGCGCTTAAAATCACGCTTCCAAGCTCGCTCTTGCCGCCGAAAATCTCCTCGTCGCCGCCTCCGACGACTGCGATCTTTTTGCCCGCAAGCGTAGGATCGGCAAGCCTCGCCACAGAGACGAAGAAGCTGTCCAAATCGATATGAGCTATCAAACTATGTCGATCCCAAAACCGCTAAGCCCGGCGTAGTCTTTCGGCTCGCTCTTGCTTAAAATTTTGATTTTTCTCACGCCCAGATGCGCTAAAATTTGCGCTCCGATGCCGAAGCTCTTAAAATCGGCGCAATTTTGCGCGGATTTTAGCATCAAAAGCACGCCGCCTTCTTTGCGCAAAACGTCCAGATCGCGCATGAAATCGTTAAATTTCGCATCGCTTAAAAACTCCAGATCGCTTGAAATTTTATGAAATTTCACGTTCGTCTGCGAGCTCTTTTCTGGCTCGCCGAAAATATAGGCGCGGTGCTCGTTGCCCTCGTGATCGCTCACGTCGTAAAATTTCGCCGCCTCGCCGCACAGCAGAGCGCTTTTGGGCTCGCTAAATTTAACGAGGGTTTCGTGCTTTAGGCGGTACTGCACGATCTGCGCGACCGAGATCATATTGATGCCGTGCTGCGCGCAGAATTTTTCCAGATCGTCCCTGCGCGCCATATCGCCGTCATCTTTGACGATCTCGCAGATCACGGCGCTTTGCGAAAGCCCCGCCAAACGGCATAGATCCGTAGAGCCCTCGGTGTGCCCCGTGCGAGCGAGCACGCCGCCGCTTTTGGCAATGAGCGGGAAGATATGCCCAGGGCGGACGAAATCATCCGCACGAGCGCCCACGCGCGACATCAGCTCGATCGTCATATTGCGCTCATACGCGCTCACGCCCGTCTTGGCGTCCTTCGCATCGATCGTGACGGTAAATGCGGTCTCGTGACTCGAGGTGTTTTTATCGACCATCAGGCTTAAACCCAGCTGCTGCGCTATCTGCGGGCTAAGCGCCACGCACAGCACTCCGCGGGCGTGCGTGATCGCGAAATTTACCTTCTGTGCGCTGCTAAATGTGCTCGCAAACACCAAATCGCCCTCATTCTCGCGATCGACGTCATCGACCATAACGAGCATTTTGCCGTTTTTCAGATCCTCGATCGCCTGCTCTACACCAACCATTATCTCTCCTTTAAATTTACGATATTATTTTGCCGTTTCTATCTACGATAGTTTCGCGACCGTCTAGATTAATTTAATAGACTTTCCACAACTTTCATCTCATCATCATACGTCAGCGGGAGAATTTCATTATTCTCATCATCTAATGCCCCCCATTTATTATTCTTTTTGACTATAGCATATCCTTCACAATACATGATTTGATCGTATATCCTAGATGGGATATCATTTCCCATCCATATTTTATCATAAATACAAGGGACAATCTCTTTACCGGTTTTATCTATAAAACCCCATTTTGAATCCTTTTCAACTTTAGCTAGACCTTCCTCAAAATAATAAACCCAATCATAAATACAAGGGATAACTTCTTTGCAGGTTTTATCTATAAAGCCATATTTACCATCTTTTTTAACCTTAGCTAAGCCTTCATAAAAGTTATTGACATCATCATAAATACAAGGAGTAATCTCTTTGCAGGTTTTATCTATGAAGCCATATTTACCATCTTTTTTAACCTTAGCTAAGCCTTCTTCAAAATCATAAATCTCACCATAAATACAAGGAGTAACTTCTTTGCAGGTTTTATCTATAAAACCGTATTTCCAATCCTTTCCAACTTTAGCTAGACCTTCTTTAAAATCATCAGTCCAATCATAAATACAAGGAGTAACTTCTTTGCCGGTTTTATCTATAAAACCCCATTTTGAATCCTTTTCAACTTTAGCTAGACCTTCATTAAAATCAAAAATAAAATCATAAATACAAGGAACTATCTCTTTGCCGGTTTTATCTATAAAGCCACATTTACTATCCTTCCTAACTTGAGCTAGACCTTCCTTAAAATCATAAACCCAATCACCATAAACATAAGAGTAATCTCTTTCTTCGTCTTTTGTATATACATAGCTATATTCACCATTCTCGTAAACCCTGGTAAAATAGAATCCGCAGCAATTATCATAGATACAAGGAACTATCTCTTTGCCGGTTTTATCTATAAAACCGTATTTTGAATCCTTTTCAACTTTAGCTAGACCTTCCTTAAAATCATCAAT
>CAURUA010000024.1:0-29177 GCA_963528045.1 uncultured Campylobacter sp. | reverse complement strand
GGGCTTAGCTTGGCGATAAAATTTGGATAGGAGCGCGCCTTTTTGCAGGTTAAATTTGCATCTAAAATATTGGCGGAGGTAACGCCTGCGCAGCGATCCGGACCCTTAGGCGGTCGAACGGCGCCGAAAATTCTATCTAGCTTCTCTTTTAGTTTACCCTTGTAGCGAAAGATGCTCTGTTTTAAAGCTATAATCTCCGCTTTGTTGTATTTTGTCTCATCAATTAGGCGATAGATGTAATAATCCTTGGCTAAGGATTTGGGCTCGTCTTTGATCTGTTCGTAGCTTAAAATTTTACCGCTACTTGCGGCGCACAGCAAAGTTAAAATAAGGCAAAATTTACATATGGCTCTCAAAGAACGCTCCTATTTAGAATATAAATTATCATATTATCAAAAAACATTAAAACAAATAAAATCACTAACGGCGAAAGATCAAAGCCGCCGAAAGTCGTAGGCAGATAGCGACGCACCAGCGCAAACGCAGGCTCGGTAAGCGCAGAGATGACGCGGACGATTTTATAAAATTTACCGAACGGATTTGGGCGGATGAAACTTAAAACGCAGGCGACGAAAATTAGCATCATATAAGCTTGAATCACGTAGTGAATACTCACTAAAATGCCGTAAAATACGCTATTTAGTAGCATCGAGTATCTCCTTTAAATCGGCGCGGATCAGCGGATACAGTTCGCTAAGCTCCGGTCCGTGAGGCGCGCCGGTAAGTAAAAACCTAAGCGGCATAAATAGACTCTTGCCCTTTAAGCTTGTAGCCTGCGAAAGCGCCGCTTTGAAATCATTAAATTCCATTGGAGCGCCGTTTGAGCTTAATAAATTTAAGATCGCCTCTCGTAGCGCCTGCGCCTGTGCCGCCCACTCCTGCGGGATATCTTTCGCGCCGTAGATCGCTGCGATCTTTTCTTTGATCTGCGGGATAAGGCTCGCTTCTTGAGTGTAAAATTTTATCAAAGGCGCAAATTTTGGCTCAAGCTCAAAAAGCTCCGCCAGGCGCTGCTCGCTTGCTTTTTTGATATGCTCGCGGTTTATAAATGCGAGTTTGTCCTCGTCAAATTTCGCCGGGCTTTTTGAAATTTTAGCGATGTCGAAAAACTCCACCGCCTCATCCATGCTAAAGACCTCGCGCGGCGTTTTGTTACCCAGTAGGATCAGATAATTCGCGATCGCCTCGGGCAGGTAGCCGCTTTGAAGCAGCCATTTTACCGAGGAGCTATCCTCGCGCTTGCTCATCTTTTTGCCTTCGGAATTTAATATGATCGGCAGGTGCGCGTATTTGATCTCGCCGTCGTAGCCGAGGCTTTGGCGGATCCAGTTTTGCTTTGGCGTGTTTGAGACGTGATCCTCGCCGCGGATTACGAAGCTCACGCCCTGCATCATATCGTCGCAGGCGCAGGCGAAGTTATAAGTTGGCGTCTTGTCCGCGCGCATAATGACGAAGCTGTCGATGTTCTGCGGCTCAAATGAGATACGGCCTTTGATCGCGTCAGTAAATTCCAACGCGTGATCAGGCTTTTTAAGGCGGATAGTAAAGGGCTTCTCGCAGCCAAGCACCTCTTCGTCGCTTAAATGCTCGCAGTGCCCGTCGTAGCGGTACGCCTCGCCAGCGTCTTTGGCGGCTTGCTTTTTCGCTTCCAGCTCCTCCTCGCTGCAAAAACAGCAAAACGCCTTTTTCTCGGAAAGTAGCTTAGCAGCAAACTGCTGATGAAATTTTAAATTTTTGCTTTGATAATACAGGCTCTGCCATTTAATGCCGAAGCGCTTTAAAATTTCGATAATCTCTTGATCTTTGCCTTCGATATTGCGCGCAGTATCGGTGTCCTCGATGCGCAAAATAAAGCCGCTTTTATCTTGCAGCGAGCAGATGTAGTTGAAAATGGCCGCGCGTAAATTTCCGATATGCATATCGCCGGTGGGCGACGGAGCGAAGCGATACAATTTAGGTCCTTTGGGTTTAAATTTAAGCTGGGATTATACTTTTTACTTCCTAATAAAAAGCAAAAACAAAGCAAAAATAGGCTAATATCGGCGCATTTTATTTAAGGAGACAATATGGGTTTCATTCAGGAATTCAAAGAATTCGCGATGAAAGGAAACGTCATCGATATGGCGGTGGGCGTCGTCATCGGCGGGGCTTTCGGCAAGATCGTAACCTCGCTCGTAAGCGACATTATGATGCCGGTTTTAGGACTTATTACGGGAGGTATGAATTTTACCGATCTTAAGATCGTGCTAAAAGAAGCGGTGGGGCAGACCCCAGCCGTTACGATAAACTACGGCTCGTTTATCCAGGTAACGGTCGATTTTATAATCATCGCATTTTGTATATTCTGCGCGATTAAGGCTATCAATAAGCTTAAAAAGCCTGCCCCTGCTCCAGAGCCTGCCGCACCTGCCGAGCCTAGCGAAGAGATTAAACTTCTTACCGAGATAAGAGACCTGCTTAAAAAATAGGTCGCGGCGATGCTTGAGAGAATTCCTTATTTCAAAGCTCTAAGCGCAGCGCAAATCGATCGTTTGGAGCAGATTAGCATCCATAAAAGCTACAAAAAGGGCGAAATTTTATTTTTCGAGGGCGAGCGCTCGCAGTATCTCTTGGTCCTGCTAAAAGGAATTTTAAAAATCTATAAAACCTCCGCAAAGGGGCGTGAGATCCATATGCGCGAGATCCGCCCCATCTCGCTCGTGGCGGAGATGGTAAATTTCGAAGAGACGAGCTATCCTGCAAGTGGCGTGTTTTCGACAAACGGCGAGGTGCTAAAGATCGATTATGAAAAATTTAAAAACGAGTTTATGAGCGATCCTAAAATTTGCCTGGAGCTTTTAAAATCGATGTCTGAGAAGATCCGCGCGCTAAATGCGGTCTTTGATAATCAAGTCGTGCTTAACTGCGACGGCAAGATCGCTAAGTTTATAATCGAGAATTTTGATATTTTTATGAGCACGAAATACACTAGAATAGCCAAAATTCTAAACGTGACTCCCGAGACATTTTCGCGCACCATCACTAAATTTAAAAAGAGCGGCGCGCTAATTTTAGACGATAAGCAAGAAATCACGGGCTTTGATAAAGATAAGCTGGACGAGTATATCCAAGGCTAGAGTTTGAAAAGCGCCTATATTTTTCCGATCGTCGGCACGGTTTTATTTCTGTTTTTTAATCTTTACGTCTACAGATCGATCAGCGCGCGTTTTGCGCCATATAAAGGCTTCGCCACGTTTCGCCCCGCCTTGAGCTTGCTTTGCGTAGCTTTGGCGATTTTAGATGCAATATTTTTTGCGGGTTTTGGGCTTAATGGAAGCTTTAAAAACGAGCTGCTTTATAAGCTATGCGTATTTTGCATGGCAGCGTCCTTTTCGCTCTTTTTTATCTGCCTTGCTTACGACGTGCTAAGCGCCGCCGCGCATGTGGTTAAATTTAGCGAAAATAGGCGAAAATTTTTAAAAACCTTTATCGATGTAACCTTCGTAATAATGGCGTTTAGCTATATTTTTAAGGGGCTTTATAATGCACTAAAAATTCCAAAAATCACCGAGCGCGAAATAAAAATCAAAAGCTTAGCTCGCGAGCTAAGCTTCGCCGTCATCTCGGACGTGCATCTGGGAGAGTTTTTGAAAAAGGAGTTTTTGCAAGGCGTCGTAGCCCAGATAAACTCGCTAAGCTTCGATGCGCTACTGATCGTGGGCGATATGTTTGATCTGCGCTCGGATGAGCTCGGGGATATTTTGCAGCCTCTTGAGGCGATCAAAAAACCTATATTTTTCGTCACGGGCAACCACGAGTATTACCGCGGCGACGCAAGCGGACTTATCGCGGCGATGCAAAAAGCGGGCGTGCGCGTGCTGCAAAACGAAAGCGTGGAATTTGAAGGGCTAAATTTAATGGGCGTGCACGATCTTAGAGGCTTTCGCTTCGGATATATGCAGCCCGATCTCGGCGCTGCGCTAGCGCAGGCGGATCCCGATAAACCAAAAATTTTACTCGCACATCAGCCAAAATACGTCGTGGACTTCGTGCGCGACGAAGTCGATCTGTGTATCTGTGGGCACACGCACGCGGGGCAAATTTTCCCGTGGACGCTTTTGGTGCTGCTTAGCCAGAAATATCTTTACGGGCTGTATAACGACGGGCTGAAGCAAATTTACGTAAGCAGCGGCGTAGGGTTTTGGGGCCCGCCGATAAGGGTCTTTGCGGATGCCGAGATCGCGCTGCTTAAGCTTAGAAAGGCATAGATGAGAAGTTTTATTTCGAGGATTTTTGGGGTTATCGCCGCGGTGAAATTCCTTAAATTTATACAATATTTTATCAACCGCAAATATGTGGAATTTTTTAAAATCGATATGAGCGAATTTGATCCGCCGCAAAGCTACGCGAGCTTAAACGCGCTTTTTACTCGCCGTTTGCTGTGTCCGCGCGAGATAGCGACGGACGAGCTAGCCTTTATAAGCCCTAGCGACGGCGTGATCTTTGAGAGCGGAACCTGCGCCGATCTGCGAGCTTTTAGCGTGAAGGGCTGCGAATATAGCCTTAGCGAGCTGCTGGGGCGCACGTTTGCGGCAAGCGAAAGCGGCGGAGCGGGTAAAAATTTAGATGACGGGGCGGTTGCTACGAACGGGAGCGGCGAGGTTGGAACCGGATGCGCAAAAGATGCCGGCGCAGGGATGAAATTTCGCGCCGCACAAGTAAAAATCATGGACGGCAAAAGTGGCGCAACTTATGCTACAAGCGGCGTGCAGGCTGAAATTTATAGCGATGAAAACGGCGCGAGCCGCGAAACGAGCGCAGAGGACGCCCGAGGCGGCGTAAATACAGAGGGCGTAAATTTAAGCTACGCAAACATCTATCTAAGCCCGCGCGATTATCATCATTATCACGCGCCGTGCGATCTGAGCGTGCTGCAGGCGCTTTACATACCTGCTGATCTTTACAGCGTGGCGAAGAAATTTTTACTTAAAATTCCAAACCTCTACGCTAAAAATGAGCGCGTTATTTTGAAGTGCAAGATGCCTAGCGGCGGGATTTTGTGGATGGTTTTCGTAGGCGCCTTAAACGTCGGCAAGATGAGATTTGATTTCGATGCTCGAATACAAACGAATGCATGCGCAAGTAGAGCTGAAGCGCTTTACGAATATGAAAATTTAAACTTTAAAAAGGGCGATCATTTGGGAAATTTCGAGCTTGGCTCAACGATCGTGCTCGTAGCGCAAAGCGAGTTTTTGAAATTTGAAATCTCGGCTGATACGTCCGTAAAATTCGGACAAAAAATCGCAGAATTTAATGAAATTTCACAAAATTTCATTTAAAATGCAGGATTTTTTCTTTAACTAAAATTAATTTTATTTAAATTTGGCTATAATCATCTCACTTTAAATCAAAGGATTTAACATGAAAAATTTAAAAGCTTTTACGATGATAGAGCTTGTTTTCGTCATCGTCGTTTTAGGTATTTTGGCGGGCATCGCGGTGCCTAGATTAGCCGCTACGCGCGATGATGCTACGATCGCTAAGATGCGTGGGGATATCGCCGCCATTAGAAGCGGGCTTTCTCTAGTTAGAAGCGAGAATATGATGAGGGGCGTGACTACGTGGCCTGCTTTGGAGGGTTCAGACAATGCCACTCTTTTTGAAGGCGTTTTGCAGCAACCTATCTATCCTATGAAAGATGGCGGTAGGAACGGCTGGACTTTGGTTACGAACGGCAATGCCAATGCAACATCTACATATATCGCTAGAGTGGCAGGAAAAAGAACTACTTTTGATTACTATCCGACATCGGCTTTGGCTACGGCAGCGGGTAGAAACGTAGGCTCATTTGACTGCGATCACAAAGACGAGCTTTGCCAATCCTTAGCTCAATAGCTAAATGCTCTATTATGAAGTTGCGGTTTTGGGCGCCAGCCTAAAGCCGCTTACTTATAGTTCAAATTTTAAAATCTCAGCTTATCAAATCGTATCCGTTCCCATAAAATCGAGTGTCAAATCCGCCGTGATCCTGCGCGAGGTTGCAAAGCCGAGCTTCAAAACTAAGGAAATTTTAGAGATTTCGCAGCTTAAATTTAGCCCGTTTCAGATCGCACTTGCAAATTTTATCGTGCGTTATTATGTTTGCGAAAAGGGCGTTGCATTTGGGATTTTCGAGCCTGCAAGCGAGACGACGCAGGATTTGCGGAATTCGCAGGAGGATCCCACTACCGAGCGGAATTACGCTTGCAAGCAAATTCCCGTTAGTGAGTTGGTCTTAGCTTGCAAGCAAACTTCTACCCGCGAACAAAATTTTATTTCCGAGCAGAATTCCATCACCGCACAAAATTCTGCTTTTGACGGGAATTTTAGTGCCACACAAAATTTCGCCGTAGTTCAAAACCCCGCTTCAATGTCGTTATCTCCGCTTCAAATAGGTAAAATTCCAAACCTAACCCCCGCGCAGGAGCAAGCGCGTAAATTTGCCGAAGCCAACGAGACGTCACTGATCTTCGGCGATACCGGCAGCGGCAAGAGCGAAATTTATATCGCACTGATCGCGCAGGCGCTCGCTTCAGGTAAGCAGGCGCTGTTTTTGATGCCCGAGATTTCGCTTACGCCGCAGATGACGAAGCGGCTACAGAGCTATTTCGGCGAGCGGCTCGGCGTCTGGCACTCCAAAATTTCGCCCAAGAAAAAGCGCGAAATTCTAGCGAAATTTAACGCAGGCGAGATCAGGCTTATCGCAGGCGCCCGCTCGGCGCTGTTTTTGCCCTTTAGCGATCTGGGCCTCATCGTCGTGGACGAGGAGCACGACGACAGCTATAAATCCGCCGCCGCACCGCGCCTAAATGCCCGCGACACCGCGATTTTCGTCGGCAAGAAGCTTGGCATACGCGTGGTTTTGGGCTCGGCGACACCCGCGCTTAGCACCTACGCGAAGCAGCCGCACTTCCGCCTGCGCGGCACCTATTTTAGCAGCGCCAAACGCTTCATTTTCGATGAGAGCGAGACGGGGCTGGGCCCTAAAATTTTAACCGAGATCGGGCGCAGCCTCGAAGCCGGCAAGCAGGCGGTCGTGTTTTTGCCGACGCGCGCGAATTATAAATATATGGTTTGCGAAAACTGTGGGCAGATCGTGCGCTGCCCGTTTTGCGCCGTCGGGATGAGTTATCACGCGGACGCTGCGGCGCTCAAGTGCCATTACTGCGGCTTTAGCACGTTTTATAGGGCGTCTTGCGAAAACTGCGGCGGCGAGGTGATGCAGGCGCGCAAGATCGGCACCGGTGAGCTTGCGGCACAGCTCGCGGCGCGTTTCCCGAACGCTCGCATCGCAAAATTTGATCGCGATGAGATCACCACGCAGCGCAAGCTCGAGGCGCTGCTAAATAACTTCAACGCCCATAAAATCGACATTTTAGTAGGCACGCAGATGCTTAGTAAGGGGCACGATTACCATGGCGTGGATCTTGCGGTGATAATGGGGATCGACGAGCATCTGAGCTATCCTGATTTTAGGGCGCGTGAAAAGACGCTAGCACTTGCGATGCAGGTGGCTGGCCGCGCGGGCCGCTCGGGGCAGGGCAGGGTTGTCATACAGACGCGCCAGAGCGGCTTTTTTAGGGATTATATCGAAAACTACGACGATTTTTTGCGCGATGAGGCGGAGTTTCGAGAGGGGCTCTATCCGCCGTATATGCGGCTTTTGCGCGTACTGATCTCGCATAAAAATGAAAACGTGGCGGGCGAGATAATGAACATGGCGCTTGAGCTTTTACGCCGCAAACAGGCGGGAAGTAGCGCGTTTGCATCGCATGACGGGCTGGATACAGGCTCGAAGCGAGCAAGTTTAAATGCTTTAAATTTAGAAAATGCCGCAGGGGGCGGCGGCAGCGAAATATCAAATTTTAAATTTCAAAGCCCGGATCTGTGCGCGAGCGATGTAAATTTAAGCTCCCAAAAAAACGCTTCAAATTTAAAAAATGCCGCGCAAATTTCAGCTTGCGACGGGGATGCGGGTAGCGTAAATTTCAAGCCCGAAAGAAACGGCACCGCGCAAAATTTTATAAATTTAGCGGCCGAAAATGCTGCCGAAAATTCCGCGCAGTATTTGAAAGAGAAGGCGAGTAAGAGCTTTGAGATCATCGGCTACGGCAAGGCGGGTATCGCCTACATCGCGTCGAAATTTCGCTTTGAAATTCTGCTGCGCGCCGGCTCGCACGTGCCGCTGATTAACGCCGCGCGCGCGCTTGAGCATCTGCCCGTCGAGATCGATATGGACCCCGTAAACTTCGGCTAAGCGCGATTTGTAAAATTTTATTGACATAAGCCTTGCCAGCAAAATTTTGCGCAACGGGGCGATGAATTAATGCTAGAAAATAGATTTTGGCGGCGGTAGGCCTTGCTACCTTGTATAATCAAAAAAGGCGACGATTTGAAAAAAATTACTTAGAAATTTTATGATTTTTGCAGGGTTTATCTTTATGTTATACACCTCTTATTTTCTATATTTTTATTCCAAAAAAGCCGAATATGCGACTATTTTATTGCAAAAAGCGCTTCGTTATGAAGAGAAATTTTTTACTGAGAAAACACAAAATTTAGACCCGTCTGAGCAAACCAAGCTAAGGCATGAGTTTGAAAAAGAGAAATTAAAACTAGAAAAATATTGCAGCGATGCCATAATAAACGGCGAAAATGGTCATTGCAAGGTTTATTACAACCTCGATTTCGACTATATCCATTTTTACGACGGGCGAAATCAAGATATCGCGCTGGGCTACGACTTTGATAATGAAAGCATCGAGTTTTATAAAAAGCTATCAGATCACTATGATTACAAAGGCAAAAAATGCAGATCGCGCAGGGTGTATAGCGAGCATCATGCGACATTTGCTATTGATAATTTTAAGCATGCAAAATTTTGGTTGGGAAATTACGGTGAATTTACCCTAAAAGATCCATATATTCATGAATGTGAATAAAATTGATCGTTAATTTAAACACCGAAAGCCTGCCGTATAGATCGTAGGTATATGCATAAATTCATATTTGTGCGGATACGATAATGTATTTTATACTTTGATTAAGTAATTATGTTGTATAAGCTTATACGACCGATAACAAAAAATGCTTTTAAGGCTTCAAAAGCTCATTTTAAGGAGTGAGGGATGCAAGTTCGTGCTTTTATTTTAGCGACCTTGTTTGCCGTATCGTTCGCAAAAGCGGACGATATAAAGCATCCATCGATGCCATGGCAACTGGAACCTATTTTATGGAAAATTCAAGATAAAAAAGTTGTAAGAAAAGCCCTCCACGAACCTATGATCCGGGGTGCAACTACCTTTAATGGCAAGAGTTTTTATTTTTTTACGATAGAAGATAATGCAACGCTCAAAAAAGAATATGAAGAGCATTTATCAAAAGAAAGAGACTTCTGCAACGACTTTTACGATGATCTGTTCGAATGGAAAAATATAAATATAATAAACCCACTGGTTTTTGATACGACGGATTACAACAACCCAGTTTTAAAGAAAAATATGGGCGATTGCTGGTATATGGATATGAATACAACGATTAAAGACGGCTTTAGCGGGCGCGGATTTACATTATATAAATTTGATAATAAGCTTTTGTATATTATGATTTATAAAACCACTCCTTATATATATCAGACGGATGATTTCGCAAATCTTGCTTACATTTTAGATCCCAAAGAGTGTAGTAAAATCATAAAAGATCCTCGTAGCAGGGTAAATTTGGAGATTCCAGGCAATATCATATATAAACGGCGTCTGTTTTATGCCGAACCGATACGTTATAAAGATATAGACTATCTACTTTTCATAGATTTTGACAATACGGATAGCGGACAACTATTCAACGTCACAATCAGGAAATTTAAAGACGGTATTTTACAAATGCCTGTTTGTAGCAATTCATACGTAAATACGAAGCTTTATCGATAGGGGCGGTTATGTGGGTTCATATTTTCATCTTAATGATCGCATTCGTACTATTTGCGAATGCAAACGATGTAAGCGATACGGAAATTCCTTTTGATTTAAAAATAGCTTTATGGAAAGCTAATGATAGGAAAGTAGTAAGAAACAATCCTTCCGGTATGGTAGAAGGAGAAACCACTTTCAACGGAAAAACCGTTAGCTTTTGGCAAATAGATAGAAATACAACGCTCAAAAAAGAATATGAAGAGCATTTATCAAAAGAAAGAGACTTCTGCAACGACTTTTACGATGATCTGTTCGAATGGAAAAATATAAATATAATAAACCCACTGGTTTTTGATACGACGGATTACAACAACCCAGTTTTAAAGAAAAATATGGGCGATTGCTGGTATATGGATATGAATACAACGATTAGAGACGGCTTTACGGGGAGAGGATTTACGTTATATAAATTTGATAATAAGCTTTTGTATATTATGACGTATAGAGATTTTCGGCAATACGAGATGTCTTTTGCAAATTTTATGTATATTCTAGATCCGCAAGAGTGCAGTAAAATTATAAAAGACCCCTCATACGATTCATATTATAGCAGGGCAGATTTTGAGGATTATCGAAACAAGATCGCAGGAGATACCCTGATTTATTTCGGACCGATAAAATATAAGAGCGGAGATTATCTACTTTTTATCGATTCCGTAAATTTAATAAACGGTCTTAAAGCGGTTTCTATTAAAATTAGTAAATTTAAAGACAAAGTTTCGCAAACATCCGTTTGTATAAATTCGTATTTAAATACGAAAATTTACCATTAACGAGTAAAACATGCAACGCATTTAGTTGCGATTGATAACTTTAAGTATGCCAAATTTTGGCCGGGAAATCATGGCAAATTTGCTCTAAAAGATCCTTTTATCGCTACGGTTTTGGGCTTGCAGTTTTTGCTCCTCAATCTGCGTTTTTAAAATTTTGTTCGGATTTTGCGTCGCCGCACATATTTTACCCGTCGCTTTCCGCTCCGCAGCGCTTACTCCTCGCTTTCATCTGTTCGCACGATCAGGCTTTTTGGAAGGCGAAATTTCTCGATGATCTCGCATTCCTTGGCACGCATCTGCCCGTCGTCGCTCTCGTGATCGTAACCTAGCACGTGCAGCAGACCGTGCGTAAAAAGTAGCGCCGTCTCGTCATCCCTGCCGTGCCCAAGCTGCGCTGCTTTCAGCTCTACGAGGTCTAAATTTATCACGACCGAGCCGAGTAGCACGGGGGCGAAATTTCCGCCGCCAAAATTTTCATTCTTTAAATTTTCATCGTTAGGATTTTCGCTGGTGGAATTCGCAGCATTAGAATTTTCGTCCTCAGAATTTGTAGTATTAGAATTTTCGCTCGCAGAATTCGCGGCGCTTGTATTTTCACTAGCGGAATTCGCAGCGTCTGGATTTTCATCGCCGCTGTTTTCATGCGAGGAATTTTCCTTGCTTAAATCCTCGCCGAAGCCCGCAAACGCCGCAGGATCGAGCGGAAAGCTCAGCACGTCGGTCGCCTTATCGATGCCGCGCGTTTGCGCATTTAGCTGCCGCATCTCCTCGCCGCGCACGAAAATTAACTCGAC
The DNA here is from genome assembly GCA_963528045.1 of uncultured Campylobacter sp. Lineage (GTDB taxonomy): Bacteria > Campylobacterota > Campylobacteria > Campylobacterales > Campylobacteraceae > Campylobacter_B. Next base: position 17,621 of record CAURUA010000024.1, on the reverse strand, counting down.
GCTCCCGCCGCCCAGCTCCGCCGCGATTGCGTCCAAAATTTCGGGATAGGGCTGCTCGCAAAGTATCATTTTTACCCCTCTTTTATAAAATTTTCGTATAATTTTAGCAAAAAAAGGACGAAAATGAGAGCTTTATGCGTGATCAGCGGCGGCATGGACAGCGCGACCTGCGCCTATATCGCGAAGCGCGAAGGTTACGAGATCGTGGCGCTGCATTTTGACTACGATCAGCGCACGATGGGCAAGGAGCGCGAGTGCTTCGGTAAAATTTGCGACGATTTGGGGGTCGCAAAGAGGTTCGTTTTAGACACTCGCTTCATCGCGCAAATCGGCGGAAGCGCCCTTACGGACGATACCTTGCCGATCAGAAAGGGCGCGGCGGAGCTTGGCGGCGCGGCAAATTCCGCTAGCGCCGAGATTGACAGCGCGGCAAATTCCAAGAGCGCCGAGCTCGGAGAGCTAAATTTTATCGAGACAAATTCCGCCGCCGAACTATACGAGCAAAATTCTATCGCGGCAAATTATATTAATGCCGAGATTGGCGGGCAAAATTTTACCGAGGCAAATTTTTTGACGAGCTCTGCGGGCGCTACGCTCGGCGTAGATTCGACGCGGAGTAGCCGTACACAGAGCGGTGAAATTTTAACGCAAGACCGCGAAATTTCACTAGGGGGCGATGAGTTTTCGCCGCAAGGCGGTAAAATTTTAGCCTGCGACGACAAAATTTCATCACAGCGCAGCAAAATTCTGGTTCAAGAAGGTAAAATTTCGCTTCAAAGCGGAGCCGAGTCGCAGCAGGGCGATAAAATTTCATCGAAGCGCGCAGAGGGTGAAATTTCATCGCAAAGCCAAAGCGATAAAATTCCGCCGCAAGGCGGCGAGAGCGTGTTTTCGGATCTGCCGAGCACCTACGTGCCGTTTCGCAACGGCGTGTTTTTGAGCATCGCCGCCGCGCTCGCCGAGAAGGAGCGCTGCGACGCGATTTTCATCGGCGTGGTGCAGGAGGACAGTAGCGGCTACCCCGACTGCAGCGCGGGCTTCATCGGCGCGTTTGAGCGAGCGCTTGAGCTGGGTACGAGCCGCGACTTTCATCCGCGCATCAAAACCCCGCTCGTGCACCTTAGTAAGGCACAGATCGTCTCGCTGGCGCTTGAGATCGGCGTGCCGCTAGAGCTTACGTGGAGCTGCTACGAGCGCGAGGACGCTGCGTGCGGGCTTTGCGACAGCTGCCTGCTGCGGCTTAAAGGCTTTGCGGGCGCCGGCGCGAAGGATAAAATCCCCTATGCGATAGAAGTTTAGGTGCGCCGCGGCGAAATTTACCGAGCCCGCATAGCTCGGCGCGTCATTGCAGCACCTGATATGCGCGGGTTTTGAATGCGTAGCGTCGCATAGTTTATAGCGGGATTTTAAACATACGGCGGCGGCTTGCACTTTGGCGCGCGCCGAGCTGCGGCTGTAAATTTAAACTACATTTTGAAATTTTAAAAATTTTAACGAGAGCGTTGCGCACGGTTCAAGGCAAAATAAATTATAAATTTAACTCCTACGCTATATTTATTAGCGCATAGGCGGATATAAACATATCGCGGTATAATTCGAGAATTAAATTTTAAGGAGTAGGAAATGGCGTTTGAAAATGCAATCATCACCAAAGAGGATGATGAGAAGTACGGATTGAGCAAAATTTTTTATCAATATAGTCCGTATCATGAAGAACTACCTAGAAATTTTGTTGTTGATAGACAAAAAGATATTTGGTTTCTTTTAATTGAAAGACTACCAAATGAAGGGTATGATTATGGTTATGGGAGCAAAAAGCTATGGAGGCTTTATATTCAAGGAAATAATTTAGATATTCTTTTGGACTACGAATATGATCAAGAAGTGGATGGACGCAAATTTCAAAGGGTGTGGAAAATTATCGAGGTAAATGTTATAAATTCTATTATTCCAGATAATGAAGTTATTAAAATATTGAGAGATATTTTGATTGATTTTAAATTTAGACCAGGCTGGGAGGATAAGGATGATCTTAGTGTAGCGTTAATAGATGTAAGAAAGGAAAAATAAAATGGCGTTTGTTGCAGAATATATTTCTAAAGAGGATATTGAGAAATATGATATTATAAATCGTGTAGATCAGTGCTTGGCAAAATATCATTATAATCCACAAAAACCCTATCAAATAAAGTGGTTGAATTGGGTAATCGACAGGCAAAGAGATATTTGGCTTATCTTTGTTTGTAGCCCGCATCTGCCTGATCCAAGAGACGGATATACCGGAGAGGAGATTTGGCTGCTTTATTATAAAGGTAGAGATATCGAGCTCGATATAAGGCGAATTTATGATGAGACAACGAGTAAATATTTCACGGAAAATCCGTTTAAGGTCAAATATAAATTCCAAAGCGTAAATTCTGACATTGGAGATATTTCGATAGACGAGCTTTATAAAATTTTAAATGAAGCCTTGTCTGAGTATGGTAGCGGCGGTATTGAAAATAGGGAATATGTTCCAAAAGAACACGAAGTCGTAATTTTTCTGCACGATTAAGAAAGTGCAAAAAATGACAAGCCAACAAAACCCATAAAATTTTAGCAGACATTGCAAGCAGCGAGGATGTGCAAGGGTAACCGCACTGATGGCGGCGCGAGTACGAAAATTTAGCAAAACGCGGCGCGAGCCCGAAACGCGATGTGTAAATTCAAAGCGAAATTTATCCGAAACCTAACCGTGAGCGAGCGCGAGATAAAATTTTACTCAAACGCCCAATGCGCGAGAATTCGCTAGCGGGCGCAGACTATTTGTAAATTTTAAAATTTTACTCAAACGCCGAGCGTAGATTTAGATGCGGAACGATCTGTAGCTCTGCGGGCGAGACGAACTCCTTTTTACGCAGCTTTTCTATCGCTGCGCGCGCGATCATAGCGGCGTTGTCGGAGCAAAATTTCATCGGCGCAAAAAGTATCTCGCAGCCCGCCCGCTCGCACAAATCCGTTAGAAGTCCGCGTAGATGCAGGTTCGCGCTCGCTCCGCCTACGACGCCGAATCGCGCAAAGCGCCGCAGCTCAAAGATCCGCTGCAATTTATCCAGTATGTGCGCGCACGCCGCGTCCTCAAAGCAGCGCGCCAGATCGCGCATCGCCTGCTCATCCAGCTCGCCCGCCTCTTTTAGCTTCTCTATCTGCACGCGCACGGCGTTTTTAAGCCCCGAAAAGCTATACTCCAGCCGCCTGTCGCCCTTTAGCGGCACGGGCAGCTCAAACCTCGGCTCGCCGCCTTTTGCGAGCTCCTCGATGAGCGCGCCGCCCGGGTAGCCGAGCCCCAGCATCTTTGCGACCTTATCGAAGCTCTCGCCGAAACTATCGTCGCCGGTGGTCGCCAAAATTTCGATACCCCCCGCAGCGCCGATATCCAAAACCATCGTGTGTCCGCCGCTAACGAGCAAAACGCCCATCGGAAATCGCGCCTCGCCGTCCAAAAACAGCGAGTAAATGTGGCCTATGAGATGATTTACGCCGATGAGCGGCAAATTTAGCGCAAGCGCAAGCGCTTTTGCCATATTCACGCCGCCGATCAGGCTCACGCTGAGCCCTGGGGTATTGGTCGCTGCGACGGCGCTAAGCTCGCTAAAATAGGGCTTTGCACGCTGTAAAATCCGCGGCAGCGCCTCCGTATGCAGCCTCGCGGCAAGCTCGGGCACGACGCCGCCGTATTTGGCGTGATCGGCCTCCTGGCTTATTTTTTCGTAAAATTTCAGCTCGAAACTGCGCTCATCCATCACCGCGACCGAGCTGTCGTCGCAGCTGCTCTCAATAGCAAGTATCACACGAAATCCTTAAAATTTTTCGCTCATTATACTCAAAAATCGGCTTTGCGGTGCAGATGAAATTTTAAAATTTAAAACGGCGCGCTCTAAATTTTGTCTTTGTCGCGACATACTCCCGCTCGCGGGGCAAAATTTTAAAATGCGCCGTTCGGCTCGGTGCGCTAACGGAATTAAATTTAAAATGCGCCGCCGCGCACCCTTGCTTCCGCGTCGCAGTTTGTCTGCCGCGGCGGATAAAATTTCAGATAGATGAAATTTTGGCAGTTGAAATTTAGCGAGCAAATTTAAAAAGGCCTTTGGATTTAAAGCTCCAAAGGCCATTGCGATTAAATTTAGCGGCAAATTTAAAGGCTAAATTTAGGGCTCTTGCTCTTGTTTTTTCTCGCCGCTTGGGATCGCCGTATCGTACCAGTCGAGCTTGCGCGTAAAATACATAACGAGCGAAATCACCGCAAAGATCATCAAGCTTCCCATTAGAAGCGCGTAGTCTTCGGAATTTAAGATGACGTAGAGGATCGCGTATGAAACGAGCTGAACGCAAGTGATGAAAATGCCCCAGCGCGCGCCTTTAAAAATCGCGCTTGCGTAGAAAAATACTATCGCGCTGACCGCGATCGCCGAAGCAGCATAGCTAAGCGCAAAGCCCATGTGTTCGGAGAGTGAAAGTACCAGCAGGTAGAAAACGACGTCTTCCAGGCCGATGAGTAGATACTGGATCGGGTGGATGCGCTCGTGAGTGTAAACCTCGCACAAAAAGATCGCTAAAAACGGCACCGCTAAGAACAGCAGCGCGTAATCCGTGCAGCGCTTAATCAGCGAGTAGTTGTTCACGGGCTCGATGAAGCCGATGCTTACGGCGTCATTTCTATCGTCGTTGCTGCGCCAGTTCGTCATAGCGACGCGGTCATCTTGATCTGCAAGCCACGCAGGAGCAATGCCTGCGGCTAAGCCTGTAACTTCCCACGAAGCTTTAAAACCGCTAGCGCTTACCTCGCGCGATTTGGCGATAAAGCCGCCGCCAAAGCTAGGCGATGCCCAAGTAGAGCTAATTTCAAAACGGCTATTTTGCGCGATCGGAGCTAGATGAAGTGCCTCGCCGCCTTGGATTTTAAGCGTGCCGCTGATGCTGAAATCAGACGAAAGCGCGGAAGCGGGGAGCTTGTAGATTAAACTCCGATCGAAAATTTTAGCCTCGGTGTTGCCGTGATATTGCTTAAGCTCCTTGCCGTTTAAGCTTAAAGCGGGAGAAGCGGTGAAGGATTTTTGATTGCCTACGCCGAGCACTAGCACGGCTTCGTCGAAATTTAGTCGCGCAGGATCGACGCCGAGCTCGGTATAGTTTATCGCCTCAAAGTCCGCCTTAAGCGCAAAGTCGCCGTTATATATCGGAACGCGAAAAATCCCGCGCTTTAGATAGGTGGGGTCGATCTCCGCCGCGAGGGAGTAGTTTTTAGGCACGATGATGAAATTTTTCTCTACGCGCCTTTTTATGAGCTCGTTGTTGCTTTTGTCTATCGCTTCGATTATCTCTGCGTAGGGCACTACGATCGCAAGGCCCTGGATTTGCAGCTCGCCGCCCACTGGCGTGAGGATCGAATCCTGCGCGAGCTGCTTGGTTTCGGAGCGGGAGTAGGTGAGGTTATCAATAAAGCTTAGCGGAATTAGCAGTAGCAAAAGCAGCACTAAAACTATAAACGGTTTCGTCCAAAACGCGCCGCGAATGGCGTTTTTAGTAGAATTTAACAAAGGCTCTCCTTTTAAGTAGAATTTAAAACGGAATTTTAACGATGAAGAGTAAACGGACGGCGCTTTAAGCGGGAGGAATTTTATAAATTCTAAACGAACTTCGGATGTGAAGCGCTGCGAATAGCGCTTTTAATTTTGGAGATTTCGCCGCAAGCTAGAATTTCATTGCGAATGAGAATTTTGCTATTTGCAAGAATTTTACGAGAAAATTTATGTTAGTAGAATTTAAAAGCTTGAAATTCTAAGTCCAAAAATTTCAAATTTCCAAAGCCCTAGGAATTTTGAAATTCCAAGGGCTTTGAATTTTTAAAATTTCGCCGCTTTAGCGCGCGAAATTTAGTGCCGTCATCTCATATGAGTTTTAAAATTTATATGCCACGCTTAGCTTGAAATTTCGTCCCGGCTCCCAGTCGATAATGTTTGAATCTCCGGTGAAATCGGCACTGCGCTGCGAGTGCGATGCGTAGGCTTTATCAAAGAGATTGTAAACACCCGCGTTGATCTCAAGCCCTTTAAATCGTCCGCTATCCGGAGCATAGGTGACGTATAGATCGTGAACTGCGTAGCTAGGCACTTTTGTTTTTTCGTCGCTATTTGCGGCAACTACGTTTTTGGAGTCGAAAAAGAGCAAGTTATAGCCCAGCAGTAGATCCGCTGCAGAGATTGCATACTCGGCATTGAAGGTGTATTTATCGCCGTAGTCGCGGTAGCCGATGATGTTTGAGCTTAGATAGCCCGAGCCGCTGCGTACGCGGTCTTTATATTCTACGTGCTGGTGGGTGTAGCCCGCAGCAAGACTCAAATCATCTAATATTAATCTTGCGAAAAGCTCGACGCCGTCGATGTCCGCACCGCCTGCGTTAGCCCTGCATAAGGTGCCCGGCGCACCTCCCGGGCAGCCGATAACGCCACTGCGAGCGTTGTTATCTACGATTAAATTTTTATACTCTGTTCTGAAATACTTCGCAGTTAGGCTTACCGAGGAGTTCTCCCCCAGATCGCTTTTGTAGCGACCGCCTATTTCGTAGGCGTTACCCGTAGTGGCTTTTAGATCTTCGTTAGCCCGCCAGCCTAGCACCCTGCCGCGGCTCGTGCCCGCAGCCATCATGCTCTCCATTACGTCTGGTCCTCTAAATACTCGCGCATAGCTCGCAAACGCTCCAAATCCTGCGCCGATCTCGTAATCAAGCGCCAAGGCGGGGCTTACTTCGTCAAATTTATATTTGTAGCTCGAGATATTCGCGCCTCTGCCGTTGTAAGTCTTTAGCTCGTGCCTTTCGTAGCGCACGCCAGGAGTTACCGCAAGCCCGCCGTAGCGCATAGCATCCTCGATATAAAAGCTATAATTATCGACCTTTTCGGGGCGTAGATTGCCGGGCTTAACGTAATTCTCCGAGCGGTAGTAATCAAAGCCGTAGCGCAGCGTATGAGCCAGATCGCCCGTTTCAAATTTACTCTTAGCGCCGATTTTGCCGCCCTTAGTCTCGACGCCCCATTTTTCATTCGCCGAAGTCGATCCGATGCGTTGATGCTTTGTGTAGTATCCCGTGATGTCGAGTTCTAGCAAGTCGCTTGGATTATACGTGTATTTTATCGTATGTGTATCGCGCTCGTATTTGCGGTTATCCAGCTGTCCGTTTAGCCATGAGCCGAATTCCGGTCGCAGCGGATAGAGACCTTTATACTGCATATGCTCGGTAGAGAGCGAAATTTTATGAAAATCCAAAAAGCTATAGCCCGCTTTTAATAAATAATTTATGTCGTTGCCATCGCCGCCCGTAGGCTTGCCGTTGCCCGATTCGCCGAAGCCGTATCCGTAGTGCTTAAACGCAGCAAGCATATCTAGGCTATCAAACGCCCTGCCGTAGAGCATCGCGCTTTGCGAATAGCCCTCGTTATTGCTCGTATAGCCCACTTTGAGCTTCGCGCCGATATTTTGACCGTCCTCAAGCAGATCAGAAGCGTCCACTGTCCTAAAGGCAACTGATCCTCCCAAAGCGCCCGAGCCGTTCACGACCGAGCGCGCGCCTACATCGACCTCTACGGCTTTGATAAGATCCGGATCGATTAATAAATCGGCGTTGTGATGAAAGGTATTGCCGTTTTGCTTCGCGCCGTCAATCGTGATATTTAAGCCACGATCGCTTACGCCGCGCATATAAATTTTTTGATTCATGCCGTTGGTGCCGCCCACATACACGCCCGGAATATCGCGAAATACATCTTTTACGAGCGTGGCGTTACGGGTGTTGATTTTGACATCATCCACGGTGCTAGGCGTGCTAGAATCGCTAGTAACTTCGATTACGCCTAGGCTTTGCGTATTTGAATCTTTGCTTTTGGATGCGTCTGTAGCGCTTGATTTCTCGTCTGCTTGTGCGCTTAAGCAAAGAACTGCGCACAAGGGCAAAGCCAGATGAAATTTTTTCATACGAAACTCCTAAATGATAATGAGATTAAAAAACGGCAAATAATATAAAATTAATCCTTTATTTTATATTAATTATCAAGACATTTTAAAATCATTAGAATTCTATCGTCGAATGCTTTATTATCATTAAATAAAGCTAAATGATAAAATATAATTTAAATATCGATCATCAAAATTTTAGTAAAAATTAAATCTACTTTTGATAAAATCACTCATTTTTTTGGCAAGGTGCTTTGCTGAATTTATAAAAATTTTTAAAATTTTTAAGGAGAGCTTATGGGCATTATGGAATTTTTGGCGCATTACGTGGATTACATTATCTTTGCGATCCTCGGATTTATGAGCTTTTTAGTCGTGTGGTTTACTATCGAAAGGCTGCTTTTTTATTCGAAGGTTAAGGCGAGCGATTACAAAAGCAAAGCGCTTTACGAAGAGGCTCTGACAAAAAATTTAACGACACTTTATATTGTTTATTCAAATGCCCCGTATATCGGTCTTTTAGGTACTGTCATTGGCATTATGATCACATTTTTTGATATGAGTACTGCAAGCGGTATCGATACCAAGGCTATCATGCAAGGTCTTTCGCTTGCCCTTAAAGCTACGGCTACCGGTCTAGTAGTCGCCGTGCCTACGCTTATCATCTACAACGGTTTCGTCCGCAAAGTTGATGTCTTACTCAATCGCTACGATGAGGTTAAATAAATGAGCATTCCTAGACGAGACGGGCTAAATATCGTCCCGTTCATCGACATTATGCTGGTGCTGCTAGCGATCGTGCTTAGTGTCTCGACTTTCATTGCGCAGGGGCATATCAAGGTAAATCTTCCATCTTCTTCAAGCTCGCAAAATCCGCAAGAGGATAAAAAAGTTACCATCAAAGTGGATAGCGAATCTAAAATTTATCTAGACGATGTCGCAATAAGCGAGGATGAGCTTGAGAAAAAAATTGCCGCACTCGATAAAAACGATCTTGTCGTGTTGAAAAATGATAAAGACTCGAAATTTTCCTCTTTCATTTCGATCATGGATGTCCTAAAAAAGGCGGGTCATGAAAAATTTGCGATCGTGACCGAAAAAGAGCAATGAATAAAGATAGCGCAATAGGCTTCATCATATCTTTGGTGCTGCATTGCATCATCGCTGTGGGTGTTTTTGTTCTTTTATCGTCGGCACCGAAGCCGCCTAGCATGCCCGATATGATAGCTTTTTCCATCGATAGCATAATGGATGAGGCCAAGCAGGGCGATATCTCCGATGAGCCCAATATCCCGCCTCCTTCTGATCAGTCCGAACCGGAACCTGAGCCAGAGCCCACTCCGCCGGAGCCCGAACCGGAACCGGAACCAACTCCGCCTGAGCCGGAGCCAATACCGGAGCCCGAGCCGATTCCTGAACCGCAGCCTATACCAGAGCCCGTAGTCGAAAAACCAAAACCGGTCGAAAAGCCCAAGCCAAAGCCGGTAGAAAAACCAAAACCGGTTGAAAAACCTAAGCCTAAAAAAGAGCATAAAGTTCAAAGCAGCGATAGGAATTTAACGGCTAAATTTGACCCCACAAAGCCTATTTCGCTAGGTAGCGGCGGGGGTGGCGGCTCCAGTAGCGCAGGCGGCGGTAGCGACGCTATAACAAGCCGCGGCGATCCTAGCAATAGCGATGTCGGCAAGAAAATTTTCGCCATCATTTCGCGCTACGCACAGTCGCATTATCCTAAAAATGCCCAACGTATGCGTAAAATCGGCGTCGTAGGCGTGCACTTTACCTATACGGCAAGCGGTGATGTTAAGGGTCTTCGCGTTACGTCTTCCTCGAATGTCGATTCGCTTGATGAGGGCGCGTTAAGCGCGGTCGAGCGCACAAAAGGCAGCTTTCCAAAGGTCGAGAAAGATATGGAATTTAACTTTAGCATAAAGTATACGCTAAATTTCAACTAGCCTTAAAGCTTCTACTAAAACTTCTGCCTGAGCGGTAAAATTTTAAAATTTTACCGCCCTTGCCGCTTTATCTTAGCTCGCAAAATTCTATTTCGGCGAAGTGAAATTTTAAAATTTACTGCTCTTGCTGCCGCTTTTGTCGCTCCGCCGCATGAGCTTTTATAAACGGATTAGCGCCGTGAAATTTAAAATTTAAACGGAGAAAATTCTGTCTTTTTAAATTTAGCCAAGCAAGCATCTTAAAGCGTTAAAATTTTAAATTTAAGCTGCGAAATTGCTAGGAAATTCCACTGATTTTAATGGAATTTTTACTATAATTTCGTATGAAATTTAAAAGATTAAAGGAAATTTATGATAGACGTTTACGACTTGGCGGTGATCGGCGGCGGTCCTTGCGGCATCGCTTCCGTAGTAGAAGCCAAAAGAAACGGGCTCGCGCACGTACTTCTGCTTGAAAAAGGCGACAACCACTCTCAAACGATTAGGCAGTTTTACAAAGATAAAAAGCGCGTCGATAAAGAATATAAGGGCTTTGACAGCGAGACGCGCGGCTCTATTTCGTTTGAAACCGGCACGAAAGAGAGCGTGCTAAATTATTTTGACGAGCTCTTAGATAGCGACGAAATCGATACGAATTTCAAAAGTGAGGTCGAAAAGATCGAAAAGCACGCAGATGAGTTTTATATCACGACTAGCTCGGCTGGATACCGCGCGCGCAACGTCATCGTCGCAATTGGCAGGATGGGCAAGCCTAATAAGCCCGCTTATAAAATTCCGCCTTCGATCACGCAACGGGTAAATTTCAATCTTGATAAATGCACGATTAATGAAAAAATTCTAGTCGTCGGAGGCGGTAACTCAGCTGCGGAATACGCTATAGCGCTATGTAAAACTAATGTCGTGACGCTTTGCTATCGCAAGCCTAAATTTACCCGCCTAAACGAGACGAACGAAAGCGACGTAATGCGCGAGACTAAATACGGAAACATCATCTTGCGTTTAGGCATCGATATAGAGGCTCTTGAGAATGAAAACGGCAAGGTGCTGGTAAAATTTGATGGTGGCACCGAGCTCGTATTTGACCGCGTGATATACGCGATCGGCGGCACGAGCCCGATCGATTTTCTTAAGAAATGTGGCATCGTTTACGATGAAAACGGCGTGCCGATCGTGGATGAAAATCTCCAGACTGCCACTAGCGGGCTTTACGTCGGCGGAGATCTCATCAGCAGAAGTGGTGGATCGATCGTGGTGGCGATAAATCACGCTCATACCATCATCAAAAATATCCGCAGATGAGGCTTTATCAGCCGAAAAAGGGCTATCGTTACACAAGCGATACGATTTTTTTGTGGAATTTTATAAGAAGCTCAGGCGTGCGTAAAGCTGACGCAGCATCGCAAGATGGCTCTTGGGCGCTGAGCTGCGGTGCGGAATTTAAAGACGCGACAGATGGAGGCTTTAATGCGCAGTTTTGCGCTTCGGATTTCGCAGGCGGTGAGGCGGAATTTTGCGCCGAGGATTGCGCTTTTAGCAAAGAAGAGTCGTATGCCGCTAACCATAGCGTGGGGAATGATCGCGATTTTGGAAGTAAGGGCTGCGCTGAACTTAAGGCGGAATTTAAAATGAAATTTCAAGCGGAATTTCAGGAGAAATTTCAAAGCGAGCGCTGCAAAAATTCCGATTTCCAAAGCGACGAAGCCTGGCATACTTTAAAGCCTGATATCGCAAGCGGTGAAAATTTTAAATTTTGTGACGAGCAAATCGCGCAGTCTTTAGAATCTCAAAAGACGCACTATAAAAATTACGCGAGCAAATTTGAAGGCGCCAAAGCGCGCGCGGATTTTGCTGCGGAGCGCTTGAATGACGGCGGGTTTGCCGCTTGCAATGAGCGTAGCCCCAAAGGCGCGCTAAATCCGCGAGCGATATACGGCGACGTGCTGGATGTGGGCGCAGGATGTGGAATTTTAGGGCTTTTGCTAAAACGCGATTTTAAAAGCATTAATCTAAGCTTGCTAGAAATTCAAGAGCGAAATTTAGAAATCTTAAGGCTAAATTCTTTGCAAAACAATCTGCCTGCCGAGATTTTGCACGCGGATTTCGCGGAGTTTAAAAGCAAAAAGCGTTTTGACTTTATCGTCTCAAATCCGCCTTTTTATCGAGAGCGCATTTCGCTTAGCAAAGAGCCTCATATGGCGCTTAGTAAGAGCGCAGCAAGCCTTAGCCCACGGGATTTCGTGCGATCTGCGAATGCTCATCTTAAGCCTGGTGGCACACTTATTTTTTGCTACGAGGCGGGCAAGCTAGCTAAAATTTGCGAGCTTTTAGGCGAGTTTAGGCTAAATTTGACGAGGCTTGGTTTTGTCTATCCTGACATTTCAAAGCCCGCTAAGCTCGCACTTTTGCAGGCTCGTAAGAACTCGCGCTCGCCCTGTGAGATCGTCCTTCCGATCTATGCTAGCGCGCACGGAAAGCGCACCGCACAAGCCCACGCGATCTACAAAAGCGCGGATTTAACGAGCGTGGATTATGAGTGAGTTCGGCTTTAGCTTCGATGCAAGCGCGTGCGAACGCTGCGGCGGCAAGTGCTGCACGGGAGAGAGCGGCTACATCTGGATAGATGAGAGTGAGATCGCGGCACTTGCGGTAAAATTTGAAATTTCGCCCGCGGAGCTTAAAAGGACGTATTTGGACAAGATAGGCGCTAGATTTAGCGTAAAAGAAAAGCCCTTTGAAGGCGGTTTGGCGTGCGTATTTTTTGACGAGGCGCAGCGCAACTGCGGGATTTACGAGCTGCGCCCGAAGCAGTGCCGTAGCTTCCCGTTTTGGGAATATTTTAAAACGCATACTAAAGAATTGGAGGAAGAATGTATCGGGGTAAGGTTTTAAGCGGAATTTTAATCGCGGCGATGATTTTAGCGCCACAGTATCTAAGTGCGGAGAGTGGGACGAATGCTGCAGCGGCGAAGCAGTCCGTTACGGATAAAAAGGCGTCTGATAAGAATTCCGGCATTGGCACAAAAAACGGTGCAAAAGATGCAATTAAAAAGAGCTTGATAAATCGCGGTGTAAGCGCCAAAAGTATAACCAAAGAAAAGCTAAATCACGCGATGCGAGCGCAAGAGGATGCCGAGTTAAATTTTGATTTGCTTACAGCTTTGGAGCTACTGCATAAAGATCCCGTCGCATCGATGTTTTTATACGAAAAGGCATACAATAAAACAGGCTCGTCCGTTTATCTGCTAGAAGCGCTAAAGACCGCTTTTGCGATCAAAGATCGTAAAAATACGGCGCGCTATTTAAAGCTCGGCGAAAAAAGTCTAAGCTCAGACTCCGAGTATCTGCGAGTAAAGATCGGCTACTACTTAGGCATTAAAGATAATCTAAACGCTAATACCGCTGCTCTTAAGCTAGTCACCGTGGATCCCGTTTCGCGTAGTTATGCGATCTTAGCGGCGACATATTATGCGATGGAGAATTTTACTTTAGCCAAAACCTACTTCGAAAAAGCCTATGAGCTAGACAAAACTGACGAAAATCTCATCAGATTATGCGATGTGCTGCTAAATAAACTCGATGATTCGGACGGAGCGATTCGCATCATCGAGACGCACAGGCGCATCTACGGCTGCGCCCAGGGTATGGCGTGCGAGCTGCTAGCCGATGTGTATCGCGCGAATAAGCGTTATTTGGATGTCGCTAAGATCGATGAAGCGTTGTATGAAGCCAAAGGGGATAATAAATTCTTAGACGATATGATAGCGATTTATTACTACTCAAACGACTTTGATAAAATAATCGAGCTTTTGAAAAAATACGACTACAAGCGCGAGCTTCTAATCGATGCCTACGCGCATAAAAAAGACTATAAAACCGCGATTAAAATGGCACGCGATGAGTTTATGAAGACCAAAAATTACGACTTTTTGGCGATCGAGGCGATCTACGAATATGAAAGTGCGGGCAAAAACGTGGACGCCAAGACCCTATCTAGCGTAGTGGCAAAATTTGAAAATATCGCGCCGCAGCTTAAAGACCCCGTGCATCTAAACTACTACGGCTACATCCTAATAGATCACGATTTGGACGTTCGCAAGGGCATCGAGCTCGTCCGCCGCGCCCTACAAAAAGACCCTGACTCGCCGTATTATCTAGACTCGCTTGCTTGGGGATACTACAAGCTTGGCGAGTGCGACAAGGCTAAAAATGAAATGGCTAAGATCAAAGACGCAGAATTTTTTAATTCCCCCGAAGGCAAAGAACATTTAGAGGCGATCGATGCGTGCGCCGCAGGCACAGGCGTAGCGCCGCAGAATTCCATATCGCAAAACCCCGCTACGATAAAAGGCTCTAAAGGTCCCGCGCCGAAAGATCAGGCGCCGCAAAGCCCGGCAATAAAAACTCCTACGTCTGATTCCATAAAATCTACGGCGCCCGAAAGCTCTGCGTTAGATTCTGCACGTCCGAGCTCCGCTGCAACGCGTGATTTAACGCCAAAAGACTCCGCTTCGCAAAATTCTGCTGGGTCTGCAAATTCCGCAGTTCAAAATCAGACACCAAATTCTGCGGCGTCTGAAAATTTTGCGACACCCATAAATTCCGCCGCGCAGAATTCTGCCTCGTCAAGACAAAATTCCGTATCGAGGCCGGATTTTATGCCAGAGCAGAATTCTACGTCGAAAGAGCTTACCGACTCTAAAACCCAGACGCCAAGGCAGTAGCGATGATTTTAGACGAAATTTTAAAGCGTACTCGCGAAGATCTCGCGCTTCGCAAAGAAAGGCTACCCGAGGATCTGCTCGGCCGCTCGCTAAGCGCCAATCCCTACGAGCCGCGTGATGTCATAAGCGCGCTTAAAAGCGATGAGAAGGACCCGCTTCGCATCATCGCCGAGATCAAAAAGGCAAGCCCGAGCAAGGGGATCATCCGCGAGGATTTTGAGCCGCTAAGCCTTGCCGTGGAGTACGAAAATGCAGGTGCGAGCGCCTTTTCGGTGCTTACTGAGCCGCATTATTTCAGAGGCGATTTGGAGTTTATCCCGCAGATCCGCCGTTACACGCATACGCCCATTTTGCGCAAGGATTTCATCGTCGATCGCTATCAGATCCTCGAGGCGCTGGTTTACGGCGCCGATTTTATCCTGCTGATCGCCAAAGCTCTGGAAGGCAAACAGCTAAGAGAGCTGCTCGAGTTTGCCCGCAGGCTGGGGCTTCGAGCGCTGTGTGAGATCCACGATAAGGACGATCTGAAAAAAGTGGTCTTCGCAGGCGCCGATATTATCGGCATCAACCATCGAAATTTAGAGACTTTCGAGGTCGATACGAGCCTGAGCGAGCGGCTAATCCCGCTGATTCCAAACGGCAAGATCATCGTCGCCGAAAGCGGTCTGCACTCGCACGAGCAGCTTTTAAGCTTGCACGAGGCGGGCGTTGATGCGTTCTTGATCGGCGAGCATTTTATGCGCCAAAATGACGTCGGTGCGGCACTGCGCGAGATAAAGCTCGGCGCGGGCGGCGAAATTTAAACCCGCTTGTTTGATCGCGCAAGATCAGATCGGAACGAGAAGTTAAATTTAGCGAAGAGAGCGAAATTTTAAGGCGGTAAATTTTAAAATTTTGTAGAATTCGACGGACTTTAAAATTTAGCAGTTCTTTAAATTTAGCGGTTGCGACGCGATCTAATATCGCGCGCTGCGTAAGCGTTCATGCTACGCTTTGGCGTCGTGAGTTCATTATTACGCGTTGCGCGAGCGGTTGCGGAGTGAGGTTTAAATTTACGCCTTTCGTTTGTATAGCTTTCCGTCGCATTACTAGCCGGTGTAAAAAACGCGGGTTTAATTTAGCTCTGCGTTTGCAAAGCTCCGCGCGAGCTGGGTTGCACTTGTAGCATTGAGTGCCGAGAATTGCGCGTCTATCGTAGCGCCTTGCATACCTAGCGCGCTCTCAAGCTAAGTATCGGCGATTGTACGGCGCCGTAAATTTAATCACAGCTCGCGACCTAAACCGTCCAGAGGAGCTGTGTGATAACTGCGCAAAACGAGTTATCGTAAAAGCGGACGGCGTAGGGGCTAGGGCTGTGATACCCTGCGATACGACGCGATTGAGCCGAAGCTGTATTACAAGCTGCACCGTGATTGCGCCGCGTTAAATTTTACCGCGTGTCGCGGCGGCGATTGCGGCGCAGGTTTGGCATCGCGTACCGTGCCTGTGAGTGCGTCAAAGTTTTGTTATAATGCGCACGTAAACTGCCGCGGATTTAATATCGCCCGCCGTGCGCTTTGATCTGCGAAGCGTATGGCGCACCGAAGCGCCTTGCGCAGCACGAGATTCGTAAAGAGCGCGTACCGCCGCGCGCATAACTTTGCGCCGTGCAAGCAAGCGCAAGCTGCGTAAATAAAATTTTATGAAATTTAGAAGTTTTAAATTCCAAATTTCATAGAATTTTGCTAAACGCAAATTTTAAAATTCCATAGAATTTTGGAATTTCGGAAAGGAAAAGAGATGGATTATCTTTGCGCCCCTTGGCGAAGCGAGTATTTTACCGAAAAAAGAAGCGGCTGTCCCTTCTGCGACGCGGTGGCGGATGCGGCGTTCGATGATCGCAACGGCGTGCTTTTTCGCGCGCAGCACTGCTTCGGGGTGATGAACCTCTACCCTTACAGCCCGGGCGCGTTTATGGTCATACCTTACGAGCACGTCGATAATATCGAGTGCCTTAGCGACGATGCGTGGGCGGAGATAAGCCGCTACGTGCGCGCCGGAGTGGGGATTTTAAAGCGCACTCTAGGCGCAAACGGCGTAAATATCGGCATGAACCTCGGCGCCGCCGCGGGTGCGGGCATAGCCGAGCACGTGCACTATCATCTCGTACCGCGGTGGCAGCGCGATACGAATTTCATCACGACGATCGCAAACGTCCGCGTAAACGGCGTTTCGTTCGCCCCGCTTTTTGAAAAACTAAAAGCGGCTTACGCAGAAATCAAAATTTAAAACGGAGGATTGAGATGATTTTGTTTAGAGTAAAAAAAGGTGGAAAATGGAGTGTTATAAATCAAAAAGGAGAGGAGATTATTCCTTCTACTGATGATATTAAATATTTTCACGAGGACCTAGTCTGTGTCAAAAAAGACGGTAAATATGGCTTTATAGATAAAACCGGCAAAGAAGTTACTCCTTATGTTTATGAAAATGATACATGGTACTTTAATAAAGGCTTGGCTAAAGCCAAAAAAGACAATAAATGGGGTTTCATAGATAAGTTTGGCAAAGAGATTGTCCCTTGTATTTATGATTGGACTGATAATTTTAAGGAAGGTTTAGCTCGGGTTGAAAAGGATTCAAAATGGGGTTTTATAGATAAAACCAGCAAAGAAGTTACTCCTTGTATCTATGATTGGGCTTATGCTTTTAGTGAAGGTCTAGCCAAAGTTGGAAAGGATTCAAAATGCGGTTTTATAGATAAAACCGGCAAAGAGATAGTTCCTTGTATTTATTATTATATTTGTGATTTTAATGAAGGTCTAGCTAAAGTTAAAAAGGATTCGAAATACGGTTTTATAGATAAAACTGGCAAAGAGATTGCCCCTTGTATTTATGAAAATGATGATATATGGTACTTTAACTTTCATAAAGGCTTGGCTAAAGCCAAAAAAGACAATAAATGGGGTTTCATAGATAAGTT
>CAURUA010000023.1:0-30701 GCA_963528045.1 uncultured Campylobacter sp. | reverse complement strand
GCGCGAGCCTTTAAATTTAGAGGCAGCCTGCAATGAAGCGCTAAAATTTTAAGATAAATTTTATCCAAACGTTAAAACTCTAGTAGTCGTGCCTCGTAGCATCAAAGAGACGAGTTTTATTGAAAAGCCCTGCAGCCGAAGCAGCGATCCGCGCGGCTAAATTTCAAAGTAAAATTTCAATCTTTGCGGATAAACTTATGCGGTTTGCTTCAAAGATAAAATTTTAAAATTTCGTAGAGCAAAACCGGGGCGCAAAAGGCGCAGAATTTTAAAGCTCTAGCTGTTTTGCATAATCCCCTTTAGGCTGCGATACTCCTCGCATTCGCCCGTCAGCTTCGCGTCGGTGCCGATAGCAAGTATTCGACCGTTTTTCATCACGGCGATACTGTCGGCGCGCTCGATCGTAGAGAGGCGATGCGCGATTACAAAGACGATTTTGCTTTGTTTGATCTTTTCGATGACGTTTGAGATCTCCTTTTCGCTTGCGTTATCCAGCGCCGAAGTCGCCTCGTCGAATATTAAAATTTGCGGGTCCTTATACAGCGCGCGCGCGATGGCGATACGCTGGCGCTGTCCGCCGCTAAGATTTGCGCCGAACTCGCTAAGCACGGTGTAAATTCCATCCCTCATCGAGCTTACGAACTCATAGGCGTTGGCGAGCTTCAGCGCCTCTATGACGCGCTGCTCGTTAAATTCCGCGCCGTAGCTTACGTTTTGCGCGATCGTGTCGTTGAAAATATAGACGCGCTGGCTTACCAGGCCGATGTTTTCGCGCAGGCTAGGGATGCTAAACTCGCCGATTTCGTCGTTGCCGTTGAATAAAATTTTACCGCTGCTTGCATCGTAAAAGCGCATCAGCAGGTTCACGACCGAGCTTTTGCCGCCGCCGCTGTTTCCGACGAGCGCTAAAATTTTGCCCTTTTTGACGCTGAAGCTTATATCTTTCAGCGCCGCCTTGTCGCCGTAGTTTAGCGATACGTCGCAAAAGCTCACCGAGCCTATCTCGCCCATCTGCTTGCCGCCTCCGACGATCGTAGGCTCCAAATCTATGAGCTCAAACGTCCGCTCGCTCGCTGCGATGGCGTCTTGCATGTTGTTGTATAGCGAGGAGACCTTTTTTATCGGGGTGTAGACCATAAAAAGCGCCGTAAGGAAGCTAAAAAAGCTGCCGATGCTCATTTGGTCCGCAATGACCTCCTGGCCTCCGACGATGATCACTACGGCGATGCCCACTGCGCCTAGCATCTCCATGATCGGGCTTACCAGACACGTCGTTACGACCGCCTTTAAATTTAGACCGAAAAATTTCTTGTTTTCGGCGTTAAATTTCTCCACTTCAAAGCTCTCGGCGTTGCTTGCCTTGACGATTTCGATGTTGGAGTAAATTTGACTGAGCGCCGAGGAGATATCGGATGTTTTCTCTTGAGACTCGCGCGAAATTTTTTTCATCCGCTTTGCAAGGCGCGAGAGCGGATATATCGCGCACGGAAAGACTACGAGCGCAAAAAACGAAAGCTTTGGACTCTGATAGATCACGACGCCCAAGAGGCCCAAAATCGTAATGATCTGCGTGAAAAAATCGGGGATCATGTTTGAAACCACGACGCGGATACGCTCGATGTCGTTGATCGTGCGGCTGATGAGTTCGCCCGTGCGGAAGCGGTTGAAGAAATCCACGTCCAGCCGCACGAGGCTTGCGACGAGCCTGTCGCGGAAGCGGCGCACCGTGTCTTGACCGATGAAGGCGGTGAAGTAGTTTTGCATAAACGCGCCGCCGCTTTTCATCGCGAAAACCATGATGATCGCGATCGGAAGCGTATAGAGATACGGCTCGTTTTTTTCGACGAAAATTTTATTTAAAACGGGTTCGACCAGCTTCGCGCTCGCAGCAGTCGCCACGCTCGTCATCACCATACCCAAAATCGCCAATGCAAACTGCGGCTTGTAATCCCTAAAATAGGGTTTAAAGCGCGATAGTAAAGTTTTAAAACCGTTCAAATACAATCCTTTTTTATAAAATTTTTAAAATTTAAAATCCCAAAATTTCTGAAATTTATGAAATCCCAAAATTATTGAAATTTTAAAATTTAAAATCTCAAAAATTCTGAAATTTTAAAATTCCTTAAATTTTAGAATTTCGGCCGCGAGACAGCACAAAATTTATGGCGCGGCGCGGGACTAATTTGCGCTTCGCAAACTCACTAAATCTATCCGCCCACATACGCACGAACGATGCCGAGATTTAGCTTTTTTGTTTGCCGCTTTTAAAGCGTTAAGCGCTTAAAGCGAGCGAGTTTTTATTCATCGCGATTTCTAAACACTTTCGCACGCTATAAGCGTTAAATGCTTTGAGGCGCCATAAAAACGCTACAAAGCGCCGTATCGTAATATACATCGCGTTTATTGCGGCTTCGCATCTCTGCGCTGCATTGCTCTTTCGCACCACAACACTACCTATAAAATCGCAGTTTACCTTGTGGTTTTGCCGCTGCATCAGCCGTATCGCCAAATGAAATCGTGACTTTCATCGCTACGTGCACCCGCGTACAATATCGCTATAAAAATCGCGCCAAAATTTGCACGTCGCCACAGCATGTTCCACTGCACCTAGTCGCGTTAAAATTTACGCACAGGCTACCGCAGTGCTACTTTCACTGCGCTGCATCGCAACTTTGCATCGCCAATTGCCATAAAATCGCACTAAAATTTACGCACAGACGAGCCGTAATGCTACCGCTGTACCGTACTATATCGCGCCGCCGTATCAGCTGCGCCGCCGAATAAAAATCGCGGTCCGCCTCGCGCTTCTATCGCCGCGTCACGCCACACATCGCTCCTGCACCGTATCACTGAACAAAACCGCGCCGCCGTATTGCGATGCCGCAAATAAAAATCGCACTGAAATTTACGCGCAGATTAGCGTTCGGATTTACGCTTTGTATCGTAAAAAATCACAAAATTTAGCGTAAAATTTTACGTTTTACTCCGCTGCGACCTCCCAAATGGTGCCGCTAGGCGTATCCATCACTTCGATCTTCATATCCGTAAGGCGCGCCCTGATGGCGTCCGCGCTCGCAAAGTCCTTTTCCGCCTTCGCCTGCGCGCGCTGTTTTATCAGATCCTCGATCTGCGCCCTTTGCTGCTCGCTCACGCCGAAGCGAAAGTATTCGGTCTCATCCTCATATAAAATTCCGAGCGTCTGCTTTGCAAACTCCAAATTTGCGGCGATCTGCGCCTTTAGCGCCTTATCTTTCGGCGCGCGATCTAGCGCTTCGTTCGCGCCTGCTACGAAGTTACCTAGCACCGCAAGCGCGCCTGAGGTGTTGAGATCATCGCTTAAAAACTCCATCATCTCCGATCTAAATTTAGCCTCCGCAGCAGGCAGCTCGGGCGTGGAATTTTTAGGTTTGGAATTCGGCGCCGCGTTTGAGCTTAAATTTTGAGATTCGTTCGAAGCTAAATTTTGCCCTGCAGCGGGAGCTAAAACATCGCGGACGCGCTTTTTAAGGCGGTAAATTTTATCGAGCCTCTTTTTGCTCGCAAGCAGGTCGGTCACCGAATAATTAAAATTTGCCCTGTAATGCGAGCTTAAGAGATAAAATCTCAGCGCCTCGCCCGGTGCGATTTTTAGGGCATCTCCTACAAAAAACGAGTTGCCAAGGCTCTTGCTCATCTTTTCGTTATTTACTTGCACGAAGCCGTTGTGAAGCCAGTATTTGCTTAGCGCTCTATGGCGGGCGCAGCGGCATTGCGCGGCTTCGTTTTCGTGATGCGGGAAGAGCAGATCGGCGCCGCCTGCGTGAATGTCGATGCAAAATTTCGGATCGCCGCTATCAAGGTGCGCCAAAATCATCGCGACGCACTCGCTGTGCCAGCCCGGGCGCCCTTTGCCAAACGGGCTATCAAACCAATTCTCGTCAAATTTCCACAGCACGAAGTCCTTCTCGTCGTGCTTGGCATCGTTTGAGGCAACGCGGGCGATGTTTTTACTAGCGTCCTCTTTTTTGCCGCTAAGACTTAGATAATC
This sequence comes from uncultured Campylobacter sp., assembly GCA_963528045.1. Lineage (GTDB taxonomy): Bacteria > Campylobacterota > Campylobacteria > Campylobacterales > Campylobacteraceae > Campylobacter_B. The sequence continues at coordinate 26,674 of CAURUA010000023.1, read as the reverse complement.
CCCGTCCTTGCGCGTGTCGAAGTAGATACCGTCACCGGCGATCTCGTAGGCAAAGCTTTTTTGAAGAAGCGAGGATATGAGCTCGCAGATCGCGGCGATATTTTCGGTCGCCTTGGGCGAAATGCTCGCGTCCGCGACGTTTAGCGCGCTCATATCCTGCAAATATCTACGGGTATAAAACTCTGTGATCTCCTCCAGGCTTTTGCCGCTCTGCGCCATCTTTTTTAAAATTTTATCGTCGATGTCGGTGAAATTTCGCGCAAATTTAACCTCATAGCCCTCCGCTTGCAGCACGCGGCGCAGTAGATCGAAGCTCACGGCGCTTTTTGCGTGCCCTAAATGCGCGTCGTCATAAACGGTCGGACCGCAGGCGTAAATGCGCGCCAGCCCCTCGCTAATGGGCTTAAAAGGGAGCTTCTTTTTGCTCAAACTATCATAAATTACCATAATACAAGCCTTTTAAAATGTATAAAATCGCCGCTTCGCACGCACAAAGCGCCGCGATCGCAATAATTTTTTTTGCGCGGATTATAGCCAAAAAGTTATTAAATCCAAAAAAATAGAGGTTGAAGCCGAGCAGAAACGCCCCCGTTATCGTGCTTGCAAACGCAAGTCCCACCGCACCGAAGGGTTTAAAAAACAGCGCACACAAAGCGACGTTTATAAAGACGCACCAGATCGAAATTTTCGCGCTTAGCTTCTGCTTCATATTCGCATACAGCCAGTGCGAAAAAATCCTAGACAGCCCAAACGGCACGAGCCCTACCATATACGCGCCAAGAACCGCGGCGCATTCGATAGAATTTTGGCGGGTAAATTCTCCGCGCTCAAATAGCAGCTGCGTGATCTCGTTTCGTAGCATCACGCCGCCTATCGCGGAAAGCCCGAGTAGCGCCAAAAGGAAGTAAAATCCGCGCTCGACGAGCGCCAGAGCCTGCGCATCGTCGCGAGCTTTTACGAATTTGCTCATGCGCGGAAAGATCGCCGTACTAAGCGCGATCGCAAAAAGCGCGAGCGGCAGCTGAAATATGCGGTTGGCGTAGTAGAGATAACTGATACTGCCGCTAGCAAGGAAGCTCGCAAAGAAGGTATCTATAAACGAGCTTAGCTGAAGCGCCGACGCACCGAGCACGCCCGCGAAAAAATTTTTATAAAAGCCCTGCGTTTGTGCTTTATCGCCTCGCGCAAGCCGCGCAAAGCCGCCCGTTAAGACGCGCAACATGCCGGTAAACTTCAGCGCATAAACGTGCACCGCAAGCTGTAAAAGCCCGCCCGCTACGACGCCGAAGCTAAGATAAAGCACTGCCGTGGCGCCGTCCTTACCGCGAGCTAGCAGAAGCGCCGCGATCATCGCTAAATTTAAAAGTGCGGTCGAAAACGCCGTCGTAGCGAAGTGGTCGCGATACTGAAGCAGCGAAGCAAAGAGCGTAACGACGAAGATAAATGTGAGGTAGAAAAAATTTATCCGCACGTACGGCACCGCAAGACCGATCTGCTCGGCGCTAAATCCGTATGCCAAAACTTTGGTAAAAACGGGCGCGGCGAGCAGCACGAGCGCCGTTAAAAGCGCGATGAAAATGCTAAATTTAATAAGCACCGCTGCGGCAAAAATTCCTTTTTTACGCGCGGCGGTAAAGCTAGGCAAAAACGCCTGCGTAAAAGCTCCCTCGCCGAATAGTCTGCGGAAAAGATTGGGCAGTTTAAACGCTACGAAAAACAGATCGCTGTAAACCCCCGCGCCCAAAACCGATGCGGTAAGCAGGTCGCGCACGAAACCCAAAACTCGCGAAACCAGCGTGCCTGCGCTATTTGTAAAAAAGCCTCTGAGCATAAATCTCCATTAAATTTTATAAAATGCCAAGGTTGATTATATTATAATTTCTCCTATTTTTTGATTTTGGAGAGAAATTTTTGCGGAATTTAGCCTTTTCGCTCGAAAGCTCGGGCGGGAAAAATACCCTATCGCTACGCGGGCAGTGGAACTACAAAAGCTCGCGCTCGCAGCTACTTGCACTAAAAAAAGCGGTAAAAAATCTAAACGAGCTGGAGCTAAGCTTAAGCGAAATTTCAAATCTAGATTATTTCATGGCGCTAATGATCAAAAACGCCCTTGCCGGCAAGCGGGTTAGCCTTGTGGAGGATAGCAGCAAAGCTGCCAAAATTCTAAGCTTTATGGATGATAAAACGATCGATTTTAGCTATGTACCAGAATCTCGTAGGCTCAATTTTTTAGCGCAGATCGGACTTTATTGTCATCTTGGAATTCTAGGCTTGCTAAGCCTTGCAAGCTTTTTAGGCGAGTTTTTCTCCAAACTCGCGGCTTTTGTAATTCATCCGATGAAATTCCGTTTCAAAGAAACCGTAAATTTCATCAAAGATAGCGGCATAGACGCGCTTTTCATCGTCTCATTGACGGCATTTTTAATTGGTATCGTGCTTGCTTACATCGGCTCGGATATGCTTTCTAAATTTGGCGCCAGCATCTATATCATCGATATAATGGGTGCTTTGACGCTCCGTGAAGTAGCGCCTCTAATCGCTGCTATTGTTATCGCAGGTCGTTCGGCTTCGAGTTTTACGGCGCAGATCGGCGTGATGAAGATCACCGAAGAGATCGATGCGATGAGGACGATGGGCTTTGATCCGTTTTATTTTCTTGCGATGCCGCGCATTATCGCGATGGTACTAATCATGCCGCTAGTCATTTTTATCGCAGATTCGGTAAGTATTTTGGCTCAGATGATCGTGTGTGACGCGTATTTAGACATAGCCTTTAGCGATTATTTGGATAGATTTAAGGCTTCTGTAGAGCTTAGGCATTTTTTAGTAGGTGTGATTAAAGCGCCGTTTTTCGGGGCATTCATTGCTATCATCGGCTGCATGCGGGGTTTCGAGGTCAAAGGAAATACCCAAAGCATCGGCGAATACACCACGATCAGCGTCGTAAATGCGATATTTTGGGTCATCGCGATCGACGCGGTATTTGCGGTTTTGTTTTCGGAAATAGGGCTATGAGCGAGCAAGCGCAGTCTAGCGAAAGCGCTAAAATCATAGTCGCGCGCGACGTTACTACCGCGTACGGATCGCGCATTATGCACGATTGCGTGAGTTTTGGCATCAAAAGGGGCGAAATTTACGGCTTCCTAGGCGGCAGCGGAAGCGGCAAAACGACATTGATGAAAACGCTCATATTTTTAAAACATCCGCAAAGCGGCGAGATTAAAATTTTCGGGCGCGACATTTGGCGCGCGAGCGAGGCGGAGCAAAACGAGATCCGCCTAAAATGCGGCGTGATGTTTCAGTTCGGTGCGCTTTACAGCTCGATGAGCGTGCTCGAAAACGTAGGCGTGCTGCTACGCGAATACTCTAAATTTAGCGAGCGCGAGATAGATGAGCTATCGATGTTTTGGATCCAAAAGGTGGGGCTTAAGAAGGAAGCCGCCGCGCTTAGGCCAAACGAGCTTAGCGGCGGCATGAAAAAGCGTGTAGCGCTGGCTCGCGCGCTAGCACTTAGCCCTGAAATTTTATTTTTGGACGAGCCAAACTCGGGGCTTGATCCGCTCAGCGCCAGAGCCCTTGATAGGCTTGTTTGCGAGCTTAGAGATAGCCTTGGCGTCACGGTCGTGATGGTGACGCACGACGTGGATAGTATCTTTGACATTTTGGATCGATTTTTGATCGTGGATAATCAAAAAATCGCTTTTGAAGGAAGCATCAAAGAAATTTCAAGCCTAAAGAATAACCCGCTTGAAGAGCTATTTAAGATGAGGCAAAGGGATTGAGCTTTGAAATTTATCTAGCCAAAATACAGATCGCGGCAGGTAAAATTTAGATAGATAGGAGCTGAAATTTTAAAATAGCGGCGGGAAAATTTTAAATTTTAAACCTAGCGAGGAATTCCGGGCTCCGCAGGGTTTAAATTTTAAAATTTAGACCTTAGCGGCTCAATCGAAATTTTAAAATTTAGGCGGGTCGTATTTAAGGGCGCATTTAGGTGCATTTATTGGATAGTGCATAAATTTTAAAATTTTAACAAGCAAACGGCGCTAAATTAAACCGGGGCGATAAAATTTTACGCTAAAATACGGCGCGACGATATTTTGAAATTTCAAAATGCACGCTAAGCTTTAAAATTTAAACTCAGATGATTCTGCAAATTTTGCGGCTATTTGAGAAAGTGCTAAGTTTTAAAAATTTAAGCCCAAATGGCTATTTTAAGGCATATCGCAGGGCTTAAATTTTACGCTCTGAAATTAGGAGAAAAGATTGGAAAATAGAACTTCATACACGATAGTAGGCGCATTTGTTATGATCTGCGTCGCGGCTCTTACGGCATTTATGTGGTGGATGCTTACTAAGACCGACCGCAGCGAAAGCTACCGCTCCTACTATATCCACACAAAAGAGCTTCCCGTAGGCATTAAGGAGAATTCCGAGGTTAAATTTATCGGCGTAAATGCGGGCATCATCAAAAGTATCGACTTTGCCGATATCGAAAATGCGATTATTGAGATTGAAATTTCGGTAAAAAGCAAGCTACCGATCTCGCAAGATAGCGTCGCCAAGGTAGAATCTCAAGGCATCAGCGGAATCGCGTTTATAAATATCACGAAAGGAAGTGGCAAGCTTTTTCCACCGAATGATAAAAAGCCGATAATTGCGCTGGATAAAACGCTTCTTGATAAAATCGGCTCCAAAGCCGAAGTCATCACCGATAGCGTGAGTGAGATGATCTTTAAAATTAATGGGCTGTTGTCTAAGCAAAATACCGATAAAGTGGATAGAATTCTATCTTCGATGGATAAATTTAGCGCTGAGCTAAGTGATGAGAAAAAATTCCAAAGCCTAGACGCACTGCTTGCTAACGTAAATACTCTCATAGCAAATTTAAACGAGCGCGAGAAGGAGCTAGACGCGCTGTTAGATAACCTAAATGCCTTTGCCGTGAGTGCTGCCAATCTATCGAATTCACTGGATAAAACCGCAGGCATCATCACTAAGCGTATCGATCGCGGCGAGTACAATCTAAAAGCGATCTTGGATCCTACGCTTGAGGAGGCAAAAAATACTCTTCGCGAGCTAAAAAAATCGCTTAGAGAATTCCAAGGCGCGATGTTTAGGCTAGAGGACAATCCTTACGATTTCTTTTTCAAAGACACTTCTAAAGGCGCGGATCGCGACGATAAAAAGGAATAAAGATGAAAAATTTTATAAAGTTTACGCTTGCTGCGACGCTGGCGGCGATATTTTTAGGTGGCTGCTTAGCCAAGCAGGCTAAGCCATACACTTACTACGAGCTACGTTATGATCAAAAGCGCTGCGTAAATCCTAGCGGTGCGCGCAAAAATATCTTTATCGACACCATCACAGCGACCGATCTTGTAGATAGGCGGGATATTTTAATAGTGGATTTTAGAAACCGAACGCGGTTCGCAAGCGACGCCAAATTTATCACGATGCCTAGCGAGATGGTATATAAGGCGCTGCTTGATGCGGCATTTTCCACCTGCTCGCTAAATCCGATCTTCGTGCCAAAAGAGCGGGATTTGCGCCTAAAAACCAGTATCGTAGCGCTTCAGGTCAATAACGATCAAGCAACCGTCACGATGGGATATGAAATTTTAAATTCTTTAGAAAGCATAAAATCCGGTATCGTCACTAAGCGCGTTTTCGTGCCTGATCCTAGCTCGCAAAGCATTTATAATGCCCTAAATTTAGCGCTTAATGAGAGCATAAACGAAATTTTAAAGGCTCTTAGATGATAGCGGCGATCGAAGGAATTATCACGCGCAAGGAGCCCACTGCTTGCGTCATTAAATGCGCTAGCGGCGTGAGCTACGCTCTTTCATTGTCATTAAATACCTCCGCGAAGCTCACGCAGGGCAAGCTGACCGAGCTTGCGTGCGTACAAATTCTGCGCGAGGATGCCGATTTGCTGTATGGGTTTTTAGACGAGAGTGAAAAAAGGATGTTTGAAACCCTAATCAAGCTTAGTGGCGTAGGTGCAAGCACGGCGATGGCGGTTTGTTCGACGCTCGCTCCGCAGGATTTCGCGCGTTGCGTAGCTACGGGGGATGCTGCGACGCTAACTTCAGTTCCGGGCATCGGCCTAAAGACCGCTAGACGGATCATTGCCGAACTGGGCGATGCGAAGCTAATGGAATTCGGTCCTAGCGAGACTTATAAAAACGAAGCGGCGTCCGCGCTACAAAGCCTTGGATTTAAGCGCGATAAGATCAATCAAATCTTAGCAGGATGCAGCAGCACGAATACGTCAGATCTTGTCAAAGAGGCGTTAAAAAAATTAGCGTAGAAAATAAAATTTGAAGGAAAACAATGAAATTTGGTATAGTTTTTGGAGCTCAAAGCTACGAGCACGAAGTAAGTATCATCTCGGCAATTGCTGTTAAAAATGCCCTAAAAGGCTGGGACTTGGAGTTTGTATTTTGCGATAGAAATCGTAAATTTTACCGCATTGAGGATAAAAATATGCGCGCGGCGTATTTTAAGCAGGGCGGCTATGCTAAAGCAAAAGAGCTTAGTATCGGTGCAGGCGGATTTTTTGAGAGTGGAATGTTTAGCAAAAGCATGCTAGAAGTCGGCACATATATCAATCTAATCCACGGCTGCGATGGCGAGGATGGCAAAATGGCAGCGCTATTTGAGTTTTTTGGCATCCCTTATATCGGACCTCGCATAGAAGCTAGCGTGCTAAGCTATAATAAAATTTTAACCAAGCACCTAGCCACAATCGCAAATGTAAAAACCCTGCCGTATGAGATCGTAAATCGTACTAGTCTGCCTAATTTTAATTTTCCGATCATCGTTAAGCCCGCTCATTTGGGCTCTAGCATCGGAATTTCGATAGCCAAGAACGAAAGCGAGTTTAGCTACGCGCTAGATCAGGCTTTTGAGCTAGACGACAGCGCGATCGTAGAGCCATACTGGGAAAACGTAAAGGAATTCAATCTCGCAGGCGCTAAAATAGACGGCAAAATCGTATTTTCAAACATCGAAGAGCCGAAAAAGGAGGGCTATTTAAATTTCGATCGTAAATATTTGGATTTTTCGCGTAGTGGCGCGATCGAGCCCGCTCGTCCTGGCGCTTTGTTAGAGGGCAAGATGAAAGACGCCTTTACACGGCTTTATAACGCAGGATCATTCGATGGCGCGCTCATTCGCTGCGATTTTTTTGAAAAAGAGGGCGAAATTTATTTAAACGAGATAAATCCAAATCCGGGCAGCCTCGCAAACTACCTATTTGACGATTTCTCCGAGGTCTTAGCAGCCCTTGCTTCGTCGCTGCCACCGATGAGGCAGATCCCTGTAAGCTACGAGCTGATCACCAAAATCACCGCTAATAAGTAGCCAATCGTTTAAAATTTTACGCTAAATTTTGCGTAAAATTTTACCCCAAAGGTCAAGCCATGATAAATCAAGATGAAATTTACACCGCTACCGAGATCGTGCGCAATTTCAGCACCGTTTTAAACAAGATCAAAAACCAAGAGATTAAAAAAGCCCTGATCGTCAAAAATAACAAATTTGAAGCCGTGATGATCAGTATGAGCGAGTTTGAGCGGCTCGAAAAAGCAGTCGAGCTACTCAAGGCCGTTTACGCCAAAAGGAGCGGCGGTGGCGAGTAAGGAGCTCATCTGCGGCGGCGAGAGCTACAAAATCAGCTACGAAATTTCAAACTTGCAGCGTGCCGAATATATTTTGGTGCTGCACGGCTGGGGCGCAAACAAAGCGCTTATGTCTAGGGTTTTTTCGGATAAATTCCGCCGTTACGCGATAGTGTGCGTCGATCTGCCGGGATTTGGCGCCAGCTCGCAGCCCGTGCGTGCCCTTGGCAGCGAGGATTACGCGGAGATTATGCGCGCCTTTATCGCAGCCTTCGGCAAGCAACCCGCGGCGATCATGGGGCACAGCTTCGGCGGCAAGATCGCTGCATTGCTAGCTCCGCGCAATCTCATACTGCTAAGCAGCGCCGGTATCATCGAGCCCAAGCCCTTTGCCGTGCGCGCCAAAATCGCGATTTTTAAAATTTTAAAAAGACTTGGATTGGCAGGGCTTTGGCGCGCGTTTGCGAGCAAGGATGCCGCAGGTATGAGCAAGACGATGTATGAGACGCTAAAAAATGTCGTAAATGAGGACTTTCGCGATATTTTTTCCGCGCTAAGCCCGCAAAATGCGCTCATTTTTTGGGGCAAGGACGATCGCGCCACTAGCCTAAAAAGCGGCGAGCTGATCCACTCGCTCGTTAAAAATAGCAAATTTTATCCACTGGCAGGGGATCACTTTTTCTTTTTGCAGAGCGCGGAATTTATCGGCGAGCAGATTGAAAAGGAGCTTGGCAGCAGCTAAATTTAAAGATTCGGCGCCGCGCTAAATTTAAAACAAAACGTGATTTGGTGTAAATTTTAAAATTTAGCCGCGAAATTTTAGCGGCGCACCGCGAAAATCGCGCTTTAGATGCAAAAAACAGATCGCGCGAAAAGCGGGGTGGCAGCTAGTGCATTTTAAAAAGCATTTCAATGCGGCGCTTTAGTGCAGTTCGCCCGCGTTTTAAAATTTTACAATCTGTTTGCGCCAAAGACCCCAAACCGAAGCGTAAATTTAGATTACAAAGTCGCGAGCACGCAGCACATATTTAAAATTTAGCGGCGTAAAATAAGCTCTTTGGGCGTGTAGTATAAAACGCAAAGCTCAAATTGCAGCGTGCCGCGTTAAATTTTAAAATTTTACGCTGTAGCGGGTCGTTTCCGCTCTGCGCTCGCGGTTGCGGCAGCCGTACAATAGACGACAAAACCGCGTGTGCGCCGCAAATCGAGCAATTAAATTTAGTCGCATAACCACGTCATGTATTCGTCGCGACATAAGGTCTATGTACCGTAAATAATGCAAATCATCGCGCGAGATAGGGCGCTATATCGCAAGATACGCAGCGTGCGAAAAATTTCAGGTCGCGAGAGATGGATGCTGCGCGGTATCGAAAACAGGGGCGGCGCGGCGGCAGTAAATTTATCTAGCGCGGCTCGTGCAGCTTTCGCGAGGGCGTGAATTTACGAGCGCGCAAGTTTACAAAAATAGAATTTGCAAAGAGGGAATTCGTAAAATTTGCAAATGACGCCGAATGTCGATTGGCTCGAGCTCGCCGCGTTTTGCCCGCACAAGCTCGCAAAGCAGGCGCCTAAACTTATAAAAAGGAATTTTAAAAGATGAATATAATATTTTTGATCGCGCACGCGGCATTCGTCCTGCTGCTGGGCTTTTATCTGATCACCTGCCTGCAGTGGTTTTCATACAAGCCCGCGCGCATCATCTTTCACTTTACCAAGCCCGCGTGGCACCTCTATTTTTTGATTTTGCCGCTAGCGGCGTATTTCGGCTGCGAGATCGCGGCGGGCCTCTGTGCGGCTAAATTTGGCGCCGTGTCCCTCTATGCCTTGCACGCCGCTAAAATTCTAATCGTCGCAGCCTATGCGCTAGCGCTTTATTTTTGGCAAAGGGGGCTTGATAAAAAGCTCGTCTTTACGCCGCGCGTGAAGCGATTTTTTGCGATTTTGGCGATTTGTGTGTTTAGCTTTAATGCCGCGTTTTATGCCGCGGGGGGCCCGATTTTGCCGATATTTTTACCGCTTGGCGCGGGCCTTGTGGCGAGTTTTGCTTATGAGCGGGCGCAGGCTGCGAAATTTAAGGCTGCTGCGCGCAAAAAACTAGCCTCTATGCCCTCCCTTACGATCATTCAGATCACCGCGAGCTACGGCAAGACGAGCATTAAAAACTTCTTGTATCAAATTTTAAAAAGTGACTTTCGCTGCTACAAGACGCCGCGCTCGGTAAACACGCTAGCAGGGCTCGTGCGCGACGTAAACGAGGCGCTACCCGCAGATACGCAGATTTACATCGCCGAAGCAGGCGCCAGGCTAAGCGGCGATATCGCCGAGATCACCGAGTTTTTGGCGCCGCAGATCGTCGTCGTGGGCGAGATCGGCGCGCAACACATCGAGTATTTCAAAAGTATCGAAAACATCCGCAAAACCAAGCTCGAAGCGCTCACAAGCGCACGGCTAAAGCATGCGTTTTTGCACAGCTCCACGCAAAAAGGCGCGGACGAGCGCGTCACGATCTACGACGAGGGGCTCGAAATTTGCGGCGCGGATCTGGACGGAATAAAATTTAGCCTTAGCTTGAGCGAGAATGAAAGCAGTGCGAGCAGAGAAAATTCTGCGCTGCACGTAGGCACATCTGCCGCAGAGGGCGAAGGGCAGGGCGATTTGAGCCTAGATACAGGCAGCGCAATATACGCGGAAAAAGACAAAAATTCTAAAAATTACGGCGCCGATTTTGACGATGCAAATTCCGTATCCTGCGCCGAACGGGGCGAGCGAGAATTTTACGAACAAGCCGCCCGCGCCGCTAGCGACGATAAAATTTGCGGCGACAAAGAGCAGGGCACGCAAGAAGCTTTGAGTGAACGTAAAATTTTAAACGAGCGTAGCGAACAAGGGAAGAGACATGAGTTTTTTGCGCCTATTTTGGGTAAATTTAACGCCGCAAATCTCGCCGCATGCATAAAGATCGCGCGATTTTTAGGGCTTAGCACTGATAAGATCAAAAGCCGCGTCGCGCACGTCGTCGCCGTCGAGCACAGGCTCGCGCGGCTCGATGCGGGCGGCAAGATCATCATCGACGATAGTTTCAACGGCAATCTAAGCGGCATGCTGCAGAGCTACGAGCTGATGCGAAGCTACGGCGGGCGCAAGGTCATCATCACGCCGGGCATCGTCGAGAGCACGCGCGAGGACAACGAGACGCTCGCTGCCAAGATCGATGAAATTTTTGATCTCGCGATCATTACGGGCGAGCTAAATTCCGAGGTGCTGCAAAGTAGGATCGATCCCGCAAAGACTATTGTTTTAAAAGATAAGCGAGATCTGCAGCGAGTTTTGAGCGAAAATACGCACAGCGGCGATCTGATTTTATTTTCAAACGACGCGCCGAGCTTTATTTAAGCGGCTTTGGCGGCACGGCTTGCTTTGCCTGACGCCATACGGCACGATTTAGCAGGGCGTATTTTTAGGCAAAAGGCTTTGAGCGAGTGCGGCGAGCAATTTATAAAGTGGCGCGACCCGATAGACGATTAGTTGAAGCGTACGGCGCGATCTGTTTAAATAAAAGTCCTGTGCGGCAAAATTTTAGCGCGCCGTTATAAAATCGTAATCTCGCGCGCGATTAAATTTACGATCAAATTTAAAGGAAAGTTATGGATTTACGAGAAAAGATGCTAGGGCAGCTGCGGGTGTTAAGCGAGGAGAAGTTCGCGCAATTTTCGCAGCGCCTAATACCCGCGCCGCAGATTTTGGGCGTGCGCACTCCCGCACTGCGCGCACTTGCTCGCAAAAGCTTTGCCGCTTTGGGCGGCACGGACGAGGCGTGGCGCGAGCTGCAAAATTACGAGCCGGTTTTTCACGAGGAGTTTGTGCTAAAAGGCTTTTTCATAATGCTTTTGAAGCAGGATGAGGCGAAATTCGCTCTCGCGAGCAATTTTATCAAAACGATGCCTAATTGGGCGGTTTGTGATATGTTCGCTCCGAAATTCAGGGATGCCGCTTTTGCGGACGCGCTGCTAAAGCAGGCTAAGGGCGGCGTGAGCGAGTTTGAGCGGCGATTTTTCTACGTTTATTTTATGCGAAATATGGGCGCGATCTCGCCCGAGGAATTTTTTGAAATTTGCGCCGCCGAAAGCGACGAGCGGTACTACGTGCAGATGGGCGCAGCGTGGGCGATAGCGGAGATGTTTATCAAACAGCGCGAGATCACGCTTGCGTTTTTGGCGAGCAAACGGGCGGTTAAATTTATCCAAAACAAGGCGATATCGAAGATCCGCGATAGCTTCCGCGTAAGCAAAGCCGACAAGGAGGCGCTTTTGAAATATAAAATTTAGCCGCAGCGAAAGGCGGCAGAGGCAGTTAGAATTTCAGTTGCGCGCGGGGCTTGTCAGCCAAAATCGCGAGCTTTAAAACGTAAATTTAAGGAGAAAAAATGTTTAGCAAGGAATTTTTAGAAATTTTAAATTATGAATGCGCCGTGGGTATCGCTACCTGCGCGCACGGCGAGGCTCACATCAGCAATACGTGGAACAGATATCTAGTCATTAAAGGTGATCGCATCCTCATCCCAGCCGCGGGTATGAAAAAGACGCAAAGTAACGTGGATGCAAATCCAAACGTCGAGCTTAGCATCGCAACGAAGGAGCTAGCAGGCAGGTTCGGCGCGGGGCGCGGCTTTGTGGTGAAGGGTACGGCGCGCTTTATTGATAGCGGTGCGGAGTTTGAAGAAACGAAGGCGAAATTTCCGTTTGCTACGAGGCTACTTGAAATCACGGCTAGTAGTGTAAAACAGGTGCTGTAAGCCAAGCAGCGCAGTTTGGGTGGAATTTACGGATGGAATTCCCGATGAAATTCCGTCGCGAGCTTTACGATGAAATTTTGTCGTGAAATTTTATCGATGGAATTTTAAAGTTAGTAAAATTTTATCGACGGAACTTCGCTTCGCCGCAAAATTTTAAAGTGAGCGAAATTTTAAAGCCTGCAAAATTTCGAAGTTTGCAAGATCCGTAAGTCTCGCTCAAATTTTTAGAGCATAAATTTACACATTGAAAGGAAAAGTATGAAACGATTAGAGGGAAAAACCGCCGTAATTACGGGCGGAAGTGACGGCATAGGGCTTGGCATCGCAAAGTGTTTCGCCGAAGAGGGTGCTAATTTGATTCTGCTCGGCAGAAGCGAGGAGAAATTAAAAATCGCTCAGGAGGCATTGGGCGGTTACGGCGTGAAAGCTTACGCGATAGAGGGGGATTTGGCGCAAAGCAAAACGATAAAAGGCCTTTGCGAGCGCATTTTAGCGCAATCTCCTAAGATAGATATCCTTGTAAATAACGCCGGGTTGGGAAAATTCGTACCGTTTGAGGCGACCGACGAAGCGCTGCTGGACGCTCATCTAAATCTAAACGTCAAAGCGCCATATCTGCTTACTCAGGGGCTTTTGGACGCGCTTGCGACTAGCAAGGGCTGCGTGATAAATATCTCGTCGTATTTTGCGAACCGAATGCTCGTGGGGCGCACTACGACGGCGTATTCGATCACCAAAGGCGCACTAAATTCTTTCACCAAATCGCTTGCCTTCGAGGTCGGCAAACTCGGCATACGCGTCAACGCCATAGCGCCCGGGAGCGTGCTAACGCCGCAGTTTGAGCGAAATTTAAGCGCGCTTAGCCCGCAGGGGCGCGAGGCGTTTGAACAGATGGTAAAAAATATCTATCCGCTTGGCAAAATCGGCAGCGCGCAGGACATCGGCGAGGCGGCGGTGTTTTTGGCTTCGGATGCGGCGAAATGGGTCAGCGGCGCGATATTTGCGATAGACGGCGGACTTACGACGAATTAGCCGCGAGCGGGCGGAATTTTGGGCGCGGGTTTTGAAATATAAAATTTTACGGCAGCGAATTCCGCCGCGAGAAATTTTACTTCGTAGAATTCGCAGCGGCAAATTTGCAATGAAAATTTAGCCGCGTAGAATTTTACGGCGACGAATACTGCTCGCGAAATTCCGCCGTGGCGAAAGCGCAAAATTCTGCAAGCCGTGCGAATTACAACGTAAATTTTAAAATTTATATTGTAAAATTTTGCGGCGCGCGGTTTGGGCGGAATCTCGCGGCGCAAAATTTTAAGCTGCGATAAAACGGCGCCTGCGGGGCTAAATTTAAAAAGCGGAGTCGGCAGCCGGCTTGAGATAATTAGAAATTAAACGAGATTGGAGAGGGTTTGAGGGTTTTGTTTCTAGCGATTTTAGCGGTGTTTTTGCTCTCTTGCGCGGCGCTATTTAGCTCGTGCGCGGCTCCGCTGGCGCCCGCGGGCAACGCGCTTAGCGTATACGACATCTACTCCGTAGCGCGCGACCGCCGCAGCGTGAGCGAGGTCGCTAGCGACAAGCTTATCCAGACTAAAATCCAAAGCAAAATTCTATTTACCAAAGGCCTTAGCAGCTGGGATTTGGAGGTCGAATGCTTCTACGGCGAGGTCTATCTCATCGGGCTTCTGGATAGCGAAGCGATGCGCGAGCCGCTACTTGCTTTAGCTCGGCAAACCGAAGGCGTGCGGCGTGTGCATATCTATCTGCGCGTCAAAAAGCCCGAATATCCGTGCAATTCGTTTGAAATTTTTACAAATTTAAAGAAAAATCTCTTTTCCGACACCGACGTTTCGGGCACTGCGGTGCGCGTGGCGATCGTGGGCTGCGACGTGGTATTTAGCGGCGTAGTAACGGACATCGAGCATGAAAAGCACGCGATCTGGTACGCGACGCACGCGCCAGGGGTGCAGGACGTGTATTCGTTCCTGCGCGTGGTAAAGGAGTAGGGGCTTTGCGGTTAAATTTGATCGCTTCGGTACGGCAAATTTAACCGCTTGCGGCGGGCTAAATTTAAAAAGATACGCGCTCGGTACATTCGGCTTGTCTGTGGAGCGCAGGTGCGTATGAAAATTATAAATTTCGGCGCGCAAGACAGCTGGAATTTTAAAATTTGGCTCACGAGCGAGAGCATTAAGTAAATTTAAAGCCGCCTCAGACGATAATTTCGCAGATGAAATTTACGCCGCAAGTGCTCGCCGAAAAGTAGCGCTCGGTGCCGATAGAAAGCGCGCCCTATTTAAATAGCGGCTAAATCAAAAGCGGCACGCGCGAGCTAAATTTAAAGCACTGCGTTTAAAAGCGCTAAATTTAAAGCGAGCCGCCGAGCTAAATTTAAATGTAACGCGCGCATTGCGAGCTAAAATGAGCTAAATTTAAAATCGCGCTGCCGTTATCGGCGAAATTTCAGCGAAATGACGCGAGCGCTCGCGCTAAAACATACGATCAAAATGCCCCAAAGGGCGCAAAATTCAGTAAATTTAAGGAGAGAAAATGAGCCAAAGCCAAAAATGTACGCACCAAACCGCGTGCGAGCTGCCTAACGTGAGGCTGATCAAGCACCCGCTAATCGAGCATAAGCTCACGATCCTGCGCGATCGAGGGACCGATCCATTTCAGTTTCGCATGCTCGTCGATGAGATCAGCTACCTGATGATGTTCGAAGCCACGCGCGATCTGGCGCTGCGCGAGGTGAGCGTGCATACGCCCGTGGCGCAAACCAGCGCGTATAAGCTCGCTACAAAGATCATGATCTGCCCGATTTTGCGCGCCGCGCTGGGGATGCTGGATAGCGTATTTAAGCTTATGCCCGACGCTAGCGTGGGGTTTTTGGGTTTTCAGCGCGACGAAAAGACCGCGCAGGCGGAGTTTTTTTACGCCAAACTGCCCGCAGACGCCGCAGAGCGCACCGCAATCATCATCGATCCGATGTTTGCGACCGGCGGTACGGCGATCGATGCGGTGAAATTTCTGCTGAAAAACGGCGTTAAAAAGATCAAATTTATCTCCATCATCGCAGCGCCCGAGGGACTTCATAAATTTAGCGAGATCTACCCGCAGGTCGAGGTTTTTACCGCGGCGATCGACGAGAGACTAAATGAGCAAAAATATATCGTGCCGGGTCTCGGAGACGCGGGAGATAGGGTGTTTAATACGCTGTGAGTTTACGCGGCGAAGGGCTTTGCGCTGCGTTAAATTTGCGCGACAGTATTTTATGCGGCGATAAATTGATCGGCAGCAAACTTTACCGGCAATGGAATTTTACGCGATGCGAAATCTATTTAACAAATATGCGAGTTGTCGCCGCTCGGAATTTCACGCTGCAATAGATTTGGCAGGGCACGTACTTTTTACGGCGCGCGCAATACGTAGTGAAATTTAAAATTTGTAGCGCTGTAAATTTGATGCGCTTTAAAATTTTAACTCGTCGTGGAATTTGCGGTATTTTGAAATTTATTAAATAAAATTTGAACTCCGCGCCGTATAAAACACGCGAATTTCAAAGTAGGGAAAAAGCAAAATAGGGCGGTGAAATTTTATTGCCGTCGAATTCTGTCGCAGAATTCGGCCCGTGCGAGATTTCACGGAGAATTTACCGCGTCAAAACTCTACGGCAGAGCGGTAGCAAAATTTTAAAATTTAGCGCGCATTTGCGGCGTGAAATTTTGCAACCGCCCGCACCGCAAATATCGCCATTTTTAAACCGCCTTTGATTGCACTGCCACATAGCTCGCGTACAGCTCGCAAAAAAAACTCCGAACAGTCACGCTTTTCATAGCAGTTTAAAACCCAGCCGCCACCTCCAGAATTTAGCGAGCCGCAAAATAGCAAGTTTAAAGCCGCCGTATTTTGCGATCAAGAGCGATTTTGCGCTGAGCCGTGGAAATTTTGCGCCGCTATGCCGCTTTAGGCGCGATTCCGCCCTACCGCCGCCCAGTGCGAGCGTGACGAGCGCGAAATCTTGCAACCCGCAGTGAGCTTCGGTAAAATTTCAAGTAAGGGCAAAATTTCGCCGCTATAAATTAAAATCGTCCTTAGGCTCGGGAGAAATTCTAAAATAGCGGATGGGGGTAAAATTTTATCGCTAGTCCGTATGTCGGGCTAGAATTTAGGCAAAATGTCGATAAATTTTGGCTCGCAAAAGAGCCTACCGCTTCGCAATTCTAACTACGCAAAATCACGCTCATATTGGCGTCGTAGCGCCCGCGTCGCAAAAATTTATAAATCGCAAAATTTACAAAAATCATGCAGCGAAATTCTTGCCATAATAATCCGTCAAAGAGGCCTGGGCGGCGCGCCGGGCGTACGCGAGGAGTAAAATTCTTACCCAAACCGATCCGCTCGCGCTAAAATGAAATTTTCAAATTTGACGAGCAAAATTTGCTTACTTCACCAGCCCCGCTTCCCTTAAAAAGCAGCTCGGCTCATAATTAATCTTTCTGATCTTATCAAATTTCGCGTAGCTTAACACCAGCTCATCGCGCGCCCTGGTGACCGCCACGTAAAAGAGCCGCCGCTCCTCCTCCAAGCTGCCGCCCATCGCCATTAGCTTGAGGTTCGGGAAGCGGTTTTGCGCCAGATCGATGAGATAGACGCTGCAAAACTCGAGCCCCTTGCTTGCGTGCACGCTGAGCAGATTTACCCCCTCGCCCTCGCTCATCTCCTTTGCGCCCAGAGTTATGAAGTTATAAAAGCTCTGCGGATCTGCGTATTTACCGGCGATCTGCTCTAAAATGCCGCATTTATCGTAGATGCGGGAGATCTCGTCCTTTTTGCGCTCATCGTCTATCTTGCCGTTTTTCAGCATCGCGCGCTTTGTCGCGATAAAATCCGCCACAAGCGCGAAAAGGCGAGAGTTTTTGATCTGCGAGATGAGCGTGGCAGACCTCGCGGCTGAGCCGCTTTTTTTAAAAATTTTATAAATTTCGTGCAAAAATACGGCGCCTCCTTCGGTGATTTTATTGTGTTTTAGAACCGGATGCGAGCGAAAAAACTCGTCAAATTCCAAAGTTTCAAAGCGCGATACCGAGCCGATAATATCCACATCGTCAAAAAGTCCGAGCTGGTAGTTTTTCCTCTTTTTTTCAAAAATTTTAACGCTCTCGTCGGGGCGCAAAAGCCCTGCGTGAATGCTTCCGTGTCCAAGCGCGATTAGCGCGTCGAAAAGCTCTTTACTTAGCGCGCTGCCGACGCCTCTTGCGTATTCGCACGTACTCATAAAGGCCATCATATCTTTTGGGTTTATTATCATCGCGAAAATGTCCGTAAAGGCCTTGATTTCGCGGCTTTCAAAAAAGCTTACGCCGCCTTTTCGCTTCGCGCCGATGCCGAGCTCCTTAAGCGCAACCTCGACGCCGTCGGCGCTGGAATTGTTGCGAAAGATGACGGCGATCTTTTCGCGCGGAGTGCCGCTTTGCGCGATCTGTGCGGCTACGTGGGCGTATTGCGCCGCCGTATCGTCGTAAACATGCAGCCTAGGCGCACTAAATTTTCCCTCGCGGCCCACGATCAGCTTCTTTTCGTAAAGGCGCGGATTGTTCGCGATGACGCGATTTGCAAGCGCCAAAATCGCCGAGCTTGAGCGGTAGTTGATATTCAGCGCGTAAATTTTAGCGTCCGCAAAGCGCTTACCGAAGCTGCCGATGATGTCGATGTTTGCGCCGTTGAAGGCATAAATGCTCTGATCGAAATCGCCGACGCAAAAAAGGCTTTTCGTCGCGAAGGCATCGATGAGGCTTCCTTGCAGCGAGTTCGTGTCCTGATACTCGTCCACTAAAATTTCATCAAACCGCAGCGGCGCGCCTTTTTGCAGCTCACGGCGCATCTTTAGCAACACGTCGTTGAAATCGGCGTAGTTAAATTTTGCCTTTTCCTCTTCAAACTCGCGCAAAATATCTGCATAAATTTCGGCAAATTCCGCCTGATCCTCGTAGTTTTTGCTAAACCACGTCGCAAAATCCGCACTCATCTCTTTGTTTTGATACAGCGAGTACACGTCGTAAAGATACGCCCCGCCGTAGGGTCGCGCGTCGCTTACGTGATAAAATTTGCGCTTTTCTACGAGGCTTTTTAGCAGCGTCTTGAGCTCGGCGGGCTGCTTTAGGATCACGCCTTTACCGAGCTCGCGAAGTAGGGCGTAGGATACGGCGTGGAAGGTGCCCGCGACGATTGCGGAGGTGATTTTTTTATCAAAATGCCGCTGCAAGCGCGCTATCATCTCGCTCGCGGCCTTATTCGTAAAAGTAAGAAGCAAAATTTTTCTAGGGCTCGTGCCGAGATTTAGCAGATGGGCGATCCGCGCGACGATGGTGCTGGTTTTGCCCGTACCTGCGCTTGCGATTACTAGATTGTGCCCCGCAGGAGCGGTTGCGGCGGCGTATTGTTCGGTATTGAGCTTAGCTAGAGCGTCCAAGATTATTCCTTTGCAAAAAGGCGCCATTATAGCCTAAAATCATTAAAATTCTTTGATATAATTGCGCGATGAAATTTCTAAAATTTACGTTAAAAATCGCGCTATTTTGCGCATTTGCATTCGCTCTGTTTTTGATCCTAGACGCGCTTTATCCGCTAAATTTGGATATGCTAAATAAGCAGAAGAGTAGAATTTTATATGACCGAAACGGCGAAATTTTAAATATGCAGATCAGCGACGATCAAATTTGGCGCTTCTACGCGGCCGCAGACGAGATACCGCCGCGGCTGAAACAAAGCGCGATCTACTTTGAAGATCGGTATTTTTACTACCATTTCGGCGTCAATCCAGCCTCGATCCTGCGCGCGGCTACGTATAATTTTACACAAAATTTTACTAAAAAAAGCGAGAGCAACGTCGAGCGCGTCGGAGCCTCCACGATTACGATGCAGGTCGCGCGTATGATGCGCCCCAAACAGCGTAGTTACAAGAACAAAATCATCGAAATTTTCAACGCCTTTCAGCTAGAGTGGCACTTCAGCAAGGATGAAATTTTAGGAATGTATTTCAACCTTGCCCCATACGGCGGCAACATCGAGGGGGTCAAAACCGCGGCGTATTTTTACTTCAAAAAGGACCTGCGCGAGCTTAGCAACGCTCAAATCGCGCTTCTTAGCGTGATCCCAAAAAACCCGAACAAAAACCGCCTAGACCACAGATCAAATATCAACGCGCTTAAAAACCGCCTAATTTCGCAGCTACGAGAGGGTGGCGTGATCTCGCAGAGCGAGTATGAGCGCGCTCTTGCGGAGCCGTTTTCGCCTAGACGCTACGCAGCGCCCAATTACGCGCCGCATTATGCGCTATTGGCGTTTAACAATTATAAAATGCAGAATTTTACCGCCAAAGATGACGCAAATTTCACTCAAAATTTTGATTCTAACGGTGCGCCCGGCGGGGCAGCGGGGCAAGCAGGCTCGTCTGCGTACCGAGCCGCGGCGGCAGAGTTAAATTTTTCGGACGCGGCTGGTGCCGAAACAAATTTTACCGTTGCGGCGAAGGTTGAGCTAAATTTATCAAACTCTGCGGAAGCGCAGGCGGGGGTGGATTTAAAAGAAATGAATCCCAAAGAGGCGGATTTTAAAACTAATGCGCCGAAGAGTTTAAATTTAGACGAACGAACGAGCTTAAATTTAAACGAGCGCGAAGGCGTAGAATCGCAGGCGGGCGCAAAACCGAATGAACCGAAAAATGTAAAACCAAATGAACGAGAGGGCGCAAATTTGGATGAGAGGCAAGATTTAATTAATGCCGCCCATCCGTCGCAAAATACTCAAAATCTAAATTTAAACGAGCAACGAGGCGCTGCGCGTTTGCCGCAGAGTTTTAGCGTAGATACAGATTCAGATAAATGGCAAACCGAGTATTCGCCGCAAAATCCGAGTGCGGATATGAATTTAAACAAGCGGCAGAACGCCTCCGGTGTCGTACATCCGCACCAAGACCCGCAAAATTCGAAAAAGCTAAATTTAAACGATCGACAAGACACCGCGCATTTGCCGCAAAATCCGCAGGCAGATGCAAACTCTAGCGAGCGGCCGCGCGTAAATTTTATTGCGCAGACAAATTCTACTTCAGGCGCTAGGGCGCAAACAGATTCTGCTTTGGACGCTAAAATGCAGACGGATTCTGCTGCAAGCGCCGAATCGCGGGCAAATTCCGCTTCCAACGCTAAGGTGCCGCAAAATTCCGCTTTAGCCGCCCAGGCGCAGATAAATTCCTATCCGAACGCTAAAACGCAGGAAAATTCCGCAAACTCTAAAGCGGGCTCGCAGCCCAAGGAGCAAACTGCGCGAGCACAGGAGCTTGCGCGCCTAAGCGAGGGTAAAATTTATTCGAGCTTGGATCTGAAAATACAGATCGCGCTTGAGGGTTTTTTGAAAAGCGAGATCCTCTCTCTACGCGATAAGGGCGTTAGAAACGGCGCCGCGGTGCTGATCGACAACGAAAGTATGAGCGTGATCGCCTATGTCGGCAGCCACGATTTTAGCGCTAATGAGGGGCAAAACGACGGCGTGCGCTCGCAAAAAAACGTAGGCTCGACGCTCAAGCCCTTCATCTACGCCAAAGCCCTTGAGCACGGGCTCATCACCCCTTCAAAAAAGCTGATCGACGCGCCGATAACCTTCGCGGGCTATGTGCCGCGCAACTACAATCAGGGGTTTTTGGGCGCGGTGAGCGCGACCGACGCGCTAAGTCTTAGCCTAAATATCCCTGCGGTGAAGCTAAATTTGATGCTTGGTGACGACGGGCTGTATGAGATGTTATCAAACGTGCATCTGGCGGAGTTTAGCAAGGATTATTACGGCGCAGGTATCGCGCTGGGAAGTATTTCGATGAGCCTAATGGATCTTACTCGCCTTTACAGCGCGTTTGCAAACGGCGGAAAGCTACGAAAGCTCGAAATAGCGGGCGTAAAGATCGGCGACGATGCTAAAATTTTAACCCCGCAGAGCGCTTACATCGTAACGCAGATGTTAAAAAATGCACCGCGCTCCTACCTCGGCTCGGTGTGGCAAAACACCCTAAACGCGCCGCCGTTGATGTTTAAAACGGGCACGAGCGCCGATGCACGCGATCTCTACACCGTCGCTCTGACGCCGAAATTTACTCTCGGCGTCTGGCTGGGAAATTTCGACGGCTCCAAGACTAGAGATCTTAGCGGCGGTGTAAGTGCCGCGAAAGTAGCGTTTAATATGTTTGCCTTCCTCGATAAATCCGCCATGCTAGGCGAGGCGGAGTTTGCGCGCCCCGCGGGCGTGAGCTTGAGGCGGGTATGCACCGATGCGTACCGCGAAAAGGAATGCGCGCAAAGCGCCGATGATCTTACGATCGATGGGGTTGAGCCCAACGAGGAGTGCGAAATTTACGGCACGAGCGAGCTTTTTTATCTACTAAAACACGGACTAGTAGATCCGCAAAAGGTGCGCACGGGACGGTGTGCGACTAAATTTGCCGCCGTAAAGCCCGTGCTAAACGATATCAACGCCAAAACCTACGAGACCGGCGCGGACGGCACGCTGCGGCTTAAGGTGCAGTGCACGGCGGTTTTCGGCGAGCGGGTATATATCAGACTAAGCGGCGGTTCGCGGGAGTTTATAGTGCTAAATTCCACTGCGTTTACGGGGGAGAATTCCACGGATTTGGATTCCAAGCATTCTAGCGCGGCGCAGCAAGATAATTTAAAGCAAAATTTTGCAGAACAGAATTCTGCGATACAAAATTCTATGCGACAAAATTTAGCGCCACAGAATTTAAAATCACAAAATCTTACGAAGCAAAATTCTGTAGAATGGAATTTTATAGCTGAAAATCTAGCCACACAGAATTTAGCATCGCAAAATTCTATCTTTCAAAATTCTACAGAGCAAAATTCGGAGGCGCAAAATTTCACAACTAAAAATTTTGCGGATCGAAATTCCTCGCAGCAAAATTTCACGGCACGAGATTTCACCACGCAAAGCCTAGCGCCTGCAAATTCTAAAGTTAAAACGGGAGAATATTTTGCACGCACTAACGGCGAGGCTTTTACGCTTAACCTCGGCGCAGGGGATTTTGAGCTTGGCTGCTTGGACGAAAATGCAAATTTCGCTAAAGCAAATTTTAGAGTAAATGAAAGAAAATAAAAGGTTAATTTGTATATAATTTCGTAAAATTTTTGCAAAGGAATTTTATGAAGACAAAACTACTAAGCGCAGCGCTATTTTGCGCTTTGGCTAGCTTTGCCGCGGGCGTAGAGATCAAATACGCTAGCGGGGCTTACGAGATTAGCGGGGTGGACGGCAGTGGATTTAGTGTCACACAAAAGCAGATCTTAAAATGCACTCCCAAAATCACAGGCACCTACGAAAGCGTGAGCGAGAGCTCAATCAGGCTCTATCCAAAGCCGATGCTTAGCGCCGGGGTTAATTATTCGTGCGAGGTGCGCGGGGTGCGCTTTGAATTCGAGACAGAGCCTTTTAGCACCGAGCATATCGCGCTTCTACGTCCCGGGTTAGTGGCAATTAAATTTAACGATGCGGTTAGCAAGGACGCGCTACAGCAAGCGACTAGAATTTACCGCGCGCAGAATTTAGCCCAAAACGACATATCCTACGAGCTTAGCTCGCACGATGATCGGAATTTTTTATTCAGCTTCGATCCTAAGGCACAAAACGTCGTATTGCAAATAGAATCCCTCACCTCAAAAGCGGGCGCAAAGCTGCAAAATCCGGTGGAGCTGCGCACGGACGAGGAGCCTTTTAACGACAGCATTAACGCTTCAAATTTAAGCGGCGTGCAGATTCGCCCCGCAGCTCTAAAAGACGGCTCGCTCGCAGCTAGAGTGTGCTTTCCTAACTATATGGACGAGCTGTCTGCCAAATACGTAAGAATCGCAGGCGTGAGTAAATTTAGCCTCACTCAGCCGCGATATTATTATTACGACGAAGATGAAGAGGGCGGCGAAAGCGACGATCCTTCATGCTACTACTATGCAGATATAGTAAGCGACGAGTTTATGCCGAATAAAAGCTACGAGATTAGGCTGCTAAAGGGCTTCGGAGATAGCTCATATATCTTGCGTGACGAGATAAAACAAAGCGTAAAAATGGGCGACAGGCTGCCTTTCGTAGCCTTTAGCGACGAGAAAAATTTCATCCCAAAATCCGCTTCGTTGGCATTTAAAAGCTCAAACGTAAATGAGGTTAAAATTTCGATTGCTAAAGTCCCTGAGCAAAATTTTAGATATTTTTTAAACTTTGAAAGCAACGAAGATAGTGTAGGTGGGCTAGCTAGCGAGATCGCGGTTAAGAGCTTTGATATAGGAGGCGCTAAAAACGCCGTTGCGGAGCATAAAATCGCGATGGATTTTAAAGGCTACGAGGATGGAATTTATAAAATCACGGCGTTTTACAAAGTGGGCGAAAAGATGCAAGAGGTTTCGCGCGTAGCCTATCTTAGCGACATTACGGCTCAAGTGGTGCTGCTTGAGCGTGGCGCGCTAATTTATACTTCTAGGCTTAGTAATGGCGAGGAGCTAAGCAGAGCGAAGGTTAAAATTTACAGTGATAAAAACGAGCTAATCGTAGAGGATAAAACGGACGGAGATGGAATTTTAAGATTAGAAAATATGGAAATTTTAGCTAAAAATCCGCGCTCTATCGAGATTAGTAAAGGCGATGGGCATGCGTTCGTGCTGTTTAATAACGCCGTAGCAAGCGTCGAGAAAACGATTACTTCAAAGCGTCCGTTCGTTTATCTCGCGAGCGAGCTGATAAGCCCGAATGAGCGGCTTTTAGGCACGATCGTGATGAAAAATCGCGATTTTAGCTCTTTAAAAAATACGCCGATTAAATTTAAAATTTACGATCCTAGCGGCACTGTGATCATCACGCGCGCGCAAAACACCGATGAGTTCGGCAGCGTTAAAATCGACGAATTGATGGGTGAGAAAAGCGGCACTTACCGCCTGGATCTCATCTATGAGGATAAAATCATCGCTTCTAAAAGCTTCAGCGTAGAAAATTTCGTCCCAAACCGCATTAAAAATGAAATTCTCACTGCTAAAGACGAATACGGCGCGGATGAGATCATAACTTTAAGGCTAAGCTCAAACTATCTTGCAGGCGCGCCGGCTGGAGATTTGAAAGGCTCACTGGAAGCAAACGCCTATGAAAAAGAGCTGAAAATTAAAGGCTACGAGGGCTTTTCGTTCCTAAACGATCGCTTAAAGAAAAAGGGCGCTACGCAGCTTCGCAGAGCGGAATTTACGCTAAACTCCGCCGGCAAAAAGGAGCTTGCACTCTCGCCGGCAGCAGCTGATTTAAATGTCTCTAACGCCATAAATATTCTACTAAATTTCAGCGTAACCGAGGAGGGCAAAAACGTAAGCGCATATCGCAGCCTGAGCTACCTGCCTTATGATCGTATCGTAGGAATTCGGGCGAACAAAGATTTCATATCAAGCGGAGATAGCGTAAAATTCGGCTTTGCGCTACTAGATTCCAAAACCAAAACCGACGTCAAAGGCAAGATCGACGTTGAAATTTACCGAGACGATTTTATTTACGTTTATGACGGCAACAGATACGTCGAGCAAGAAAGCTTTAATCTCGTAAGCGCCGTTAGCACCGATGCGCGCGAGTTTGAGTACAAATTCCAAAACGGCGGCAATTATCTAATCGTCGCAAACGATTACTCAAGTGGCGCAAGTGCTGGCGTGCGTGTGGATGTAAGCGGCTGGGGATATTATGGACGGGTAAACGCTAAAGACGTTCAAAGCGCTAAAATCAAACTCGCAAGCGACAAGGTTAAAGCCGGAGATAAAATTAAAGGCGTCATAAATTCTCCGGTAGAAAGCGGCGTGCTAAATATCTCGCTCGTAGGCGAGCAGGTTTACGACTATAAAATTCTATCCATAAAAGGCGGTAGCGCGGAATTTGAGCTTAGCGTGCCGGATAATTTCGTCGGCGGACACATAAACGCTGTAATCGCGCGCGCCGCGACACCCGCCGCAATGCCGCTTAGAGCCTATGCAAACGTGCCGGTGGCGCTAGATGCGAGCTCGCACAAGGCTGGCGTGCAAATACTAGCCGAGAAAAGCTACAAAAACGGGCAAAACGCGCAGATCAGCGTAAAAAGCGAGCCAAATTCCAAAGTGGTGCTCTACGCAGTCGATCTTGGAATTTTAGATATCGTCTCACAAGAGGAGCTTGATGCATTTAAGGCGTTTGACGTTAGCGCGTATTTTGCGCTGCGGTACTTTGACATTTACGATGATCTTAGCGTGTATCAAACTACTGCTAAAGAGCTAAGCTTCGGCGGCGACGGCGTGATGGCGAAAGCTAAACGGAATTTAAGCCCGGTCGAAAACAAAAAGCAGAAAAAATTTATCAAAATGCTGATCGCAAAAGCGGATGCAAACGGCGAGGCGAAATTTGAGCTTGCGATGCCGAAAAATTTTAACTCCACGATCCGTCTAAGCGCCATGGCTATCGGAGAGGCGGCTACGATCGGCTCGGCAAACGTCGAAGCTAAGGTTCGAGACGACGTGATCATAAAACCGGCAGATCTAACCTACATGGTACGCGGCGATGAAATTTCCGTGCCGCTAACGCTCATCAACACCACTGATAAGGAGCAAAAGGCGGTCTTGAAAATCAGCTCATCTCCTTCGGTCGCTATAAGCGGCGGTGAGGCAAATTTCACGCTCAAACCGCTTGAGGTCAAGCATACGAGCTTCACCGCGAGCGCACTTGATATTGCGGATGCAAATATTAAATTTGATCTTGACGCAAACGGGCAGAAATTTAGCAACGACGTGGAATTTGACATAATCAGCCAGTTCCCGCGCTCGAAGCTATTTCACGTAAGCTATGGCGATAAGCCGGTAACGCTCAAAATCGATCCGAGCTATAAAGAAATTTATACTCACATCAGCGCTATGCCTAACGCTTTTAGCCTAGCGGACGAGCTATATCTCTATCCTTACGGTTGCACCGAGCAGCTTACTTCAAAGATGGTAGCGGTTGATTATGTCGCACGCAAAGACTCCAATAAAACCTTAACCAACCGCGTAAACGAGTATGCAAGTAGAATTTTATCTCGCCTCAAACCTAGCGGCAGTTTCGGCTACTGGAGCGCTCACGGCGTTACTAATTACTACGCTTCGATTTACGCAAGCGACGTTTTACTAGAGCTTGACGCGCGCTATAAATTCCTTAGCAATAAGCAAAGATCGCTAATTTTTAG
>CAURUA010000022.1:0-31027 GCA_963528045.1 uncultured Campylobacter sp. | reverse complement strand
AGCGCGACGCGGTTTGGAGCCTGCGCCAGCGGCGTATCCTCGTCGTGGATCTGCACGCTTTTGACGTTAAAAATTTTGCCCAGATCGCAGTTATAAAGCTTCTCGCCTTTTGAAATCGCGCCGTTAATGAGGCTGCCCGTTACGATGGTGCCAAGCCCTTTGAGCGAAAAAACTCGGTCTATGTAGTAGTGCACCACGCCGCCTCCTTGACGCTGCGCGGGCTTGATATTGAAAAGATAGTTTTTCAGCTCGGCGATGCTTGCGGGATCTTTTATACTGATAAAAAAGGTGTTTAAAATTTGCAAATTTTTAAATTTGCCGATGTATTCCCTGCACTGCGCCGAGACCTCCGCCTTGCGCGCGTCGTCAGCAAGATCGCACTTGCTGATACACAGGATCACGCTTTTTACCCCGAGCAGCGATAAAATTTGAATATGCTCTTTGCTTTGCGGCATTAGCCCGTCGTCCGCGGCGACTACTAGCATCGCAGCGTCGAAGGCATACGCGCCGCTAATCATCGTCTTTACTAGATTTTCATGCCCAGGAACGTCGATGAACGCAACGTTGGTATCCCCTGAGCGCAGATGCGAAAAGCTAAGATCGATCGTGATGCCACGCTGCTTTTCGCTCGGCATTCGGTCTCCTTCAAAGCCGTTTAGCGCCTTAATTAACGCGGTCTTTCCGTGATCGATATGGCCTGCGGTGCCGATGATTACGCTATTCATAAATTTCTCCGATCTTTTTTATTAAATCTTGTAAGTCGCTTTTTAAAATCGATCTGAAATCGAGCAAAAATTTATCATCCTCGATCCGCCCGATTATGCCCGCAGCGCGAAATTTTGCCTGCGTGCTCTGTGGATCTGCGCCATCTAAGATCGCAAGCGCGACGCTAGGGTAGGAGGCGCCGGGCATCGTGCCGCCGCCTACGAAGGTAGTAGTAGGCACGATCTGCGATTTTGCGCCGATGCGCGATTGCACTAGCTCCGCTCGCTCACGCAGCTCGTCCAGGCTCAGATGGATCTGATCTATCGTCGTGATGAGGTGAAATTCTTTATTTATATACGCCTTGATCGTCTCGGCAAGCAGGCTTAGCGTGATCTTATCCACGCGCAGCATTCGCAGTAGCTGGTTTTTGCGCAGGCGCGCGATAAGCTCGCGATCCCCTAAGATGATGCCGCACTGCACGGAGCCGAAAAGCTTGTCGCCGCTGAAGCTAAGCAGCCGTACGCCGCTTTTTAAAAGCTCAAAAATGGATGGCTCGCTTTTGCCTAGCCCAAATCCCAGCTCGCTCGCGTAGCCGCTTCCAAGATCGTAATAATCGATGATCTCGTTAAAGTTTTCCTCTTTTTTCATGCTAAATTTTGTGGGGTAAATTTTAGAAACTTTAGCGAAAATTCCGCTCTCTCCGTCTTCATAAAAATACTCGCTCTTTTCGGACGGCTCGCCGCTATTTAAATTTAGAGTATTCGCAGAAGCTGCCGCTAAGCTTAAACCATTCGCCGCGGAATTTAAAATTTCGCCCGCCGTATCCGCCCGCCCGCCGCAAAGATTTTTTAAATTTTTAAAGCTTGCCGCTCTAAGCGCTAAAAATTCCTCTTTTTTGCGCGTAGCTTTTCGTGCCAAAGCCGCAACCTCCGCAGCACTTACGCTCGAGCTGAAGCCCGAAATTTTAAAATTTGAGCGGTGCACCTTCATCAAGATCGCCGTGTTTTCATTGATCGCTTCTTCGTAATCGTCTAGCTTGGTTTTGTTTGTAGTGCCGATCTCCACAAGCTTTGCGCCCGAGTTTGCCATCACTTCGCTTACCCGAAAACTCCCTCCGATCTCGACGAGCTCGCCGCGGCTTACCACGACTTCGCGTCCGCGCGCGAAGGTATTTAGCACCAAAAATACCGCCGCAGCGTTGTTATTGACCACGAGCGCGTCCTGCGCGCCGAAGAGCTCGCTGCACAAAAGCGCTATGTAGTCGTATCTGTTGCCGCGCGCGCCCTCGGATAGGTCGTATTCTAAATTTGAATACGAGGTGATGATCTTTTGCGCGCGGGTTAAAATTTCGGTGCTGATGACGCTGCGGCCGAGGTTTGTGTGCAGCACGACGCCGGTTGCGTTGATGAGCGGCTTAAGGCTTAGATTTTGAAATTTTTCGTAGCGCGATTTGATGCGCGCGATGATCTCGCTTTCGCTTGCGACCGCGCCTCCTTGCCGCGCCTTTTCGCGCTCCTGCCGGATGAGCTCTTGCGCGATTTTGATGATTTGCGGGCGGAGGCAGTTTTGAAACTCTCGCGCGTTTGCGATTTTGTCGATTTTGGGTAGTTTGATTTGTTGCATTGCGACCCCGATGCCTTAAAATTTAGGCGATTTTATCATTTAAAGCTTTGATTTTGCTTTATCTATAGAATTATTAATTTAAATTCGATTTACTTTAAGCGCAGAATTTAAAAGCTGTTTAGAAAATAAGAGTAAAACCCGCCTAATTATCAATTTAGGATAGATTATGAAAGAACATGGATTTTACGCCGCGGGGCTAAAGGATGTCGTCTTAAGCGATGATATCGAAATTTGCGGCGATGAAGAGGAGGCGAAAAATGAGGAATTTATCGTTGCGAATTCGCCGAAACTAAAAGCGCAAATTTATGCGCCCGAGATAAATTTTTATATAGAAAATTCCGCAGATGAGCCACTACAAATCGCTAAAAACGTAGATATTTTGTATCGCGCCAAAGATATCGCCTTCGACGGCGCGCTAGATAGCGACTATCAAAAGCCCGTCGGCAAAAACGTAATTCTCGCCTGCGACGAGCCGCGAGAGGAGCTTGTGGGGCTACTTAGGCAGCACGGATTTAAGGTGATCGCGTTAAGCAGGGCTGAGATAAAGTTCGTCTACGGCGAGATTGGCGATCTTGCAGTTATGATTTTAAGCGAGCGAGATGAGGTTGAGACTGAGGCGGATTTTTTCTTGATTAGCGGTGCAGCGCCCTATCAGCTACGACAAAGCGGCTGCTACGAGATCTTGGGACTAAAAGACGATGAAATTTTAGAAATTTTAAATTCCAAAAGCCCGGTTTATCATTATAAGAATTCCACGATCTTTGATCCTGCGATCTGCCAGTATCACGGCAGGCGAAATGAGCTGCGCGCGCCGTGCGTGGAGGTTTGCCCCACAGTGGCGATTTTGAAAAACGACGAAAAACGCGAGCTAGTATTTTCGCACATCGACTGCATCGGTTGCGGCGCGTGCGTGAGCGTCTGTCCTAGCGGCGCGCTAAAATTTGCCAAGCTGCCCCAAAGCGTATTTGGCGAGATCGTAAAGCTTTATGCAGGCAAAATTCCGCTTCTCATCGCAGAGAGCGAAATCGCGTCCGCACCCGCAGCGCAGCTTCCGTGCGGCGTGCTACCGTTTGGAATTTTTGGAAGCAGGCAAATAGATGAGGTAAATTTGCTAAGCGCTATGCAAGAAAGCGGCTCGAGCGTGATCGTTTACGGCGCGGACGTGGGCGAGGGCACGCGCGAGGCGGCGGAGCTTATAAATGGAATTTCGCGCGCGATCTACGGCAAGGACGCGGTATTTTTAGCGCGAAATTTAACCGAGCTGCAAGAGGCGCTAAAGTGGGCGCAAAGCTCTCAGCCCTGGGCGTTTAGCTTAAACGAGCAGGGTCTTAGCAAGAAAGAAATTTTCTCAAAACGAGTAAGCGCGATGGTCGGCGAGGACAGCTTCGGCGCTGTAAAAAGCGAAGAGTTGCTAAAATTTGGCAAAGTAAGCATAAACGAAGCAAGCTGCACGCTCTGCCTTAGCTGCGTGGGCGCCTGTAATACCGGCGCGCTGTATGCCGACAATAGCGACAATTCTATTAAATTTAACGCCTCGCTTTGCACGATGTGCAACTACTGCGTGCTAAGCTGCGCCGAAAAGGATACGATCGAGCTTCAGCCTTGCGGCGTGGAGCTTGAGCCGGGATTTTTTAATTACAAAATGCTAGCTAAAGATGAGCTTTTTAAGTGCATTGAATGCGGTAAGGAATTTGCGACGAGCAAAGCCGTGATGAAGATCGCGGATATGATGGGCGCGCATTTTGCAAACGAGCCCGAAAAGATGAAGACGCTTTTTTGCTGCGGCGATTGCAAGGCGAAAATAATGATAAAAAAGCAGATAGAAGATGCTAGAAAAGGGGCAATGTAATGGATGCGAATCTACTTCAAGCAAGAAGCTACTACTACGAATTTTTTGCAATTCCGTTTTTTTTCTATGAAACGGATGCGAAATTTAAGCGCTGGAAGGAGCAGCTGGAGTTTTTACGTAGCTCGCCCATCGTGCCTAGTGATGAGGCGGAATTTCAAAATTTGGCGAAATTCGACTTTGCGGCGTTTAAAAGCGAGCAAAATTCCGTGCTTTTTGATTTTTCATACGCCAACGTGCCGATGAGTGCGAGCTTTTACGACGAAGGGCGCGACGACGGGCGTATGCGTGTCGCAGTAATCGACGTGCTAAAAAAGAGTAAATTTCGCCGTAATATGGAGCTTTGCAAGGAGTGCGAGGACTATGTGGGGTTTATTTTTTACCTGCATTCGACTCTGCTTCGCGACGCGGCTACAAAACACAGCGCGGTTTTAAACGGACAAAATTCCGTGACAAACGAGCAAAATTCCACAAATAGCGCGAGCTTGACGGTGCAAGATGGAAAAAATTCTGCAGGTTCGCAGAATAGTAAAAATTTTACGGACTCGCAGAATGGCAAAAATGCTGCGAACTCGCAATGCGCTAAAAATTTCATCGGCGCGCAAGACGGCGAAACGCTGGCGTTAGAGCTTTTTACGAATGTCACCAACAGCTTTGTGGATGAGTTTAGCGAGCTTTTGTGCGGGCATGTGCGGGCGGATTTTTTCAAATCATTAGGCGCACTAATGAGAAGCTTTTTTGCGCTTGAACGCTCGCTTTTAGCGCTTGCCGCTCCGCAAAAGAAAGATCGCAGCGTCGTTAAAGAAGCGATCAAAAAAGGTGGCTATCAAAATAAATTTACCAATCCGGAAGATATTTTTGATCTGGATTGATAAATAAAATTTTTAACGGAAATCTTAACGCAAAAGCAGAATTTTGGTTAAATTTTAAACTCGCAAACTCTAGTTTTGCGAGTAGTTTTTTAGTTAGAACTTTATATTTTGAATTTTAAATAAAATTTAAAAAGTAACTTAAAATTTAATTTCCATCTCACTGCCTTTTCGTTATAATTCATTAGACTTAAATCCTGTAACAGGCGTTACTACAATAAAAGATTTAAAGCGATTTCTTCACAAAGGAAAACCATGGAGAACAAACGCAGGGATTTTCTTAAAAAATCTCTAAAAATCGGCGCGGTAGGTGCCGTGGGCGTTGCCGCATCGCAGGCTCTAGCAAAAAGCGAGCAGGATTACGGTGATACCGTTCGTGGCAAATCGCCGAAAAAAGAGGTGCTTTACTGGGAGAGTGAAGCGTGGAAAAAATACTATAAAGTAGCTTACTAGGAGAATTTTCATGAGTGAGAATGCGATCGGAAGGAGATCGTTTTTGAAACTCGCCGCTTTAGGAGCGAGCAGCGTAGCTGCGTTTGGCGAAAATAATACGCTAAGAGCCGCTACTGAGCAAGAGATCAAAAACCCATTTCCAGGTTCCGTTATGAAGCGAACGATATGTTCGATCTGTTCCGTAGGCTGCGGTATCGAGGCTCAAGTGGATGAGAGCACCAATACCTGGATTCGCCAAGATATGGCAGTAGATCACCCGATCTCGCAGGGCAGTCACTGCTGTAAGGGAATCGATCAGATCGATCTAACCAAATCTAAAATGCGTCTTAAATATCCGCTCAAAAAGGTTGGCGGCAAGTGGGAGCGCATCAGTTGGGAGCAAGCCATTGATGAAATCGGCGATAAAATGCTTCAAGTCCGCAAAGAGGACGGTCCAGATAGTGTGGTATTTCTGGGTTCGGCTAAATTTTGCAACGAGCAGGCATATTATTTTAGAAAATTTGCAGCCTTTTGGGGTACGAACAGCAACGACCACGTAGCCAGAATTTGACATAGCGCAACAGTCGCCGGTGTGGCGAATACTTGGGGTTATGGAGCTATGACAAATCACGTAGGCGATATGGCGAAAAATTCTAAAATGATCCTTTTTATAGGTGCGAATTCCGCGGTTGCAAATCCCGTGGGGGCTATGAAGCACGCTCTTCAAGCTCGCGATAGAAACGGCGCGAAAATCGTCGTCGTCGATCCAAATTTTACTAGAACTGCGGCTAAGGCCGATATGTATATTAGAATTCGTCCGGGAACCGATATAGCGTTTGTGTACGGAATGCTGCATCTAATCTTCAAAAACGGCTGGGAAGATAAGGAGCTAATAAAAACCAGAACCTACGCTGTAGATGAGATCAAGGCCGAAGCTGAGAAGTGGGATCCTAAAGAGGTAGCCAATGTCACCGGCTGCAAAGAAGAGGAACTGATAGAATTTACGAGGATGTTTGCTACCACAAAGCCCGCTACTTTATGCTGGGCTCTAGGCATTACGCAGCACTCGATCGGAAGTTCAAATACTAGAATTTTGGCTCTTTTGCAGCTCATACTAGGCAATATGGGCAAGCCGGGCGGCGGCTGCAACATCCTTAGAGGCCATGATAATGTTCAGGGCGCTACCGATATGTGCAATCTCTCCGATAGCTTGCCTGCGTATTACGGGCTAGCCGATAACGCTTGGAAGCACTTCTGCAAGGGCTGGGGCGTAGATTACGAACAGTTTATTAAAAGATTTGCCGTCTCTACTAAGCAGCCGCACGAAAAGCAGGGTGAAAAAGTGCCTGGTACGAATTTTACCGAGTATTTTCACTACGATCCGAGCATCGAGCAAGATGTGATAAACTGGCGCAACGAAAAGGGCTTTTCGCTATCTAAATGGTGGCAAGGCGTTTTGAAAAACGAACCCGTTTTAAGCAGCGGAAACGTGCGCGTTCTTTGGGTTCAAGGCACGGGAATTACCTCTATGGCCCACATAAGAGAGACCAAAGAGGCACTTGATAAGATCGATATGCTCGTAGTAGCCGAGCCTTTCTTAAACGAAGTGGCGATTCTTAGCGACAGACCAGATGGAATTTACGTCCTGCCGGTAGCTACGCAGTTTGAGAGTGAGGGTCATCTAAGTGCTACTAATCGTAGCAGCCAGTGGCGAACCAGGATCATAAAGCCGCTATTTGAAAGCAAAGAGGATCAAGACGTAATGTTTTTATTCGCGAAAAAATTCGGCTTTTACGACGAATACGTTCGCGGCATGAAGATGGGCATCGTTGATGGCGAGCTTAAGCAGGTCAAAGACGATTTTGTTTGGCCTGACGACGCTACCGATGAGATCGCACGCAATACTCAAAGTATTGGAAATAACGGACGCACCGCAGCTAGATTTCGCAGACAGCAGAAAAACTGGCATCTATTTGATCCCGATACTTTGCGCGGCATAGGCGGCGAGGTCGAGGGCGAATACTACGGGCTTCCATGGCCTTGCTGGGATACGCAACACCCGGGCACGCCGATTCTTTACGACGTAACTAAACCTTATGCCGACGGAGGTATGGGATTTAGAAACCGCTTCGGCTTAGAGCACGACGGCGTTTCGCAGCTAGCCGACGAGAGCATTACCCTTCCTGGTTCTAAAATTCAAGGCGGACACGCGGAGATTACCAAGGCAAATATCGAGCAGGTTTTAGGCATCACGCTAAGCGAGGATGAAAAAGCCAAGATGGGGCCTACGTGGAGCACAGATTATAGCGGCATTATCGCTAAAAAATGCCGCGAGTTTGGAATTTGCCCTTGCGGAAACGCAAGAGCAAGAGCGAAGGTTTGGCAGTTTGCAGATCAAATTCCGAAGCATCGCGAACCGATCCACTCGCCTAGATGGGATTTAGTGGAGAAATATCCGACCTTTGCGGATCAAAAACGAAATTTCCGCGTCTTTACGAGATTTATCTCCGAGCAGAAAAAGCAGGATTGGAGCAAGGACTTC
Organism: uncultured Campylobacter sp.; assembly: GCA_963528045.1. Classification (GTDB taxonomy): domain Bacteria; phylum Campylobacterota; class Campylobacteria; order Campylobacterales; family Campylobacteraceae; genus Campylobacter_B. Next base: position 23,010 of record CAURUA010000022.1, on the reverse strand, counting down.
CCTACTATCGTAAGCTCGCTAAGGCTTGTAAATTTAAGCGGTGCGGGCATGATCGAGCGCACGAGCAAGTATCTTTCGGCGATTACTCCGGAGATGTTTGCGCACGTAAACCCTAAGCTTGCCGCTGACAAAGGTATCAAAGATGGCGAGATGATGTGGATCCATTCGCCGCAAGGCACGAAGATCAAAGTCAAGTGCATCTATTCGCACGCCGTAACGCCTGATCGTATTGTTATGCCGTATAACTTCGCGGGAATTTTCCAGGGCGAGGATCTAAGCGAGCGCTATCCTGAGGGCACTAAGCCATATATCAGAGGTGAGAGCTCAAATACGATTACGAACTACGGCTTTGACATAAATACGCAAATTTCGGAATTTAACGCCGGTCTTTGCAGACTAGAAAGAGCATAAGGAGATAAAATGCCGGCAAGATTAAAATTTTACGTCGATGTCGAGCGTTGCATCGCTTGCTATGGTTGCCAGGTAGCCTGCAGCTCGGCTCACGAGGTTCCCGTGCAGATCAATAGGCGCAAGGTTATTACTTTAAACGAGGGCATAGAGGGGCAGGAGGTTTCAAGCTCTATCGCTTGCCAACACTGCACCGACGCACCTTGTGCGCAGGTTTGCCCAGTTCAATGCTTCTATATCAGAACCGACGGCGTCGTTTTACACGACAAGGATAAATGTATCGGCTGTGGATATTGCCTCTACGCGTGTCCGTTCGGCGCTCCGCAATTCCCTAGAGACGGAGCTTTCGGTATCAAAGGTGCGATGGATAAGTGCACTATGTGCGCGGGTGGACCGGAGCCTACGTTTTCGCACGAAGAGCTACATAAATACGGCCAAAACCGCATCGCAGAGGGCAAGGTCCCGATGTGCGCGGCAATATGCTGCACGAACGCTCTAATCGTGGGCGACGCGAGCAGAGTTTCGGAGGTTTATCGCAAGCGCGTACTTACGCGCGGCGTGAGTCTATAAGATTATGGAATTTTAACGCTCCGGTTTAAAATTCCGCCTCTTTTCGCAGAAATTTCAACCGAGCGACGGCTTTAAATTTAGCGGTCGCTCGGCGCAAAATTTTATTTGAAAATCTCCGCTCCCGCGTATTTATCGTCAGATTAATTCAAAAAATCGCTTCTTGCTGACATTAAAATTTTAAATTTATGCTACAATCACTCAAATTTAGGATTTGAAATCTTAAGCGAAAGGATCTGTCTTGAAAAATAAAATTTCACTTTTTTTGGTCATTTCAGCGTTTTTGATTTTTACGGGTTGCTCTAAAAATGTGCCCGTAAATAGCGGTATTGTACGCACTTCCGAGCCACTTCACATTATGGAATTTCCGCAGGATAAGCTCATAAGCGTAAATTTCACCAATACCTCGACGACGGATTCAAATTTAACCCAGGTAGTTATCCAGCATCTGCGTGCGGACGGATTTAAGGTCGTAAATAAAAGCGCGGCGAACGTCCAAATCGGCGGCAATCTCAACTACTTTCGCAAGGCGGATTTTTCGCGTAGATCGTGGGATAATCCGAGATTTAGCTTCGGTATGGGCTTCGGCAGGTATTATAGATATACGGGCGTCGGCGTAGGTTGGGGGATGCCGTTTGGTTATGATCCTTGGGACGACGACGATTATTACAGAGACTACTTCTACGACTCGCAGATTAGCCTCTACATAAGCGTTAAGAACAAGGGCGCGTGGAAGGACTACGTAACGAACCTCAACTACCAAAGCATCAAAAATCCGGGCTCTAAAGACTCGGTAATGGATGCACTAAATTTTAAAATTTACGAATATATAAGACAGATGATTAAGCAGGGAAGATGATAGTAAAAGGGAATAAAAAGCCCGTAGCGATGACGCTGGCGGGATCGACGATTTTGGCGCTCGCTAGCGGATATTGCTACCACGCGGGCTTTGGCGGCGCGGCGCTTTTCGCTTCCGTAGTGGCGGCATTTTGCGCGTTTTTTTGCGCGCTCAGACTCGGCGCGAAAAATTATTTGCAGATCGGCGAGGATGCTTTTACGATCGTGCGCGGGGCGAATTCCGAGAGCTTCGAATATAAAGATATAGCAAATTTAGGCACCAAAACCTTCGTCGCGGGCAGAAACAAAACGGAGCTTTTAAATTTTGTATTCAAAAAAACGCCGCAGGCGCAGGACCGCTTTAATTTTTTGCGATTTTACAGCGACACGGAGGCCACGCTGCCGGGCTCGTTTGAAATTTCGATCTACGAGCTGAGTAGAATTTTACGCGAAAAAGCGGGTCTTTCGCAAAGCTCTGAGGAAGAGCAAGCCGCTCCAAAGACTCGCAAGGGCGCTAAGGGCTCTAAAAAAAGCGCGAGTAGCGCCAAAAATTTTAAAGCTAAAAACTTTCGCGATGAGAATTTTGCTTCAAAAAATTTCGATGCGCAAAATTCCTGCGCCGCACAAAATTTAGGTGAAAATTCAGGCGCGGAAAATTCCCGCTCTACGCAGGATTCCGCCATGCAAAATTTAGGTGAAAATTCAGGCGCACAGAATTGCTGTGCGACGCAAGATTCCGCCATACAAAATTCTAGCGGCGCCGCTGATTTAAGTAACGCGCAGAATTTAGAGGGCGCTTCAAATTTAAACGAACAAAGCCCTGCCGCGCCGAATAATGCCGTTTCCTCAAATAGCGCTAGCGCGGGTGAAAATTTCATAGGCGCCGAGAATTCCGCGCCTAAATTTTCCGTGGGCGATAATGAGCCTGACGCTGCGCCCGAAAGTGCAGCGGCAGACGGCTCCGATACTACCGATACGGCGATGCAAAGCTCCGCCTGCGAAAGTAAAAATAAGTAGGCAGGCACAGCCTTGAACTCCTTGCCGATCGGAATTTTCTTGCAAGGAGCCGCGCTGATGCTCTCGCTCATCGTCGCTATCGGCGCGCAGAATATCTTCGTCATCTCCCAAGGTCTTGCGAAAAACCATGTCGCGGCGGTTTGCACGGTCTGTGCGCTAAGCGATGCCGTATTTACGGCCGTAGGGATATTTTTAATCGGCGGCGCTCTTAAGCAAGGCTCGCTTTTTACCCAAATTTTAGGCATAGGCGGGGTCATATTTCTGCTCTGCTACGCGCTAAGCTCGTTTTTTAGCGCTTATAAGGGTTCGCATTTTGCCAAGATTCAAAACTCTGCAAATAGCCCGCTGGCGCCCGTCGTAGCCAAAGCTCTTGCGGTGACGCTTCTAAATCCGCACGTGTATTTAGATACCGTCGTGGTCGTGGGCTCGCTCGGCGCTACGATTGCGGATCCGCAAAAGCCGTGGTTTTACGTGGGAGTTATGTTTGTATCATTTGCGTGGTTTTTCGGCTTAGGATATGGCTCAGGGGCGCTTTCGAGGCTTTTTGCAAGCAGCAGAGCATGGCGTATAATCGACGCGCTCGTGGGAGTTTTGATGCTGTATATGGCGTATCTGATCGCGAAGTTTGTCTTTAAAATTTAAAATTTCACGCTAAAATTCCGCATTCTTGATAAAGGATCTATGATGAAAATTGAAATTGAAAGCGGGCTCGAACTAAAAGAGGCCTTGTGGCGCGTAGAGAAAGCTCTGCGACTGGTGACCGACAAGGACGGCAAAATCACATCGAGCGCGACGCTTTACGTGGGCAAACATTCGCTTTTAAATTTACTCGATACCAACCAGATCGAAAATATCCAAAACTCCTATGCGCGCGCCAGGACGGAATTTCGCGCGGAGATGCTGGGCGTGCTGGAGGGCTTTTTATCCCAAGAGGACGCCGAGAAAGATCCAGAATACGCGCTATTTAATCAGCTCTACCAAATGGCGATGACCGCGGGCAGAAAGAGCGATATTTTTATCCATGTCCAAGGCATCAGCGAAAACGAGGTTGTGCTACGCGTGTATCAGCGCTTCGAGCTGGAGGGTGGCGAGACAATTTATTACGCAGGCGGTGAGTTTAGCTACAATCTGGATGAAAATTTCGGCAAGATTTATCGCTACGAAATCTGATTTTAGCGCTACGGCGCAAGATCGGTGCCGCCTTGATCGTAAATATCGCACTACGCTTCTTTGTCACAGCGCATAAATTTAAACTCTAAAACACATGGCGAGTTTAAATTTAAACAAACTTTCTGCAACGATAAAATTCCGCTCGGTTAAAATTTATCGCGATTTCAAATTTAAAGCTACATGTAAATTTTTATCATTCGATACGCAAATTTTACCCTACTGCCCGCCTGCATTCGAGTTCGCCTTGTTTTACGTTCATCAAAATTTTAAATCGAGCTTGCATAAATTTTGCTCTTTAGGCACACAAATTTTGTCGGATCGCACTTTTATGCAAAAGAAAAGATAATTAAACGAAGCCGAATTTAACCAAGGCGCGTATATAGGAAGGCGGGCTCAAAGATGATACGCTAGGTGGCGGTTTGCTGCCATTGCTTACTTTAAAAATTTTAAGCATTAATACGTGTAAAATGTAAAAACAAAGAAGTGAAAACGCAATGCTAAGTAAAAAACTAGGATAATAAGAGCGCTGATCGGACTAGCGATAATGATCGCGAAAGCCGTTGTTTGGCAGCTGGTGGGGGCTGGTCGGACTAGTGCCCTTTATCGTGTGCATCACGGGATTTTGTCCCGCTTGTTACTTTTTAAACCGCTGTTCGCTAAAGCGTTAAATTTAGCCGCGGTATACGGTTTTATCGCGTGCCTGGGGTAAGAGGCGCGATAAATTTTAGCGGCGAAGCGAGGGGCTTTAAATTTTAAATTCTCCGCGCTTCGCCGGGGAATGTTAAATTTAAACTAGCCCTTTAAAGCTTAAAATTTTATCGCGCAATACAAGGCGGTAAATTTAATCTCGCGCCGCAGTCAATCGGCATGCTGCTACCCCGTAAATTTTAGCACCGTGTCGCTTTCGGCGCTCTTGTTAAAGTTGGCTTGCGCTCCGCGCCCGGTTACAACCAAACTCTATGATTAATTACACCTCGCCTCTTAAAATTCATCTTAAATTTGCTAAAATTGCAGCAAAATTTAAAATTTAAAGGAGCCCAAATGTCAAATATCTTAATCATAGGCGCGGGCGGCGTGAGCCAAGTCGCGACCGTAAAATGCGCGATGAACGCGGACGTTTTTAGTAAGATTACCCTTGCTAGCCGCACCAAAAGCAAGTGCGACGCGATCGCCAAATTTATAAAAGATCGCCTAGGCGTGCAAATTGGCACCGCCCAGATCGACGCGGACGATACCGACGCCGTGATCGCGCTCATCAAAAAAACGGGCGCCGATTTGCTTTTAAACGTTGCGCTGCCCTATCAAGACCTAACTCTCATGGACGCGTGCTCTCGCGCCGGCATCCCATACATCGATACCGCAAACTACGAGCACCCCGACACGGCGAAATTTGAATACAAGCTGCAGTGGGCGAAGGACGAGGATTTTAAAAAGGCGGGCACCATGGCGCTTCTCGGCTCTGGCTTTGATCCGGGCGTGACGAACGTATTTTGCGCCTACGCGCAGCAAAATCTCTTTGACGAGATCCACGAGATCGACATCCTAGACTGTAACGCAGGCGATCACGGATATCCGTTCGCGACGAATTTCAACCCCGAAATCAACCTGCGCGAAGTAAGCGCAAAGGGTCGCTACTGGGAGCGCGGCGAGTGGAAAGAGACCGAGCCGATGGAGATAATGTTCAAATGGGACTACCCGAAAGTAGGCGTCAAGGACAGCTACCTGCTCTATCACGAGGAGCTAGAAAGCCTCGTTAAAAACATCAAAGGGCTAAAGCGAATCCGCTTTTTCATGACCTTCGGACAGAGCTACCTAACTCACATGAAATGCCTAGAAAACGTCGGCATGCTACGTATCGACGAGGTCGAGCATAACGGCGTGAAAATCGTGCCGATACAGTTTCTAAAGACCTTGCTGCCTGACCCTGCATCGCTAGGACCTCGCACTAAGGGTAAAACCAACATCGGCTGCGTGATCCGCGGGCTCAAAGACGGTAAAGAGCGCCAGGTCTATATCTATAACGTCTGCGACCACGAGGCTTGCTACGCCGAGACGGGCGCGCAGGCCGTGAGCTACACGACGGGCGTGCCTGCGATGATCGGCTCGATGATGGTCGCAAAGGGCATTTGGAGCGGCAAGGGCGTCTTTAACATGGAAAATTTTGACGCCAAGCCTTTCATGGACGAGCTAAATAAACAGGGCTTGCCATGGGAGATCATCGAAATGAAGCCAGGAGAAAGATACGAAGTCTAAATTTAGGCTTGTCTTTTTCTACTTATACTTCGTTGAAATTTGATTTTTAATGCTCACGTATCAAATATACGCTCCGCTTAAAAATCAAATTTCGCCTCGTCTAAGCGAAAAATACTGCACCTTGCTCTTTTTTGTTCAAATTTTTGCTAACTTAAATTTTACTTGCTCAGTCATAAAATTTTAATCCACCTTGAGTAAGGCAAAAAATACCGCGCCTTGCCCTACTGCATTTAAATTTCTAGTTTAAATTTTGCACCGTTAGCATTCAAATTTTACATCAAATTTAATTTAAGCTTCCGCACTGAAAAGCGTTTAAATTTAGCTATAATCGCGCAAATTTTATCAATGCAAATTTGAGTAAATTTAAAACTCTCAATCTCTAGTCGCGCAAACCCTGCGCCCACCCAAATAACAACAAAAGGAAAAATTTGAACTCCTCAAAAACTTCACTATCTTTTTTAGTCGTGCTAAGCGCGCTTATGGCGTGTACATCGCTATCTACGGACGTATTCTGCCCGCTATGCCTACGATGGAGCGGCAGCTGCACGGAGACTCGGAGCTCACGATAACGGGCTTTTTGATCGGCTTTGCTATCGCGCAGCTCGTCTGGGGGCCTATCAGCGATAGGATCGGGCGTAAAATCCCGCTTTTTATCGGTATGGCGCTCTTTGCGATCGGATCAGTAGGATGCGCGATGTCGGACACTATGGCTAGTGTTGTATTATGGCGCGTGTTTCAGGCCGTGGGCGCGTGCGTAGGACCGATACTAAGCAGGGCGATGATTAGCGATCTTTTCGGTAGCTCGCAGGCCGCACAGATGCTCTCTACGCTAGTCATTATCATGGCGATAGCGCCGATAGTGGGTCCGTTATTGGGCGGCGCAATACTGGAATTTGGCTCTTGGCATGGGATATTTTGGCTGATGGCGCTAGCTAGCGCGGTTATGTTTGCGATGATTTTTTCTCTACCGGAGACCTTACCACCGCAAAAGCGCTCCACAAAGCCCATCGTATCGTCTTTTAGAAACTATCTAAGATTATTACAAGACGCCAAATTTATGCGCTACACTCTTAGCGTGACGTTTTTCTACGTAGCCGCCTATGCCTTTATCACGGGCTCATCGTTTGTATATATTGACTATTTCGGCATTCCTAGCAAATACTACGGATTTTTATTCGGCATAAACATCGTGGGCGTCATGGCGCTAAGTTTCGTAAATAAAAAGCTGGTAAAGCGCTATGCGCTAAATCACCTGCTCATAGTCTCCACGCTCATTGCCGCGCTTGCTGCCAGCGTGCTGTTTGCGTTTGCGTTTTTCAAAACGGGCGGAGTTCTTGGCGTGATAATCCCGATGTTTTTCGTTTTTAGTATGAACGGCATCATCGCTTCTTGCTCCAATGCCGCCGCTCTTGATAGCGTGCCGCAGGAGATGAAGGGCTCGGCCGCTGCGCTCATCGGCTCGCTGCAATACGGTAGCGGCATCCTCTCCTCGGCTATGCTTGCGGCGTTTTCTGCGGGTACGCCGTGGACGATGTCTTGGATCATAGCTCTGTTTGTTTGGCTAAGCGCACTCGCGGCGTATTTTAATAAATAAATTTTAAATTGCGGCGAAATTTTATAATTTGCCGTCGCGTTCGGCTCTGTTTTAAACAGACGGGCGGTTTCTTAAATTTAAACTCTAGCTAGGCTTAGACCTAAATTTTTAAGCAAACTTTGCTATAATCGCCGAAATTTTGAAAAAACCGAGGAGAAAATATGAAACTGATTTATGCCGCTTGCGTGCTGGCTGCGTTTGCTTCGGCTCAGACCGAAACTGTGCAGATGCCGGATTTTGCTAAAAGCTCGATGAAGACGCATGTGCAGGCCGAGAAAAAACTAATCGAAAATGCCTTAAAAGGCGATCTAAGCCCGCTTGCAAGCGACCTGAAGATCGATAAAACGCTAAAAGACGGCGATTCGCTTATCATTAACGGTGCGCATTACAGGACCATCGAGGGTGACAGCACGCAGTGGAAAGAGGGCGACGTCGTGCGCCTACTAAGCGGCAACAAGGACGGCCGCTGCCTAAGCTCGATCATGCTCAATCTGCGCACGAAAACCGTCTGTAAATTTATGTGCGACGCGTATTAGGCGAGAATTTCGTCTAAACCACAAAAATCCACCGGTTCGGCGTAAGTTTCTTGCAACGACCGGTTGTTTCTGCTATCAAGCCCTAGCATAAATCATTAAATATATGCCTATGAATAAAACATTGTTATATATTTTTTAAAAGCGTTCGTTATGTTTATTGCCCTATATTTGTTCATTCCGCACCCAGAAGATGGAATTTATAATATGCTAGATATACGCATGTTTATTGGCTTAGTGTTGTTTTGTATCTGCCTTATATTGGATATTTAGTTTACATCTTAAATTTCTATCTTTACGTATCGCATTTTTTGATGCTCGCCAAAATTGCATATCACAAATTTAAATTCTAAACGACTTGACTTGAGCTGTTTTTAAAATTTTGCTTTAATATCGATAAATTCTGCTATAATAAACGCAAATTAAACAATGTCGTTAAAGACATAACGCGGGCGTAATAAAGCGAGTAAAATTTGTAGAGGCAAATTTTGCCTGCCGCTCGGTACTTCAAACGACAAATCAAGGAAAAAGATGCAAAAATTTAGAATTATAAATGGCGAATGTTCGCGCATGGATATTTTTCTGATCATGACGCTGGTTTATATATTCGGCGTGGCGTGCAGGTTTTTTTGGATATATTGGGCTAGCGGGATTGAGCAGTTTTCTTTCGATGGCGAGCTCATCATGACAACAAATGACGCCTTTGCGAACGCCGAGGGCGCGCGTGATATGATAGCGGGCTTTCACCAGCCGGGCGATCTTAGCCCGTACGGTGCATCAATCCCAACTCTAGCATTTTTACTTAGCAAAATTTTACCCGTCAGCCTAAATAGCATTACGATCTATATGAGCGTGTTTTTCGCGCCGCTGGTGGCCGTGCCGATTATTTTGATAGCAAGAGAGTATAAGATCCTGGGTGCCGGCATCATCGCGGCGTTGCTTGCCACCATATTGCCGGGATATTATATGAGGACCTTGGGCGGATATTTCGATAGCGATATGTTAAATGTTGCTCTGCCGCTGCTAACGCTATGGGCTTTGATTAGGCTCATAGGGCGAAGCGAGCAGAGTAGCTTTATTTTACCTGCCGTTTTTACGGTGATTTATGATTGGTGGTATCCTAGCTCGTATTCTTTAAATATGGCGATTATAGTGATATTTTTAATCTATACTTTGATTTTTAATAGACGCAATGAGGAAAATTACAAAGCGATTATTCTTATGGTCGCAGCGGTTATAAAATTTGGCGCGTATTACGAAGGTGAGACAATAATTGTAAATTATATTTTATTGCTTAAGATTGCACTAATTGCGTTTTTATATTTTTTAATGATTAAAATTCCAAAACATAAAAGCAAAAAGGTTCTTTGGATCTTGGGTGCGATCGCCGTAATTACGTTCGTCATATTCGGCGGACTTACGCCCATAGCAGTGCAGCTTAAAGCATATATCTTAAAGGATGTAAGCAAAGAGGAAATTTTCTACTTCTATGGCGTTAGGAATACGGTTAATGAGGTAGAAAACGCTAATTTCATAAAATTTGTGCTTGAATCTAGTGGGCATCTATTTATATTTATATGCGCCGTAGGAGGGCTGGCTCTACTGCTGATAAAATTCCGTTCGTTTATATTAACCTTGCCGATGATAGCGCTTGGAGTTTTAGCGCTTTTCGGTGGAACTCGCTTTACAATGTACGCTACACCGATGATAGCGCTTGGATTTGCTTATTTTATATATTTCACGCTGAATTACTTTGAAATACGCACCTGGCTTAGAAGTACTTTGTTGGCTATTTTAACCTGTTTAGCGATAATGCCTAGCATAGATTTTATTTATAAATTCCGAGTTGCGCCTACGCTTACGAAAGACTCCATAGCGCCTCTTGCAGAGCTAAAAAATAAAGCTAGCAGGGAGGATTATGTGCTATCGTGGTGGGATTACGGTTATTTAATCAGATATTACTCCGATGTAAAAGTAGTAGCTGATCCAGGAGGTAGACAGGCGGGAGAATACACTTTTATGAGTGCATTTTCCTTTAATAAAGATGAGGTAAGCTCTGCTAATATGGCGAGGCTTAATGTCGAATATATACAAAAGTCGCAAGATAAAAAATTTGATCCTAAACTGGAAGATAAATTTAAACTAAATTTATATCAAATTCAAAAAGATTATGGCGAAGCGGATATCAATAAATTCCTAAGTTCTTTAAGCGATAAAAATTTTAAGCTTCCACAGAAAACTAGGGATATATATTATTATTTCGTACCACAGATGATAGATATATTACCTAATATCTTAAAATTTTCTACTGTAGATATAGAAACAGGTAAGGAGTCTAGGACACCATTTATTCATGTGGGTTATGATATTAGAATGGGTAAAGATGGAGAGAGCATCATAATAAATGATGAATGCACGCTGCCTAGCATCGATCCTGAATACCTAATCTATGATGGTAAAAGAATGCCTATTAATTCATATTATCAAGTGGGCGAAGTAAACGGCAAACTCGTCAAATTATCCAAACAAGTAGATAAAAATTCCAATCTTTACGTGATATTTTTACCGGATTACCAAAGAATTTTAATCTTAGATAAAAAGGTTTTTGAATCAGCCTTTATCCAACTTTTTGTGATGGAAAACTATGATAAAGATCTGTTTGAGCCCGTTTATTTAAGTAATTATGCGCGGATTTACAAGTTATTAAGATAAATTTATATCCAGAGGAATATTGCGTAAATTTTTATTGCATTGTGCTTTTACAAAGCGTATGTTACTAAGCGATAAAATTTATAATGCAAGTTATATGCTTAGATTTAGAATTTATACTGGTTATAAATAAGTTATAAAAATACTTCAAAATTTTGTCATTAAAAATCGTAAATGTTATGTATTTACTTTAAATTTAGCCTAGGTTTCGAAGTGTGTCGCTATCATTGAGATGAAATTTCACCCAAAGGAGTAAAGATGAGAAATTTAGTTGCAAAAGCATTGTTGCTTAGTTCTTTAGCTGCAGTAAGCGCGATGGCGGAGGGGCTTTTCATAGGCGGCGAGGGCGGATATAATTTCAAAAACGAAGCTGCGGGTTTTGATGACGGACAACCGCAAATCGGAGTTAAGGCCGGATACGACTTCGGTACGTTTAGGGCTTACGGCGGGTATTTTTATGGATTTAAGGGCGAGGATTCCAGCTCGAACGCCTACGCCAAAAAAAAGGTTAAATGGAGAACGCACGATTTCGTAGGCGGCGCAGATTTTACGCCGGAGCTTTTTGGCAGATTTAAGCTTGTTTTAGGCGCTTACACCGGAATTTCGGTGCTAGATACCGAGGTTAAGATAGACTATAGCAACGGCAGCTGGGCTAGAGCGGACGATACGCTAAGCGGCTTTATCTTGGGCGGCAAGATAGGTACTGCGTATGAGTTTGGCTCCAATAGTGAGATTGAAATGGGCTTTAAAGCAAGCAAGGCGTGGTATAAAGACGGCGATTATATCGAAGATAACGACGGTAAAAAATACGGAGTTTACGCCGGATACAACTATAAATTCTAAATTCTTTGAATTTATTCTTACAATCCATCCGCTCCCGATTATCTGAAATCGGGAGCTTTTACTAAAATCAATAAAAGCGAATCCAGTTTAAATTTACGCCGCTTATGCGCGCTACTATAAAATTTATCTGCTTTGTGAGATTAGATTAAAATTTTAATAGCGGCAAAAGAAATTTTAAGATAAAATCCAGCTTTTAATACCAAATTTACGTAAAGGATTAAAATGAAAAGTTACGTCACGGGCTTTCCGCGTATCGGAGAGCAGCGCGAGTTAAAGAAGGCTTTAGAGAGCTATTGGGCGGGCAAGTGCGATTATGATGCACTAGAGCGGATCGCCGCAGAGTTAAAAGATCGTCACATCAAATATCAGCTGGATGCCTGGAGCGGCCTAATTAGCGTAAACGACTTTTCATACTACGATCTGATGCTCGATACCAGCGTGCTTTTCGGCGTAATCCCGCAGCGCTTTGCGGCTCTTTCGGCGCATGAGCAGTATTTTGCGATGGCGCGCGGCAGTAAAGACGCAGTCGCGATGGAGATGACGAAGTGGTTTAACACAAACTACCACTATATCGTGCCTGAGATCTCTGCGTATGCGGAATTTAGCCTAAATCCTAGTAAAATTTTAAGCGAGTACAAGGCCGCGAAGAATAACGATTTTAAGGATTCTTGTGCGCTAAAGATAAATTTAATCGGACCTATTACCTATCTTGCGCTCAGTAAATCAAGCGACAAAAGCGATCCGCTCGCGCATTTAGATGCCCTTGTCGCGAAATACGAGGAACTGCTAAAGCTTCTTAGCGAGCTTGATAACGAGGTCGTGGTTCAGATCGATGAGCCGATTTTCGTGACGGATCGCGCAGCGGAGTTAGCGCCAAAGATCGAGCCTGTTTATCAGCGCCTAAGCAAGGCCGCAAGCAACGTAAAAATCATCTTTATGACCTATTTCGAGCATGCGACCGAGGCCGTGCGTGAGATAGTAAAGACCGATGTATGGGCGATCGGGCTTGATTTCGTTTACGCAAGCGAAGAGAATATCAAAAAAGAGCTTCAAATTTTAAAAGACGCCAAGACCGTGCTTTTTGCGGGCGTGATCGACGGGCGCAATATATGGAAGAGCGACATCGACAAAAAGCTAGCTCAACTTAAAGCCATCGAAGCCTACGTTCCTAAGGAGCGTATCTATGTGGGCACCTCCTGCTCACTTTTGCATGTGCCTTTCACGCTAAAATACGAGGACAAGCTAAGCGCCGAGATCAGATCCTGGCTAAGTTTCGCGGTCGAAAAACTAAGCGAAATTTCGATTTTGACCCATCTTTTCTTTGCAATTCCGATGTGCGAGCACGGCATGAAGGCATACGAGGAAAATCAAAAATCCGCTAAAACCCGCGCTAGCTCGCCACTTATTCATGACGAGCGAGTGCAAAGCCGCGCCGCAAATTTAAATAAATTCGAGCGCGCCGATCGCTACGAGGATCGCATCAAGGTGCAGAAAAAAGAGCTAGGCTATGGAATTTTACCTACCACTACGATAGGCTCCTTCCCTCAGACCGCCGAGCTTCGCCAGGTTCGCAACGCCTATAAAAAGGGCTTAATTGGCCGCGAAGCCTATGAGCGCGACATCAAAGCCTACATCGATGACTGCGTTAAATTTCAAGATGAGATTGGTCTAGACGTGTTGGTTCACGGCGAGCCTGAGCGCAACGATATGGTAGAGTATTTCGGCGAGCAGATGAGCGGATACGCGTTTAGCGCCAACGGCTGGGTGCAGAGCTACGGCAGCCGCTGCGTGAAGCCGCCGTTACTTTTCGGCGACGTCAGCCGCCCAAAACCGATGACCGTAGAGTGGATCAAATACGCTCAAAGTCGCACTAAAAAGATCATGAAAGGCATGCTAACGGGACCTGTTACGATGATGAATTGGAGTTTCGTGCGCGATGATAAGCCTCGCGAGCAAATAGTAAAGCAGCTCGCACTTGCGATTTTTGATGAAATTTCGGATCTACAAGACGCGGGCATCAAGATCGTTCAGGTGGACGAAGCTGCGTTTAAAGAGGGTTACCCGCTTAGATCCGAAAACATCCCTGCGTATGAAAAATTCGCCGTTAGTGCTTTTAAGCTCGCCGTCAGCGCAGCCAAGGCGCAGACGCAGATTCATACGCATATGTGCTATTCGGAGTTTAACGACATCATCAAAACGATCGAGGCGATGGATGCCGACGTCATCAGCATCGAGACTGCTCGCAGCGGCAACGAACTGCTTCGAGTTTTCAAATCGGTCGGCTATAAGCAAGAGGTCGGTCCGGGCGTTTACGATATCCATAGCCCGCGAATTCCTAGTGTGCAGGAGCTCGTAAGGCAGATCCGCGCGCTACTTGAGGTGCTCCCGAAAGAGCAGCTGTGGATCAACCCGGACTGCGGCCTAAAAACCCGCAAATGGGAGGAGGTTCGCCCGAGCCTAAAAAATATGGTCGAAGCGGTAAAGATTATCCGCACAGAAGCATAAATCTAGCACAAAAAAAGACTTTGCTGTCGGGCAAAATTCCACCCGGCAGCCATTTTGCGATAGAATTATGTGGAGCGTTTATTTCGAGTATGGACCGCTAAAACAGCTGCGCGAAATTTTACTTCGAGCGAGCATTGAAGGGCTGTGCGAAATTTCACCGTATCCGCTTGGCAAGCATATTTTATAGCCGCTAAGTAATGCAGCAATATGAAATTTCGCGCAAGATTTACTGATTTCGCAGTTGAGCAGGCGTGGGATTTCTTGAAAATGCGGCGTAAAATTTCATCTCGACTGATAGCTTAGAATTTCATCTCGGCTGCTTGCTTGCTTGAGACGCAGAGCGTAAATTTTATCGCGATTGCTCTGAAGGCGGGCTGGGGCAAGCGATAAAATTTTAAAATTTTCACAAATCAGTTCTTGCGCACACAAACCTCGCCAGCCGAATAAAAAACGCTGAAATTTGCAATTTTACGCGGCGCTTTATAGCTGCTCGCGCCGCTAAATTAGAATTTCAAAACGCGAGCCAAAGCCGGTATCTTTGCGCTAGAAATTTTAAATTGCAAATTAAAATTTACATTATCTCGTTAGAATGGCTGGGTTACGAAGCGAGATTCGGCTCTGCTACGTTAAATTTCAGCCAAGTCAAAATTTATGTAGCCGCATTAAATTTACGACTAATTTTGCCTGGCGAGCTCGAATTTACGCCGCGCCAAAACTAAGTCTAGAGCCAAAATTTACGACGCGAAGCTCATTGATTTTAACTTGTGTTTTGCACTAAAGAGCGAAGCTAGTGCAAGGCGCGTTTGCGTTACCATAAAATTAAAAGAGCCTTTATGGAGGCGCAGATCTGCAATTTGCAGTAAAAATTTAAAAGCTATGATTTTGGCTCATAAGGCGCGCAGCTTTTAGATGGTTTCTATCACGCCTTAAAGTGAGATTTACTTAGTAATTTCGCGCGATAGATTTTAACGGGTGGAATTTTATCATCGCCGCAAAATTTTTGGCTTTTAAAATTTTGCTTTGTAGAATTTCAGCCCTCATAGTTGTGATGAAGCGTGGCTCATCTCATTTCGTAGGATTTTAGCGGCGCCGCCCGTGTTTAATTTATATGGCATGATTCCAAAAGGCGCTTATTTTGAAATCCTGCGGGTAGAACCTGCGAGACTCATTTGTGAGGCTCCATAAGAATTTGATGGCAAAGCGCTCCGCGCGTTTAAAAATTTTATTCGTGCGTCGAGCCCTCATTTGCGTTTCAAATTTTGCCATTGTTGTGGAATTTCGCTCATGTGGCAAGGGCTCGCATGCAAAGCGTCCGTGAAATTTAAGGATTTAGACACTAAATTTATTAGCGCGTTTAGCAACGTAATGCCATGCCTGCGCATAAAATCTCGCGTTGCAAGCGATTAAAAAAACTTTTTCGCTTCGTATAAATCTCACGCCGCAAGCGTTTAAAAGCCGCAAGAGCTTTAAAAATTTAAATTGGAAAGATTGAATGACATTTTTTTCGCCTGAGTTTGTCCTTGCTTTTTTAGCGTTTTTAATCGTTTATTGGACGCTCAAAAATTATATTTTCGCGCAAAAAATTCTGATCCTGCTGGCAAGCTATGGCTTTATGTGCTCCGTAAATCCTCGCTTTGCGCTGGTGCTTGCAGCCTATAGTGCTTTCGTATATTTTGCAGGGGCGTGTATCGCGCGCGCTAATCGCGTAGTCGCAAAAGCCATACCGCCCGCAAAGCAGTCCTTGCACAAGAAAAAGCTCTCGCGTAAAGCGGCAACCAAGCAGATGGGTGCAACAAAACAAACTGGCATAGCAAAGCAGATGCAAAAAGCGGGGCTAGCGAAGCAGATTCCGTTACCAACTGCGAAGGCGCGCGCGGTGATGCTTGCGGCGGTTGCTGGCGGCTTATTTTTTCTCGCGTTTTTTAAATATTACGGCTACGTCAGGGAGTTTTTCAATGCTGCGCTTGCCGCGCTGCACCTAGGTGTCGTCGACAGCGTGGCGTTTCCGCTTGGAATTTCATATTATGTTTTTATGTCGATCACCTATTTCGTCTCAGTTTATAGGCGCGAATGCGGCGAACAGGGCTTTTTGAGCTTGGCGTGCTTTTTGGCATTTTTCCCCAGCGTCGTGATGGGTCCTATCGGGCGCGCTAGCGCTGCCAAGGGCGTAGAGCCAGTACTGCCGCAGTTTGATCGCTTCAAGCACTTTGGCAATGCCGATGAAATTTATGTGCTTATAATTTTTGCCTTAGTTAAGCTGCTACTTATTAGCGGCTATTTAGGCGCGTATTATAGCGATGTGATTTCGGGCGTTTACGGCGACGAGCCAGAGTCTTCCGCGGCACAAATTCTAGCTGCACTGCTGCTTTACGGCGTGGTGCTTTATACGAATTTTAGCGGTTTTATCGATATGGCGCGGGCTCTTGGGCTTGCGATGGGCTTTAAGTTGCCGCAGAATTTTAATATGCCCTATGCGGCTAAGAATTTAGGCGAGTTTTGGGATCGCTGGCATATCAGCTTATCCACGTTTATACGCGATTATATTTATATCCCGCTCGGCGGCTCGCGCAGGGGTTTTACGCGCACCTGCGTAAATTTGCTAATCGCGTTTGCGCTATCTGGTATCTGGCACGGCGCGGGATTAAATTTTTTGATTTGGGGGCTTTTGCACGGAGTGGCGCTTGTATTTTTAAAATGTCTTGCTAAAGTGGGCGTAAAGCCGCTAAATCCGCATTTAGCGCTATTTTGCACCTATATTTTTGTAAGTTTCGCTTGGATTTTTTTTGCTAATTCCCTGCCAGATGCGGCGGCGATTTTGAGCGCTTTTACCCGCGCGCGAGCTTTCGGAGATATTAGCGAGCTAGCGGTGCTTGCGGTGATTTTAGCGGGGATTTTTGTTTATCCTAAAATTTCAGCTCTTAAAGATACTTTGATCGCGCTTTTTGCTGAGCTGCCGTTTTTGCCTAAAGCTCTCGCGCTCGGCGTGATCTTCACGCTGATTTTCGCGCTGATGCCAAGCGGAATTCCAAATTTCATCTACGCAGGATTTTAGATGCTTAGGTTTGTTTCGACTTTGCTTTTTGCGCTGCTTTTCTCGGCATTTTTTATGCAAGGCTCGCTGCTTTATTATTTGGAGCAGCGATTCCACGATGATTTTGGGCTGGAAGAATGGCTGCACCGCTCGCCGTTTCGCGTAGGCGGAGAGATCTACGAAAAAATTGCAAATGTCGCAGATAAGCTTGAGCAGCGTATCAAAGGCGAGGATCTTAGCAAGGATGAGGACGCGAGTTCGCATGGCGGAGGCGAAAATTTTAAAAAATCTGCGCAAGATCGTATGGCGGAAAATCAAGCTTTGCAAAGCAAAGGGGTGCAAAATCACGATACTTTGCAAAGCGTTAAACCGCAAGATAGCAAGCCGCAAGCCCATGCTGCAAAGAATTCCTCTTTAAATAATTCTACGCATCATTTAAAGACGCGCGATTTGGCGCAGGAGCCTTACGCGCAAAATTCCGCCCCTCAAAATTCTACTTCGCAAAATTCCGTGTCACAAAGCCTGGCTACAACAAGCTCTTTGCCGCGCAGCTCCGCCGTGTCGCAAAATCCCGTCACGGCAAGCGCAACCTTGCAAAGCGGCGAAAATTCCGATTCTCAACTTCCCGCTCCGCAGGCTTTGGAGCAGAATTTAACGACGCAAAGCTCCGTGGAGATTGATGCTAAAATTTCGCTTAGCGACGATGGCAAAATCCGCCTAAATGCAGGCGATGAGGTGCTTTTTATGGGCGATAGTCTGATGCAATACGTGGGGATGAACGCTAAGAAATTTTTCCCGAAGCGAAGCCTGAGGGTGATCGATCTTAGCAAGCAATCTACGGGGCTTGCGAGCAAGAAATCTTTCGACTGGCAAAAGACGCTCGATACCGCGCTTAGAGAGAATGGCGGCGTTAAGCTCGTAGTCGTGCTGCTGGGCGCCAATGACGTCTGGGAGTACCGCGCGGGCGGTAAAACTTATGGCATTAAAACGCCGCGCTGGCGGGAGTTTTACGCCTCAAGAGTGCGCGAGATCTACGATACGGCGCACTCGCACGGTGCGGGAGTGCTGTGGCTGGCGATGCCGTGTATGCAAAAGCCCGATTTTGAGGAGAAAACGCAGCTGCTAAATCAAATATATGCCGACGCTAGTATGGCGCTTGGCGGGTATTTTATGCAAACAACCCCGCTGGTGTGCGAAAAAGGCGTCTATAAAACCTATCTGCAAAGCGGCTCGAAGCTCGTGCGCGTGCGCCAAGACGACGGTATTCATATGAGTAAAGAGGGTTGCGAAGCGGTAGCGAAAGAAATTTTATCAAGGATTGAAGTTGAGTAAATTTATAGTGATTTTATTTGCCGCATTATTAGGCGGATGCGCGGCAAACGCAGGCGTTCGCGGCATAAATTCCGCAAACGCAAAAAGCTCTGCGGGCTTTGGAGTAAAATTTTTTGGCGATTCGCATTTAGGAAGCGACGCGCTGATAGATGCTTTCAGGCACGGGTTTTTCGTGCAAAACAGCGTCGGCTTCGTGCCTGCGATGATGCCTAAATACCACAAAAGCGAAAATATAGAATTTAAGCAAAGCGGCTTTAATGTAATCTCATCTCGCACCGAGCAAGACCCAGATTTTCCGCTATGCGGAGTGATCGCTACCGGCAAAAAAGGTGCTAACGTGCGACTGGAGCTAAAGCAGCTTAGCGGCGATTTTTATGTCGAAATTTTGCATAAATCGGATCAGAGCGGCGAGATTTTTCGCGTGCGCGATGCAAGCGGGCTAAGTGCGTATATTTCGCAAGAAGTGCCGCAGAAATGGGAGTATTCTAAGATGCGACTTAGATTTCCGATCGAAATTCGATCGCTACGTGATGGAGCAGAGCTTGGAGGATATAAAATTTACCGCAAAAACGCGCGCTTTGCAGACTCTTGCGCGAGCAACGGCGCGTTTAGCAACCTCTACGAAAAATGGGGCGCAGATGCCTTTGGTAGGGATTTTTCGGGACTTAGATACAATCTTGTAGTCATCGCTTATGGCACAAATGATGCGATGGATCCGAAATTTGATGAGCAAAAATTCTACCAAAGCGTCCGTGGGCTGCTTCGCTCTGTCCGTTCCGCAGCTCCCGGTGCAAAAATCCTGCTCGTAGCGCCGCCGCGAAGCCCTAAAGTGCCAAACGCCTCACGCGCTGCGGAGGTGCTGGCGCATCTAGCGCGAGACGAAGGGGCGATGTTTTACGACATAGCCGGTCTTATGGATGAGGATGGCGGCTGGCGCGGCTGGCGCGAGCGCGGGCTTATCCGCCCTGACGAGATCCACTTGCAAAAAGAGGGCTACGAAAAAATCGGCGCAGCGCTGGCGACGAAATTGCGCGGCAGGCTTTAAATTTAATCTTTAAATTTACGTGGCTAGCTGCAGAATTTATAAAGTTCGTTGAAATTTACAAAGCTCTTTGTGGAAATTGCGCAATCCGCCGCTAAATTTACGTGGTTCGCTATAAATTTACAAAGTTCGTCGTTAAATTTAAAATTTAGCGGCAGTAAGCAAAGCTACGCCTACTCGGATTTCGCCGCTTAGATCTGCCCGCAAAATTTAAATCGGAAGCCGCGGCTTTAAATTTGCGCAGTGACAGGCTTGGCGCCTGCGTTTTTTAAAATTTCGTCGCCTAAATTTACGCTTTTAATTTGGATAAATTTGCGTGGTTGCGGCTCGGAATGCTAGTTGGGTTTTGCGGCGCGCGCTATATAAAATTTAGCGCTTAAATTCTATTTGCGCGGGCTGCGGCAAAGCGCGGCGAGTTAAATTTAAGGAAGCAAAAAAGGAAGCAGATGATATATCTTTGCGGCGATACGCACGGAATAAACGAGATCGGCAAAATAACGAACAAGGTCTTTGCTAGCAGGCTTAGCGCCGATGATTTCGTCATCGTGCTCGGAGATTTCGGGCTGTTTTGGAGCGAGCGGATAGATGAGTTTATGGCGCGCAAAAATATAGAAAGATATTTCCCCGCGACGCTTCTTTTCATAGACGGCAACCACGAAAATTTCGATATGTTGGATGAGCTGCCGCGCGAGCGGAAATTTGGCGGCACCGTGAGCGTGGGCGGCGAGAATATTTTTTGGCTGCGGCGCGGCGAAATTTACGAGATTGCGGGGCGACATTTTTTGTGTTTTGGCGGCGCGCTTAGCGTCGATAAGGCGCATCGGATACCAGGGCTTAGCTGGTGGGCGCGCGAGATTCCGAGCGAGGAGGAGTTTGCTTGCGCAATGCGAAATGCGCGCGATTTTATCGCTACGGGCGGGCGGATCGATGCGGTGCTGAGCCACACGGCGCCGTGGTTTGCGATGAAATTTTTAAAAGAATACCTTTGGTGCGGCAAAAGCACCCCCGATAAAACGTCTGAGTATCTGGAGCGGATCTTTGAGCTCGTAAAGCCTGAGCGGTGGTATTTCGGGCACTTTCACGGCGATAAGAAATTCCACGCGCAGGGCTGCGATTTTTATCTCTGCTACGATGAAATTTTAAAATTTGAAGACTAGTCTTGAGCTCACAGCAGCGAAATTCCGAGCTTTGCAAACTGCGAAATTTCGCTCGTAAATTTTAAATGCTGAGGCGCGCGAAATTGAGCTTTTATATTAAAATTTAAGCTAGTTTGGCTACAATGTGGCACTTTTTTTAGAAAGGAATAAAGATGAAGGTTGTAATTACTTATTGTAATTCTTGATCTTATAGACCGCAAGCTCTCCGTGTGAGAGATGAAATAACAGGCGTCTATAAGGATGCAGTTGTCGAGTTGGTCCCTGGTGGCAGCGGAGACTTTCTAGTAGAAGTTGACGGTAGGCAGCTTTTCTTTAATAAAGATTTTGCTAAGCCTCGTTTCCCAAGTGAAGGTGAAATTTTAAATCTAATTAAAGTTGCAGCCTAGCTCAAAGCCCGAAAGCGGGTCGTAAGATTCGCTTTCGGGCGTTTTTTATACTCAAATTTCATATCCTTAAATTTAATCGTAAAATCATCCTAAATTTTGCAAAAATCAGCGCTGCGTAAAGCTTAGACTAAATTATCTCGCATTTCGGCAAATTTAAAAAGCTATTTTAATCAAAATTTATGCGACGATCGCGGTTTAAATTTATCGCTCGGAGTTTATAAATTTTAAAAGAAAGAGGAATTTTTGCGAAATCAAAATTTCGCAAAAATAGGGAGAGAGGGATTATTTATTTGCGCGTTCGATGTACTCGCCGCGGACGGTGTCAACGCGGATGACCTCGCCTTCTAGCACGTGAAATGGGATCTGTACCACGGCACCGGTCTCAAGCGTGGCGGGCTTTTTGTTGCTGCCCTGCGTATCGCCGCGGAAATTTGGCGCAGTTTCTACGATCTTAAGCTCCACCACCTGCGGCACATCCACGCCGATCGCTTTGCCGTTGTAAAACATTATATTTACCATCATGCCATCTAGCATCCATTTTTTCGCCTCGCCCACGTCCTCGTCGCTAATCGCGATCTGTTCGTAGCTATCGGTATCCATGAACTGACACGCCTCGCCGTCGTCGTAGAGATACTGCATCTCTTTTTCCTCAAGATTCGGCGCTTCGCATTTATCGCCCGCATGGAAGGTCTTTTCAAGCACCTTGCCATCAATGAAAGATTTTATTTTAACGCGTACGAAAGCAGGCCCTTTGCCCGGTTTTACGTGTTGGTATTCTATGATTTTAAACGGAATTCCGTCCACCTCGATTTTTAGACCTTTTTTTAGATCGCCCATTGAATAAGCCATAAATTTCTCCTTAAATTAATGAGGCGCGATTATAACAAATTTTATTTTAAATTGATATAATTGGCGAAATTTTAAGGGGAGGGAAGCTATGAAAAAGATCATCTACATTTTAGCTGCGTGTGCGGCTTTTGCGCTCGGCGCGAATGCGAACGAAGCGGAGTTTGTGAAAAACCTAAAGCAAAGTCTAAATGATAAAAACGCTCAGCTCATCTCGATCGACAAGCTGAACTCGCTAAACGGGCTAAATTTGCTGATCGTCCGCTCGGGCGATAAAAAAGAGGCGTTTTTGGCTAGCGACGACGCCAAAAGCCTAGTGGCAGTAACTGAGGAGCCTAAGCTTGCGGACGCGGCGGATGCGGCGCTGTTTAAGATGAGAACTCAAATTTTAAAGGACGCCAACGATGCTGCTGCGCTTGAGCTGCTAAAGAGCATAGATGCTGCGAGATTTGCCTATATCGAGTCGTTTGATAAAAACAACCCCTACGTAACCTACATCGTGGGCGATCCGGAGTGCCCGTATTGCGCCGAGGAGATGAAAAGGATCACGAAGTATCTTCGCAACAGCAACGTAAAATTGATCTTTGCGCCGGTGCACGGCAAGAGCGCGTTTATCAAATCGGCGTTGGTTTTAAAGCAGCTGAAAGCCCTTTCGCCGAGCGATCAAAAGGGCGCGATCGACGTGATCGAAAAATACTACGATAAGGACGTGCAGGTAAGCGATGCGGACGTCTCAAAAGCCGAGCTTGACGCCGTGTATGCGGACACCAAGACGCTGTT
>CAURUA010000021.1:0-31573 GCA_963528045.1 uncultured Campylobacter sp. | reverse complement strand
TTTTGCAGATTTTCGAGCCCTCGATCGCCGCGCCGATACTCATAGACTTAAAATCGGACAGAGTGTAGTTTTTCACGAGCCCTATCTCATCCTCGCCGCATCCTACTAAAATCAATGCCGCTAGCGCGGCGCCTAACGTATATTTCATCTTCGCTCCTTTGAGATAAATTTTAAAAATAATGCTACCCCCTCCCTGCTTAAACATGTATAAATTTAAAGCCGAAATTTGAAATAAATTCGCAAAGCGCTAGAGATCAAGAATGCAAAGGTGAAATTTGATGAAAGAATTCGGCGAGAGAGGGAGGGAATCGAACCCCCCGGAAAACGGTCAACCGCCCTCCTATCGGATTTGAAGTCCGCAGACGCCACCAGGTCGCCATCCTCTCCAAATGACGCAATTATAGCGAGATAAAATTTATTTAGCTTTAAAGAGGCTAAATTTCAAACCCTTTCGGCTCATTATTAGCGACGGCAGGATTATGAGCGCACCCAAAAGCAGTAGGCTCATCACCAGACATATTAACATCCCGAAGTAGATCGTAGGCCAGAAATTACTCATCATCATCACGCTAAAGCCCAAAATGATCGCAAACGACGTATAATACATCGCGTATCCGATACTTGCGTGGCTCGCGCGGATTGCCGCGGCCTCGTCGCCCAGGCGCGCAAACTCGCGCTTGTAGCGATAGATATAGTGGATGACATCGTCCACGCCGATACCGATGCTGATTGCCGCTATCGTGATACTCATGATATCCAGCGGAATGCCTGCAACCCCCATGATGCCGAAGCAGGCGCAAAGCGGGATTAAATTTACGACGATCGCGATAAGAGCGTATGAAAATGAGCGAAAGATGATTACGAAAAGCACGAAAAGCACGAGCACGGTGATACCCAGGGTGTCTATCTGCGAGCTCATCAGGCTTTGAAGCATATTGTTATAAAGCACCATTATGCCGCTGATTTGTGCGCTCGCCTGCTCGCCTTTGAGCAAAGAATTTAGTCCGCTTTGCAGATCTTTTAGGAATTTTGCTCTGCGTAAGCGTGGATCGCTGTCTATCGTGCGGACGCTAAAGTGTGCCTCGTTCGCTTCGACATTTACGAAGGGCGAAAGCACCAATTCACGGTAGTTTGCCGGCATTTCAGAGTAGATTAGAGCAAGGCTCAGATCGTCCAGATCGCGTCCGCCGTTAATCTGCTTGCCGAGCTTTAAAAGCGATGCGAGCGAGCTTACGTTGCCGATAAACTCGTGCCCGGCGACGTTTTTGCCTTTCAAAAAATCATCTATTTTGCCGATGATACGCATCTTTTCGGAGGTGAACCAATACTGCGGCTTGTTTTCGTTAGCGGCGTATTCGGCTTCGAAATCGCCAAAATCGTCGCTTGTGGTGGAATTCTGCTCTAAATTTGCGGCATGGGTTTGATCTAAATTTACGGCGTCGCTTGGTTGTGTTGCCGCAGCGGAGCCTTGCTCGGAAAATTTTTGATCATTTAAATTTTGCGCGATAGAATTTTGCTGAGCAGAATTTACCGCAAAATTTTGCCCCGCGAGATTGGAATTTTCGCCGCTCTTAGAATTTGCGCTGCCGCTTGCGGAATTTTCACTCCCGCTAGCAGGATCTGCGCCGCCTGCACTTTTAAATTTAACGACGATATCAAGCGGGATCGTTCCGCCGAGATTTGTATCGATAACCTCCATACCCGCGCGGATGTCGGTGCTTTTTTTGAAGTAGCCGATGAAGCTGTTTTCGACGCGCAGCTGCGAGATACCGTATAGTCCAAAGATCACCGCCGCAGCGCACACGCCATAGACCGCGCTTCTGCTACGTAGCGCCGTTTCGGCGCACCAAAGCGTAAATTTAAAGTGCTGCTCGAAGCTGCGGTTATTGTGCGTGCGCGGCAGAAGCGACATAACCGCGCCGAATACTCCAAATGCCGTAACTAGCGAGATACTGATGCCTACGCTCATCATAATTCCCAGAGAAATTACGGGTTTTATATCGCAAAATATTAGCGACATAAAGCCGATAACGGTCGTAAAAATCGCGAAAAAGCAGGGTCTTGTGCGCTCGCGCAGCACCGCATAAACGAGCTGGCGCTGCGAAAAGGCGTGAAAGCGCGCGCTAAACTCGCGGTAGGCGACGATTAGGTGGATACAGACCGAAACCGTGATGATGAGCTGAAGCGCTATGAAATTTGAGCTAATCACCGTGACCTCAAAGCTCAAAAAGCCGAATAATCCGGCTGCAAGCACGACCGAATACGCGCAGATGATAAGCGGCAGCAGGATAAATTTCGCCTGTCTAAAAAAGAGCCAAAAGCACGCTAGCAGAAGCACCAAGGCGCCGAGTCCGTAGGTCGCCAGATCCGAGCGGACGTAGCCCACCATATCGTCTGCGATCATATTCAGTCCGCCTAGAAACAATCGGTCGCCCGCAAATTCCTTCTCAAAGCCTGCGATCAACGCGCGCAAAGCCACAATGTCGCGGTGATCCTTTTCGCGCAGCTCGTCGCGGTAGGATTTGAAATTTTGCTCCGAAGCTTTAAGCGCATCTTTGAGCTGTGAAATTTGAGCCCCCGAGCGGTTACCCTCGTGCTCCGCTTGCTCTAGAGCGCTTTTAGCTCCGTCTCTTAGGCGCAAAAGCTCCTCGTAGCGGGTCTGCGGCTTTAAATTTATTAAAATTGCGGTAGTGCGAAGATCTGCGCTTACTAAATTTGACGCGTAAAAGGGGCTCGTGGCAAACTCGCGCCTAGCCGCGGTTAAATTTACGTCCGCGTCGGTAAGGGTGGGTATGTGCTTAAGCAGCTCGCTCATGCCGCCACCCTTGTTTAGCAAAAGCGGCACATTCGTAATATCTGTGACGCTAGCGACGAAATCAAGCTTGGAAAAAGCCGCATCCATCTGCTCTATTTTGCGGATCGTCTCAGGCGCTAAAAGATCGCCCGCGGGAGTGTATGCAAGCACCAAGAAATTCGGCGTTTCGTAGCGCTTGGATACTTCGCGCCAAATTTGAAGGTCTTTGTCATTATCTAGTAGAAGCGTCTGGCTCGAAGCATCAATCTCTAGCTTTGTGGAGTAGTAGCCGAAAAACAGCGCCAGCGCCGTAAACAGCCCGAGCGTGATTTTCGGAAACGCGACGATTAAGCGAAAAATTTTTTTCAAATACCGCTCTTTTAG
This sequence comes from uncultured Campylobacter sp., assembly GCA_963528045.1. Lineage (GTDB taxonomy): Bacteria > Campylobacterota > Campylobacteria > Campylobacterales > Campylobacteraceae > Campylobacter_B. The sequence goes on along the minus strand of CAURUA010000021.1, from coordinate 28,395 downwards.
GCGCGCTGCTATTCGCCGCTATTGATGACGGTGGAATTTAGCCGCTTTATAAGCTCGTCAAAACCCAAGCTTTGCGTTACGTCGCCTAGCTGCGAGCGGTAGGTCTGAATTAGGCTGACACCCACGATATCGACGTCGTAGATGCGCCAATCAGAGCCGTTAGGATAAAATTTAAAATCTATGTCGTAGTTTTTCTGCTCGCCGATGACCTGCGTTTTTAGCACGCGGCGCTTATCGCTCGGGCTTTGTTTACTTAGTACCTTCATATCCTGATCGGTATAAAGCGAAAGTTTTTCGATAAACGAGCGCTTAAGATGCGCTTCGAAAGCTTTGTTAAATTCCTCGATCTGCGCAGGGCTAAGGCTAGCGTAATGCTTCGCAAGGGAGAGCTTCGCCATCATCTTATAATCAAAATAGCCGTCGAAAAGCGCAAAGATTTTCGCGGGCTTTGCGTCTTTGGGCGCGCTGCTTCGCATAATGCCTACGGCCTCGGCGACCTTTTGACTCATCACAGGCTCGATATCCGCATCGCTAATAGCGTGCGCCGAAATCAAAAGCGCTCCGCAAAGCGCTAGAACTTTTAAAATTTTCATTTTCATTCCTTTATTAATTTCTCGCGATTTTGCTCGTAAGCATCGCGTAAAAATGGATATAGATCCACCGCATCTTTGGTCATTTTTTCATAAAATTTCGGATCGCGCGAGTAGTCGTTAAATATTCTAAATCCATTGACGGAGTTTCGAACGGTGCCATCTTTAATATAATTTATCGGGTTTGAAAAATAATCTCCGACAAGTCCCGCTGTATCGCGTAGATTGCTTTGTCCTAAGATCGGCCAGACGATATGCGGACCCGCCGGCACGCCCCAATATCCGAGCGTTTGCCCGAAATCCTCGTCGTGGCGCGGAATCCCGTAGTATTTGCCTGCCATATCGTTAAGTCCGCCGAAGCCGACGGTCGAATTGATCAAAAATCGCTTCGTCTCATCCCAAGAATTTTCAAATTTACCCTGCAATAGGTTGTTTACGAGCCTCATCGGATATAAAATATTATAGAAAAAATTTGAAAACGCGCCCTGGATCGGATCGGGCATTACGTAATCGTAGCCGCTGGCTACTGGGGTTAATATGTATGAGTAAAATACGTCGTTAAAGCCCGTCATTACGCGGTTGTAGCCGCTAAGCGGATCGAAAACCTCACGCTTGGCGAACTCCTCGTCAAAACCATCCGTATCGCTAGGTGCTACGTCTTGCTTTTGCGAGCAACCGCAAAGCGCCAACGCCGCGGCTAAGAATAGAATTTTTATAAATTTCAAATGCGACCCTTCTTTATAAATCAAAGTGGCGATTTTACAAATTTAAAGAAATTTTGTCAATAAAGGTAAAATTTCATATAGAATTTCCCTCTTTATATCGCAGAATAAAGCCTGCGGCTCTTTAAGAAATATATCAGAGGATATATTATAAAATCACGCGAAAGTAAATAAGAAAGGATGAAAATGGACGCAAAATTTGCTTTGGAATTTCTGCTTGGCAACGAAGCATCGCTTCTAGTCAAGCATATTAAGCTGCTTAAAGCTGTGGACGAAACTAAAAGTATTACGAAGGCCGCAGAGATCGTAGGAGTGTCGTATAAAAACGGCTGGGACGCGCTAAATTTAATCAACAACGCGAGCAAAAAACCCCTCATCGTCCGTACTCAAGGCACTAAGAAAAATAGCGGCTCGGAGCTCACTCCATACGCTCACAAGCTGATTCGCGCTTATGATGCTATCAGCCACGCGGGCGAGACGTTTTTGAGTGAAATTTTAAAGCTTGATGAGATCACCGAAGAGAGTCTTTTAAGCTTAGAGAAGATCGGTATGAAGCTTTCTGCACGCAATCAGCTAAGCGTTGAGATTACGGATGTTCAAACAGGCGCTGTAAATTCTCAAATCACGGCTAAACTCGCAGGTGGTGAAATTTTATGCGCGACGGTAACCGTAGAGAGCGAAAAAAATTTAGGGCTGAAGGCTGGCAAGGATGTGCTGTTTTTATTCAAAGCCCCAAGCGTCATCATTGCCAAAGGAAGCTCGGAGAAGCTAAAACTTAGCACGACGAATCAAATCAAGGGCACGATTAGCGAGGTCAAAATCGGCGCGGTAAACGCAGAGATCTGTCTAGGCACAAGCTCGCATCAAAACATCACCGCGATCATCACGCGAGAATCTGCCACCGCGATGGGTCTAGGAGTAGGAGATGAAGTGACGGCGATCATCGAGCCTAGCGAGATCATTATTGGCGCGTAATAGGATGAGATCGGGTGCGCAAAATCTTAAAATTTAAGGCGTAAATTTAAAATTTTAGATACAATTCAATTCTCGGCGAGAGCCGAAACGAAAGGCATAAAATGAAATTAAAAGCACTGCTTTTAGGAATTTTAACCGCAGGCGCGCTAAGCGCAGGCGAGGTTAGCATCGCAGCCGCTGCGAACACGACGTATGCGTTTGACGAGATCAAGGCGGAATTTGCCAAGCTACATCCGCAAACCACGCTAAACGTGAGCTTGGGTGCTAGCGGTGCGCTTAGCACGCAGATCAAAAACGGCGCGCCGTTTGATATTTTTATGGCGGCGGATATGAAATTTGCAGACGATCTGCATAAAGAGGGCTTTGCGACAGCGCCCGCCAAAACCTATGCAAAGGGTAAGGTGGCGATGTTTAGCGTGCGCGGCGTAGATCTTGGCAAGGGGCTTGAAGTTTTAAAAGACCCCAGCGTCAAAACGATTTCGATAGCAAATCCAAAAACCGCTCCTTACGGCACCGCAAGCGTGGAAGCTTTCAAAAAAGCGGGAATTTACGAGGATATCAAAGGCAAAATTGTAGAAGCAAAATCGATCGGCGAGGCTCTTTCGCAAGCGCTTAAAGCGTCCGACGTCGGCTTTATCGCTGCCAGCGCGATGTATGCGCCTAAGATGGCAAAGGATGGCTGCAATGACAAACCTTGCAAAGAGGGCGAAAATTTCGTCTTGGTCGACACCAAGCTCTACGAGCCGATAGCTCAAGGCATGGTCGTGCTAAACCGCGCCAAAGACAATGCTGAAGCTAAGGCGTTTTATGATTTTATCCTAAGCGATAAGGGCAGGGCGATCTTTGCTAAATACGGATACGAGTTTTAATGATTAGAGCGAGAATCAACGAAATTTTACAAAAAGACGGCATCCATTCAGTAGGATTTATCGCAGGCGGCATCAAGCTGCGTGGCGTATTTTTGCAGCTAAGTAGCGAGCTTAAGGTGGGCAGTGAAGTTTACGTGGGCTTTAAAAGCACCGATGTGCTTCTAGCCCGCGGAGCCTTAAACGGTATATCTAGCGAAAACGAAATTCACGGCAAGATTACGAGCCTAAGCTTGGGCGAAATTCTATGTACGCTCAGGTTTGAAGGCAAGATAAGCTTTGATGTGCTCGTTAGCGCGCATTCTGCGCAGGAGCTTGCTTTACGCGAGGGCGACGAGGTTTTCGCATACATTAGCGCCACTGCGATATATATAGAAAAATATGATAACGATTGATTGTAAGAAAAAAATCAGTGATGATTTCTCGATTGATGCTCGCTTAGAGATTAACAAAGGCTCGTTTGTGTGCCTATATGGGCGCAGCGGCAGCGGTAAGACTACACTGCTGCGCATTTTAGCGGGATTTTTGCGCGCAGATAGCGGTAGCATAAAAGACGGCGATCGTGTGCTGCAAGAAGGCAATGAATTCTTAAGCGCAGGCAAGCGCAGGATCGGCTTTTTATTTCAAGACTACGCACTTTTTGAGAATATGAGCGTGACGGGCAATCTACTTTTTGCCAGAAACGATCCGCAAAAAGCTGCGATGCTACTTGAAATTTTAGAGCTTAGCGAGTTTGCAAAATCCGGCGTCGAGGGTCTTAGCGGCGGGCAGAAGCAGCGCGTGGCACTTGCTCGCGCACTGATGCAAGAGCCTGAAATTTTGCTACTTGACGAGCCGCTTTCGGCGCTTGATTTTACGATGCGTGAAAAAATCCAAGAATATCTGCTAAAAATCCACGAGCAGTTTCATCAGACCGTGATTTTGGTAAGCCACGACGTAAGCGAGATTTATAGGCTTTGCAAGCGAGTTTATGAGATGAAGGACGGCAGGATCGTCCGCACCGGTACGCCGGAGGAAATTTTTCTTAAAACTAGCGGCTCACAGAAGTTTTCTTTCGTGGGCAAGATTGTCGATTTGCAAGCTCGCGACGGGATCAAAGTAGCCGTCGTAGCGATCGGCAGCCAGCTGTGCGAAGTAGTGCTAAGCAATGCAGAAGCCGAGGGCTTGCAAGTAGGCGACGAGGTCAAAACAGGCGCTAAAGCCTTTAATATCACTCTGCGTAAAATTTAAACTTGCAGGCAAGCTTGGGCGCGCATAAGTGAGAAACTTCAACTAGATTAGAGATTTAAATGTAGACTCTTATGGAATTTTACGTGGAATTTAGACGAGGGATTTTGTGAAATTTTAGCTAGATTTGCCCGCAAAATACGGGGAGGTTTTAAAATTTCATTCGCATCGCGCTTAGATTGTGCAGAAATGCAAAAATTTAAACGCAGGCTAGAGTAAAATTGCAATGCGAGCCTAGATAGCGTGGGGAAGTTAAGCTTTAAATTTTAGATTTTGCGCGGGCAGACGTCGTTAAATTTCTTCTTTTTTATTAATTGGCGGCGGTCAGTTTATTTTTAAATTTAGCGACTTTTAGCTTACTTTTTTGGCAGGAGTTGCGTGAATTCTATCGCGCGATCTTGAAAAATTTAATGTAAAGCCTCGTAAAAACTTAAAATTTTAGATTTGGAATTTTGCCTAGATTTTGTGGCTTTGAAATTTTAAAAGCTCCAACAGCTCTAAGCTTGCGCGTTAAACTCGCTTAATAAGCTATGACGAGATTTCATTAACCGGGTCTTTTAGGTTTATGCGAAATTTTAAAATTTCGTTTTGTCGGGCTCAATGGAATTTCGCTAGGTCGTTCAGGGAGCGTTGTTTAGCCTATCTTGTGTAGAATTTGCGCTCAGATGAATTTTGCCCGCTCAAGTTTTAAAGCTAAGCTAAGCTTTTTGAAATTTAGCTCAGCAAAATTCGTGACCTTAAAAATTTGCCGGCTTGGGTAGAGCTTAAAGATTCGGCAGGATTTGCACGCTTGAAGAAATTTATTAGCCAAGCAATTTATAAAATTCCGCCCAGTTTGGCTTGCACGGAATTTTCAAAATTTCTATTTTGCTAAAGCTCTAGCTCTGCGCAGAATTTTTCAAAATTTCATTTTGCAAAGCCTTATGACTATGAGGTTTGCGCAAATTCTATCTAGCTTTGCCTCTAAATTTTAAAGTAGGGCTAGGCTTTTAAGATTTTATAGTTTGGGCCCAGTGGCTCGGCTCGGAGGATAAATGTTTGAAATTCTAAAGGGGCTCGATTACACGCCGTTTCTCGTTTCCTTAAAACTTGCCAGCTTGACGACGCTCGCGTTGTTTATCATCTGCGTGCCGCTCGCGTTTTTTATGGCGAGAAAAAATTTCCGCGGCAAAAGCGTGATCGAATCGATCATTTCGCTTCCGCTGGTGCTGCCGCCTTCGGTGCTAGGGTTTTACCTGCTCGTTTTTCTATCGCCGTATTCGGTGTTAGGGGAGTTTTTCGACAAACACTTCGGGCTTAGGCTCGTATTTAATTTCAGCGGGCTCGTGATCGCGAGCTGTATCTACTCGCTGCCGTTTATGTTTTCGCCGCTAGTTTCGGGCTTCCGCGCGCTTCCGCGCTCACTTTTTTGGGCGTGCGATTCGCTAGATAAGAGCTATTTCTCCAAGCTTTTTCGCGTCGCGTTGCCCGCGATTCGTCACTCTCTGCTTAGCGCCTTGGTGATCTGCTTTGCGCATACGATGGGCGAGTTTGGCGTCGTGCTGATGATCGGCGGCAGCGTGAGCGAGCAGACCAAGGTCGCCTCCATTGCGATTTATGAAGCGACTGAGACGCTCGATTTTGCGCAGGCTCACGCGTATTCGGCACTGATGCTTATCTTTAGCTTCGCAGTGCTTTTGATCATGCATTTTTTGGGTGCGCGCGGAGCAAAAATCAAAGCTTAAATAGGCTTTAAAACGAAATTTGCTAAAATCCTGCAAAATTTGGAATTTGGCATGAAAAACAAAAAAGACTTCGTTACCGAAAGATTTAACGCCGCCTTGATTCTAGGCGCTGCGCTGCTTACGCTTGTAGTAGTTTGCGAGATTAGCTTTTTGCGCACCAGGATCTCTACGCAGCTTGATTTGCGGACGCGCACGGCGATTACTTTACTTAAAAATACCGACGAGTCGCTTTTTAGCGAACTTGAAATTCTAAAAGAAAATATCCTTTCTTTGGACGCAAGGCATAAGGCTGCGCAAAGCGAGCTTTATGCGGATTTGATCCGTAATGTCGTAAAATCTTCTCATAGATTTGACGCTATTTTTTATCTGCGCGCCCGCGGCGCGGAGCAGGAGAGCTTGGCGCATTTTTCATCGGATGCGCGTATTTCGGATCTTGGCGAGATACGGCTTGCGGATATCGCAAGCGAGCTAAAAAAGGATGAATGGGTATCGCGCTATATGATGATGGATGGGGCGTGGCGGTATTTTTTAATCAAGCGCGTAAACGCTGATTCGTATCTGCTAGGCTTTGCCAACACCGCTAGGCCGATTGCCAGGCTCTCTTCGCTGGGAGATATTTTGGTCTTTAACGCCGAAGGTAAATTTTTTAACGCTCCTGGCAGCGTAACCGATCTATTAGGGCAGGATTTTGATTTTTCGCGCCTAGGCGAAGTGGTAAGCTTCGAAGACGAATCTGGGTTAAGCTTTGCCTATCTTGCGAAATTTGGGGATAATTTCGTAATGGCTCGCGAACGAGCCGGCTATTTTTTGGGCGCAGACGATTTTATCGTCGTAGCGCTAGCAGCAGCTATTTTGGCTTATTTAATCCTTCTAATTTCAAATTTTACGTTTTTAAAAAAGCGCGTTTTCATCCCGCTTGCAGCAGTTCAAAACGCGCTGCGCCAAGGGGACTATCACTCCAAAATTCGAGATATAGAAGCGCTAAATCCGCTAAGCTCCGTCTTAGAAATTTCTAAATCCATAGATGAGGTTTTGAAGTCTAATCTGCGCCACGGCGATTTTAGCCTCAGCTTTAAAGATGCGTTAAAATACAGCTCTCTTTCAGTGCTTAGTATCGATAACGTTGCAGGCACGATCGAAAGCGCTAGCAACGGCGCACGCGAGCTTTACGGCGATGACGTCGTAGGGCGGAATATCTTCGCGCTGCAAGCAGGCTCGTTTTACGATCACGCCTATCAAACCCAGCGTGCAAACTACGTCAAAGAAAACTACGTCGTAACCCGCCAAGAGACCAAAAACGGCGTCAAAGACCTCTATGTTAAAAAATCTTATATTCGCGACGGAAGTAAAATTTCAACCCTTTTTGTGGTGCTGGATGCGTCAAAATATCGCAGATTTTACGATGAAACCAAGCAAAAATATGAGTATTTAAATCACGCGCCTATCGTTACGCTCGTGTTTGACTACACTTCGGGCAAGATCGTGGATGCGAGCAAAAATATAAAAGAGCTTTGGGGCTACGAAGCGGCGCAGTTTTTAAGCGGCGAGATAAGGCTATGGGATTTGCTGGATGAAAAGGACGCGAATGAGGCTAAAAATGAAATTTTAAACCGCTTAGCCGATATGCCTGCAGAAGAGCTAAGTTTTTCTCAAAGTTATAAAATTCGCCACAACGACAATATCCGCTATAGCTACGAAGTGAGCATCTATGTCAAAAAGTCCGCCGCCAGGGCTGCGTTTTATTTTCAAAATATTGATGACGATGTTAAGGCGATCCGCGGCTTGCAGGAGGATTTGGACTTTTATCGCACCGTAATTGAGACTAGGAATTTTTGCACCTGCTTAATCGATCTTGACGCGCAGACGCTGTCGTTTGATAAAAATTACTTTAAAATTTTAAAATATCGCGGCAAAAGGCTAAATACTGCGATGAGCTTCGGGGAGTTCAGTTATGAAATTTACTTCGCGGATTTAGAGAATTTCAACAAAATGATCCGCGAATGTACCGCCGGGCTTAGGAGCGATTTTAGCTGCGAATTCCGTCTGCGAAATGCCGCTAATGCCTATACTTGGATCAGTATGCAAGGCTACGTCACCGAAAAGCATGGTTCTCGCTCTCGCCTTGTAAAAACTACGCTCGAAGATATCAGCTCGCGCAAACAGACGGAGCTGGAGCTAAATTTAAACGCCAACGTCTTTTCGCGCTCGCTAGAGGCGATCTTAATCACAGATGAGAGCGGTCGCGTGCTGCGCGCTAATAACGCTTTTTACGAAATCACCGGCTATAGCGAAAGCCAAACCATCGGCAAAATTCCAAATTTCTTCGCTCCTACGGAGGGCGGGGCAGACGTGATGGAGAGGATTAGAAAAAATCTCGTCGGCAAACAGACCTCTTACAAAGATGAAATTTACGGACTAAAAAGAGGTGGTGGCACCTTTCCTGCGTTATTTACGGCAATTGCGATAAAGGATGATTTTTCGCTTACTTCAAATTTCATTTTGATGTTTACCGAAATTTCGCAGATAAAGCAAAAAGAGAGCGAGCTAGCTAAGATCGCCCATCACGACGCGCTTACCGGGCTTCCAAATAGAGTGTATTTTATGAAGGCTGCGCAGAGATTTACCGCAAACTCGGGCGAAAATTCCAAGCTTATGGCGGTGCTTTTCATCGATTTTGACGGCTTTAAGGCGATCAACGACACCTACGGGCACGAGGTCGGCGATATGTTTTTGCAAGCGATCTCAAAGGCGATGAGCGGGCTACTGCGTAAAGGCGATATCTTGGCGCGCTTAGGCGGCGATGAGTTTGGCGCCATTATCGGCGATCTGCAAAGCAAGGACGCCGCGCATGTGCTATTAGACCGTCTGCTTGGGATTTCAAAGATGAAATTTAACCTCAAAGGCAATGAAATCAGCGCAAGCATCAGCGTTGGCGCAGCATTTTACGACGGCAGCGAAAAGATCGATTTTCCAGGACTTTTATCACGCGCGGATAGGGCGATGTATCGCGCCAAAACGAGCGGTAAAAACCGCTACTGCATCTTTGAGCGCGCTGAAGCAGACGGACCTAGCGAAGAAGGGATTGCTGCGGCGATCGAAGAGGGGGAGTTTTTCGTGCTCTATCAGCCGATCATTAGCGGCGCGCAGATTTATGGATATGAGCTGCTTTTACGCTGGGATCGCGGAAAGCGCGGAATTCTTGCCCCGCAGGATTTTGCGCAGATATTAAGCGAGCCTCGATTTGAGTTGCCGATCTCAAAATTTGCGTTTTCAAAGATGATGGAATTTAATGCTCAAACGGGCGCAAACTGCTCTATAAACGTGAGTCTAGCCGTGCTTGCAAACGACGAATTTTACGATTTTGTAGCTCACAGCTTGCGAGACAGGGCTAATGCAAAAGGCGAGTTGATGTTCGAGATAACCGATTTTAGCGAGCAAAATTTTAAGGAATTCGCCCCTGCGCGTGGGCGTTATGCAGATCTTGGGATTAAATTTGCTCTTAATAGCGCAAATAAAAATAATATCCCATTCCTGAATGCCCAGCCTTTCGATATCGTTAAAATCGACCGCGAGCTCTGCCTTGACATAGGCAAGAAAAAAAATGCTATCCGAACGATGGTGGAGATCACGGGTAAGCTAAAGCGGGAGTTTGGATTCGCTCTGGGCGCTCAAGGGGTCGAAAATGCGCTGTCGCTGCGACTTTTAAATAATCTAAAATTTAACTATCTGCAGGGAAATTTTATCGCAAAAGCGCTGGATCGCAAAGAGATAGACGCTTTCATCGCGCGATTTAAAGATACGCCCAAGCTCGCAGCCATCGATAAAGATGAGTTTATCAGCTTTTTAAACGCGCTTGATTACAAAGAGCTTGCTTTAAGCTTCATTTCGCGTGCCGATGCGGGCGATCTGAGCCCCGGAGAGTTTGAAGGCTTTAGAGCGAAATTCGGCGAAATTTTAAACAAAACTCAAAGCGCGGGCAGCGAAAAATTTGCGCTAAATACAGAAATACGTAAGCAAATTTTAGATATTCTTTCGCTTGATTACCGCGTTTTAGCAAGCTTCATTCAGAGCTTTAAAACGCGGCTAAATCAGTTCATAAGCGATTTGGAGGCAGCATGATAGATAGCGTTAGCGCCGATTTCGATCACGAGATACCCAACGGCTCGAGGCTTTATTTCGGAAAGAGCGCGCAGCTCAAGCGCGAGCTGGAAAATAAAGCGAGCGAAATCCTCGTTAAAAACGGCTTTAGCGAAATTTTAACGCCATATTTTTCATATCATCAGCACCTAAGCGTCGCGCCGCAGAAGCTTCTCAAGCTCTCCGATCCCACAAACCACGAGCTTGCGCTTCGCGCAGACAGCACAGTGGACGTCGTGCGTATCGTGCGCAAGCGGCTGAAAGACGATAAGCTAAGGCGGTTATTTTACGTGCAGCCTACTTTCAAATACCCAAGCGACGAGTTTTATCAGATCGGCGCGGAGCTGATCGGAGAGAAAAATTTGCCCCTTGCGATTAAAATCGCGCAGGAGTTTTTTAAAGAATTTGATCTTATGCCCGCGCTTCAGCTAAGCAACATCGAAATTCCGAAAAAGATTTGCGAAATTTTAAACCTGCCGCTTGAAATTTTTGAAAAGGGCAAGATTGAGACGCTGCTTGAGCAAAATTTGCCTTGGCTGGACGCTACGGCTCGAGCCACGTCGTTAAAGGACGTGCAGGCTCTGCGCGCGCAGGTGCCTGAAGAGCTCGTGCCGTGCCTAGATGAAATTTTAAGCCTAGGCGTGGATTACGAGCGTATCTGCGTTTCGCTGCTGTACTACTCTAAAATGCGCTATTACGACGCGCTATTTTTTAGATTTTTAGACGCGGGCGCAGTGTATTGCAACGGCGGAAATTACGAGATTGACGGGCTAAAATCCAGTGGCTTTGCGCTGCTAGTGGATGCTTTGATAGAAAAAATTATGCAAAAGGATGAGAAATGAGTAAAGTTGACGTAGTCATCGGCGCCCAGTGGGGCGATGAGGGCAAGGGCAAGATCGTAGATATGATAAGCGCGAATTACGATTTCGTATGTCGCAGCAGCGGCGGGCACAACGCAGGGCATACCATCGTCATAAACGGCGAGAAATTTGCGCTGCATCTAGTTCCTAGCGGCGTGCTTCATAAAAATATCATCAACATCATCGGAAACGGCGTCGTGATCAACCCCGACGTGCTGATTACCGAGATGGCGCAGTTTGAAAATTTAAAGGGCAGATTTTTCATAAGCGAGAAGGCGTTTTTAAATTTACAGCACCACTCGCTGATCGATCAGGCGCGCGAAAAGAGCAAGGGCGAGCTCGCGATCGGAACTACCGGCAAGGGTATAGGGCCTGCGTATGCCGATAAGATCGCGCGCTACGGACACAGAATGATCGAGCTTTTGGAGCCTGAAAGGCTCGCCGAGGCGCTATCGCGCGATTTTGCTTCGCATGAGAGCGTTTTTGAAAAAGCGGGGGTTAAAATTCCTAGCAAGCTTGAAATTTATGACGAGCTAAAGCGCTATAAAAGCGCGCTCGAGCCATACATCGCCGATACCACGCACATGCTGTGGAAGGCGCTTGATTACGACAAGCGCGTGCTCGTAGAGGGGGCACAAGGAAGCCTGCTTGATATCGATCACGGCACCTATCCTTACGTCACGAGCTCGACGACTATCGCGGGCGGGGCTTGCAGCGGGCTCGGGCTCGCACCGAAAGATATCGGCACGGTGATGGGAATTTTAAAAGCCTACACCACCCGCGTGGGCAACGGCGCGTTTCCTACCGAGGATAAGGGCCCGCAAGGCGAGGCGATGCGCGAGATCGGCAAAGAGTACGGCACCACGACGGGCAGGGCGCGTCGCTGCGGCTGGTTCGACGGAGTGGCTACGAAATACGGCGTGCGCCTTAGCGGCATCGACAAGCTCGCTCTTATGAAACTTGACGTCCTGGACGGCTTTGAGAGCATTAAAATTTGCCGCGCATATCGCTACAAGGGTGAGGAGATCGATTATTTCCCAATCGATTTGGAAGCTGCCGAGCCGGTTTATGAGCAGATGCCAGGCTGGGATAGCGTCAAGGGAATTTCAAAATTTGAGGATCTGCCGCAAAACGCGCAAAATTATATCCGCAAAATAGAGGAGCTAAGCGGCGCGAAGGTGGGCTTTATCTCTACCAGTCCCGAAAGAAGCGACACGATAATTTTATAAAATCGGGCGGAATTTTAAGAATTTTAAAATTCCGCCGTTTGCAAACGCGGGCGGCGCGACCGCTCATAGAATTGAATTTAAAGGAACGATCATGCGAATACGACTACCACACGTGCCATATATCGCGCATAAAATAGCGCTGGATTTGCTAAACTCGGGCTGCGTTACGCTGAGTGCGGGCATAGAGCCCGTCGCCAAGGAGGCGGACGAGATCATAAGAGCCGATCTGCAAAAAGAAAGAGCGATAGACGAGCGCGCAAACGAGCTGATAGATGAGCGCATAAGCGAGCTAGATGAGATGAGCGTGAATAAAAAAGATATGTTTTGGCTCATCAAACGCCACATCGCAAACGACGAGAATTTCGAGCTAAATTTCGAGGATCGCTACGGCACCATATCGCATAAAATTTTAGAAACCGTTTGGAAGAAAAATTTGATTGATTACAAAGTCTCGGAAAATAGGCTAAAGACGATAATTTATAACGCGATCGACGAATATCTTAAAAATTATCAAAAGATTGAGGATGCGGTCTATGAAAAGATCGAGGGCTACAAGCAAAAATTGATCCCAGGTACCGAAGAATACGAGCTTGTGTTTGAAAAGCTCTACGAAGAGGAGCTAAGAAAACGGGGCATGCTGTAATGAACGCGTATATCTACATAGAAAACGGCATCTATCTGCAAGCCAAGGCGTTCGGCAAGGGCGGTAGCGCATTCGGCGAGCTCGTGTTTAACACCTCCGCCACCGGCTACGAAGAGATCATCTCCGATCCTAGCTATGCGGGGCAGTTTATTATTTTCACTATGCCTGAAATCGGTATCGTAGGTATCAACGAAAACGACAAAGAAAGCTCTAAAATCCACGCCAGCGGAATTTTTGTAAGAAATTTTAACAATGAGCCTTCAAATTTTCGCTCACAGATGAGCCTAGAAGATTATTTTCTGCAAAACGGAAAATTCGGCGTTTACGACATCGACACCAGATTTTTAACCAAGATGCTGCGCGATCAGGGCAGTCTGCGCGCCTTCGTTTCTACCGAGATTAGCGATAAGGCGGCTCTTAAAAAGGCGCTTAGCGAGTCTGCGCGCATAGAGGAGATCAACTACGTAAGCATCGTAAGCACGAAGGCGCCGTACAAGCACACCTCCGGTCGCTGGGATGCCGAGCGCGGAAGCTACGCTCAGCCCGCAAGCTGCGGCAAAAAGATAGCCGTGATCGATTACGGCGTCAAGCGAAACATCCTAAACGAGCTTTGCGATCTAGGGCTCGGCGTCGAGGTTTTCCCGCACGACGTTACGGCAGAGAGCCTGATTGCTAAATTTAAAGGGGGGCAGATCGACGGCGTGTTTTTATCAAACGGCCCTGGCGAGCCTCGCATGCTTAAAGAGGAGATCGCGCAGATCAAAAAGATGGTCGAAGCGCGCGTGCCGATTTTTGGAATTTGCCTGGGTCATCAGCTGCTAAGCAACGCGATGGGATATGAGACCTACAAGCTGAAATTCGGCCAGCACGGCGCAAACCACCCCGTGCAAAATCTGCGCACCAAATCGATCGAGATCACCGCGCAAAACCACAACTACAACGTCCCAGAAACGATAGCGCAGATCTGCGAGATCACGCACCGAAATATTTTCGACGGCACGATCGAGGGGGTGCGCTACAAAGACTATCCTGTATTTTCGGTGCAGCACCACCCCGAAGCCAGCGCGGGGCCTACCGAGAGCAAGTATATCTTCAAAGAATTTCTTGAAATTTTATGATTTTTGAAATTTTGTCTGCATGAAATTTTACCGCGGTCGTGCGGTAAAATTTCAAATTTGCGGCAAGCTTTAAATTCTAAAGCGGTCTTTGCGTCGTAAATTTAAAGCCCGTCGCAGCCTGATAATCGCAAGTCGGAGTAGTGTAAAGCACGCTTTTGCAGACTGAGGATTGCCGCGGCGATTTTGAATTAAGCGGTTTTTGGATGAAACGAATCTGTGCTAGTCGCGATTTTAAATTTAAACTGGCTGCGCGCCGTAACTTTTCATTTGCGCGATTTTGCTTCCACATAGCTTTTAAGCGCACGCGCGGCTAAATTTCATGCGTTTTAAATTTAAAAATTGGGCTTGGTGCGCTTAGCTCTTTTAAACAGATCCTGCGGTACATTTAGCATGGCTTCAAGCTCTTTAAATTTGACGAGCCGTCTTGTTGCCGTCAAGTTATACCAATAAACGCTTCGCCGCCTGTAAAATTTTATCTAACGTTACCCGCTCGTTAAAGCTTATCAGCGCTGTTTCATTTCCCTATAAAAGCCATTTGCCTAAAATAAAATTCCGCTCCGCCGCGTAGTGAAATTTTACCTACGCTAGCTTTGAAATTTTACTTTCAGCCGTTATTAAATCTCTTTCGCACCAATAAGATTTAGCTCGCGTTACTTTAAATTTTGCTCCATTCCTAGGCTACAGTTTTTATCCACGCTTCTTTTTTAATCCCACCCTTATTTGCACCTAAAATAAGAGTTGTGTTACTTTATGAAATTAAATTTTTAACTTAACATTATTTTAAGCTCAATAAAAGAGAAAATTTGAAAGAATTTCGTTTGAAATTTCGCCTATAGGGGTCTGCTATGAGCTGCGCTTTAAAAGAGCTGGACGTCTTGCTAGTCGAGGATGATGCTAAATTACTAGCCTCGCTGCATAAGGCGTTTGAGGGTATTTTTAACAACGTTTACAATGCCCAAAACGGGCTTGAAGGTGTAAAAAAATTCAAAAAATTTAGCCCCAATCTCGTCATTACCGACATTTTAATGCCAATTGAAGATGGGCTTGAGATGATACGTCAGATCAAACAGATCTTTCCGCATGCCCCTATCGTGGTGCTTAGCGGCTTCAGTAGGGAGGAGCAGCTAAAAGGCGTTATGGAGATTGGCGTCGAGCGGTATTACTTTAAACCGGTAGATATCGCCGCATTTGTGCTAGAGATAAGTGCGCTGATGAAGTCTAAGCTGGACTCGGTACGAGTCGTAAATATGGGCGCAGGCTACGTATTTGACGGGCTTCGCCGTATTTTGCTGAAAGATGGCGAGCAGATCTTACTTACTAAAAAGGAGCTTTCTTTTGTCTCGCTGCTAGCCAGTCGCGTGGGCGAGCTGGTGCTTTACGAGGAGATCAAGCGTTATGTTTGGACCGAAGGAGCCGTGAGCGATACGGCGCTTCGCACCTTCGTCAAGCGTATCCGCGATAAAGTGGGAGACGAAATCATAAAAAATGTCCCAAGCCTGGGATACAAGATCGAGCTTGAGCCTGCTTAAATTCCGTCGCTTTTTTGCCGCTTTGTAATTTACGGAATTGCACTCATAAAATTTTGCGTCGAAATATGCCGCGATTAATGCGGAGCGAGGTAGAATTCCGCGCTCAAAGCGCAACAGATTAAAATTTTACGCTCGTCCAACTTACTAAATTTGACTTGATAAAATTTAGCCTCTCAAGCTTTTCAAAAACTTCTTTGCTTAAAAGCCCAAACTAAAAATTTCTTGCTAAAATATCGCGAAATTCCGCGTTCCGCGAATCGCTCTAAAGGATTTGTTTTGAAAAATTTGCCCTCTAAAAATCTCTTTGTCTACACTAGCTCGCGTGCGCTACGCGCGGCGCTGCAAAGCGAGAGCGGCGGCGTGCTGGCGCCTAGGATCACTTTAGCGGAATTCTACGAAAAGGCGCTTTTTGTGCCGGATCTTGTCGCTTGCGGCGAGATAGACCGCGCACTTTTTATGAAACAAGCGGTGAGTGAGAGCAAGCGCGCGGGCGAAAGGCTGAAATTCCCTAGCGAGCTTTACGAGTTTATGTGCAACCGCGAGTATCTTTTTGGTTTTTTCAAGGAACTTGCGACGGAGCGCGTAAGTATCGATGCGCTCGATCTTAGCGACACCTACGCGTGGTACGCCGAGCATTTCGAAATTCTGCGAGAGCTAGCGGGGGCGTATGCAAGGATTTTGCGCGAGCATGGATTTTACGACGAGATCACGCTGCCCGCGCTTTATGAGCTAAACGAGTCCTATTTGCGTGGATTTGAGCGGATAGAAATCAACATCGACGGCAATCCTAGCGCATTTGAGTTCGAGGTTTTTAAGCGCGCTGCGGAGCTTAGCGAGGTTGTATTGAACTTTATAGCCACGACTTTAAATTCCAAGCCCGTGCGCGCGGTGGAGGAGCTTTGCGGCATAAGCCTAGAGCCAGGTTTTGCCTACCGCGTAAATCTTGGTACGGGTGAAATTTTAAGCCGCAAGCCGCTAAGCGTGGGCGGAGCGGTTGTATGTAGAGGCTTTGAGCTGCGAAGCTTGCAGGCTAGCTACGTTTTTGAAAAAATTTCATCTTTCGTGCGCGCGGGCATCGCGCCGGAGCGCGTCGCGGTGATTTTACCCGACGAGAGCTTTGCCGATACGCTGCGACTTTACGACGAGCACATCGCAAGGGCTCGCAGCTCACACCGCATGCTAAATTTCGCGATGGGCGAGAAGCTTAAAGATAGCCTATTTTACGTAACGCTAGAGAAAATTTCGCAATGCTTAAAAGAAGCGCGCACGCCGAAATTTGGCGTAGATTACCGCGCATTTAAAAGCCCAGGCGGAGGATTTTTGGATACAAAGGATTCCGCGGTACAGCAAAATTTAGCGCTAGGGAATTTCGCTTCGGAGAATTCTGTTTCGCAAAATTTAGCACAGCAAAATTCCGAGCTTGATTGCGAAATTTTTTCAAATTCTAAAACGGATTTAAATTTTATATCTGCGCGAGAGTTTGAAAATACGGAAAATTTTGAAATTCTGCGCGAAATTTCGGCAGAAGGCGCGGATGGCGCGGGAGAGCAAAGCTTTTCTTTAGATCTTGCGGAGTTTCAAGAGCCCTTGGAGCGTGCGCAGCAGCCCGATTATTCGGCTCGTACAAAACGGCAGGAGCTTTCAAAGAAGCAGCAAGGGAGCCTACGATACTCTATACAGCAGGAGCATATAGAGCTTGAGGAAGAAGATGGGTATTTAAAAAACCCTGAGCAGCGCGATCGCTTTAGGCACTCTAAAATGCGCGAGGGCGCAGATGAGTATCCGCAGCGCCCAAACCCACAGGAGCTTGATCTGTTTTTTGCAAGTGTGGGTGTGGATGAGGCGCTTTTTGGCGAGTTCGCACGCGATTTTGCGAAGCAAGTAAGCTTCGAGCATTTCGAGGCGCTAATTGCCAAGCTCGCCTGTTTGCCTAAAATTAGCGACGCGCTGCTGCAAGAAAAGCTAAAAGAGCCGCTATATCTAATTAAAATTTTACTTCGAAAATTTAAGGACGAAAACCTAAACTTAGGCAATCTGATCGATCTTTTTTTGTTAGAAATTTCGCGCATTAAGCTCGATGATGTTCGTGGCGGAAAGGTCACGGTAATGGGGCTTTTAGAGAGCCGTGGGCTACAATTTGACGGCGTGATAATCCCCGATTTTAACGATGATCTAGTGCCAAAGCGCAGTAGCGGAGAGATGTTTTTAAACTCCGCTTTGCGCGCTAGAGCAGGGCTCATCAGTCATGCAGACCGCGAAAATTTACAAAGATTTTACTACGACGGCTTGCTAAGAGGCGCTAAAAAAAGTGCGATTTGCTATCTGCAAAGCGTCGAGAAATTGCCTTCGCGGTTTTTGAAAAGCTTTGAAGTGCAACAAGACGCGGAATTTTCGCAGGAGGATTATTTGCGGCTTTTTGGGCGGGAGGAATTTAAGCCCGCCTTATGCGGACAAGAAGATCCCGTGGCTCGCCATGATTTTTTTGCCGAGGAGCTGTCGTTTTCGCGGCTGGATACGTTTTTAGAATGCAAGAGGAAGTATTATTACCGCTACGTTTTCGGGCTGAGGGAGGGGCTAAAATTTGGCGAGGATAATGCGCTTTTGGGCAAAATTTTACATACGAGTTTTCAGCGTTTATACGAGCGAGCGGGGATGAAATTTAGCATGGAAAAATTTCGCTCTATTTATTCGCAGCTCGCGCGAGAAGCGGGTATCGCGCGCTTTGATGCGGAGCTTGAGCTAAAATCGGTAGAAAAGCTAGCTGGGCTTTTAGAAGGGCATGAGCAAATTTGGAACTTTAGCGGTAGTGAAGTATCGCTAAAAGGCGAGCTTGACGGAGTGCGGCTGAGCGGGCGGATCGATCGTATCGACGAAGATAAGGCAGGGCGGAAGTTTATCATCGATTACAAACGTGGTTCAGCTAAAAAACATATGGAAAAATTCCAGCTTACGTTTTATCGCGCGCTTTTAGCTCAGGAGTGCGAATGCGCCTATCCGTCGCTAAAAGATTGCGCGTTTGCGGCTCCTGGCGACAAAACGCCTAGCTTAGAAAATCTGCGCGAGACGCTAAGCTCTATCGGCAAGGAATTTGCAAGCGAGGTCGCTTTTACGCGCACGGAAGCGGTGCAAAGCTGCGAATACTGCGATTATAAAATCATTTGCAAGGGGCAGATCGATGGCAAAATTTGAAAATTATCTGGCGCTTGAAGCGAGCGCGGGCAGCGGCAAGACCTTCAATCTCGCAGTAAGGTTCATCGAGCTGGTGCTAAAAGGCGAGCCGATCAATGAAATTTTAGCGCTTACCTTTACCAAAAAAGCTGCTGCTGAGATGAAAACGCGCATCGTGGAGAAATTTCAAAATTTGCTGCTTTTGCAGGATGGCTCGCTAAAGCCTAGCGCCGAGCTGGAGCAGATTTGTGCTGATTTGGGGCTAAGCGCGGATGAGGTTTTGGCGGCTCAAGAGCGGCTGAGCCCAAAATTTTTAAGCGAAAGCTTAAATATCTTTACCTTCGATGCGTTTTTTGCAAAGGCTCTGCGCTCCTTTGCGCTAAATAGCGGCATCGATCCAAGCTTTGAAAACGATGAAGGGATTTTGGGCGTGCAGCAGGCGGCGTTTTTAGGCGCGATTTGTAAAAATGAAGCGCTATTAAGAGAGGTCGTGGATTATGTAAGCGACTCAGGAATGACAAAGAGCGAGTTTCTAAATAGCTTGCAAAGCATTTGGAGAGGCGATATAAGCATAAATCCGCCCACGCTTCCCGCAAGCTCTGCGCTAGCAGAGATAAATGAAATTTTATCCTGCTTGCAAAAAGCGGCGAGAGATGCGGGCGTAAGCGCTGGAGCCGTAAATGGGCTAAGCCCTGTTAGTGATCTGTCAAAATTATCCTCGGGTTTTATTATTTCGGCTCTTGCCAACGGTAGTTTCGATTATTTGCGCTCGCAGCTTAAAAAAATTTCGCATCTTGACGGCGAGCTAGCAAGGCTAAAAGACGCCATAGCTCGCGAAATAGCGTGGATGGATGCGGTATATGCGGCTAAGCTGGTAGGACTAATTAGAATTTATGCCGAAGCGCTTAAATCGGTGCAGCGCAAAAGTGGCAAGCTTACGTTCGGCGATGTCACCGCAGCTGTGCACTCACTGCTAAATCCGAGCGCAGAGGCGTTGCAGGGCAACCGTGAGCTTTTGTATTTCAGGCTCGATTCTAAAATCACGCATATTTTAATTGACGAATTCCAAGATACCGACATTTGCCAGTATGAAATCATGCTGCCGCTAATCTCTGAGGCGCTTGCTGGCAAAGGGGCGGAAGAGCGCTGTGGCAGCTTTTTTTACGTAGGCGATAAAAAACAGAGCATCTATAAATTTCGCGGCGCAGAGAGAAAAATTTTTGATATTTTGCGCGAGCAGTTTAGTCAAATCAAAACGCAGAGTCTGCCGCGCAATTATCGCAGCTTAAAACTCATCGTAAAATTTGTAAATGAGATCTTGCGCGATAAATTTGCGTCTTATGAAGATCAAATCGCAGCAAATAAGCTAGATGACGATCTGCCCGCTTCGGTACTGCAAAAAATCAAGGACTATCCGCTTTCCCATCCACAAATGCCGCTATTTGAGGTGCAAAGCGACGATTACGGCTACGTAGCGGCATTTTCATACGACGACGTGCTAAAGGGGGCTGCGGAGCAAGCGCGCAGACTTGTTGAGGAGTGCGGCGTGAGAGCTGATGATATTGCGATTTTATGCTGGAAAAATGAGCACGTAAGCGCGCTAAAAGAGATGCTATCGGAATTTTGCGAGGTGTGCAGCGGCTCAAATAAAGCTCTGCGTTGCAGCGAGCAGGTAAATGCCGTAATTCAATACGCGAAATTTTGCGTAGGTGGCGATGAAATTTATCTGCGAAACGCCGAAGCGATTTTGGGTAGGCGGCTTAAAAAGATAGTGGTCGATCTGCATAAAAATGCGCAAAAAACGGCAGAATTTATAGCTAGCTCGCTGAAATTAAATTTTGTCGATCCGGATCTGCTGCTGTTTTTTGAGACGCTGGCAAAATTTAATAGTTTTAGCGAGTATCTGTTTGCAAACGACGAAACGGAGGTATTTGCTAAGGAAGAAAGTGGCATTAAAATTATGACCGTGCATAAGTCCAAGGGGCTTCAGTTCCCACACGTAATCGTTTGCGACCGCATCGGAGGAAAAGATCGGGGCGAGAGCTCAAAGCTCGCAACGGACTATGATTTCGCCACGCATAAGTGGAGGATTTTTTATAAATTTGCGAGCAGAAAGAGCCTGGATGCGGAATTTGCGGTGCTAATGGATGAAAACGATCGCTCTGCACACGAAGAGGATATAAACAAGCTCTACGTGGCATTTACACGCGCCGAACGCTCGCTCATCATCGTAAAACGCTCCGAGGCAAAAATAGATCAATACAATTATAGCTTTTTTTCGCCTTACGCCAAAAAGACCAAGGGCGCAGGCGTCGTGGAGTGGCTGGACATCCCCGATCTGCAGTACGGCTACGTGATCCCAAGCTCCGTAAAATCAGAAGAGAAACTGCCGCAAAAAAAGATCGCGCTCGTAGCGGGCGAGCCTCAAAGCGCGCAAAAAAAAGCAGGCGGCGGCGAAACGGAGGCGCTAAGCGCGATATATTTCGGCGAGGCGCTACACTATGCTCTGGAGATGAGCGAAGGATTTGCGGCGGATGAAATTTTACGAGGAGTAAGCCTGGCAAGAGGTCGCTATGCTAAATTTTTAAATGACGCGGATTTTGAAAATATCGCGGCGCGAGCGCTAGGACTAAGCAAAAACGAGGAATTTTTAGCTCTGATAAGAGGCGCTCAAGCTTACAAAGAGATGCCGATCAAAAGCGCGGAGGGTGAGCTTTTGCGTGTGGATCTGGCGTGCTTTAGGCAGGATGAAATTTTGCTTTTTGATTACAAAAGCTCCGAAAAATACCTCGCGCAAAACAAAGCTCAAGTGGCGCGGTATAAAAGCGTAATCCGCGATTTTTATCCGAATACGCAGGTGCGCGCCTTCGTGCTGGCTCTCGAAGCTGCGGGCGCTAAGCTGATCGAAGTAAATGAGGAGGGATAAAATTTTAAAGCTTAGATGAAATTTGAGTGCGGATAGATTAAAGATAGCTTAAATTAAGCTATACGTAAGGATATTTCTATATAATCACAGCTCAAATTTTAATAAGGCGGAAACCATGACAGAAATTACAAAGCCTAGCGAAGTTAAGCGCGACTGGGTCGTTATCGACGCGACCGACAAAAGATTCGGTAGGATGCTTACCGAAGTTGCGGTATTGCTACGCGGCAAACACAAACCAAGCTATACTCCAAACGTGGATTGCGGAGATTACGTCGTTATCATTAATGCTTCGAAAGCCGTATTTACCGGCAATAACAAGGGCGACGATAAACTTTATCACAGCTACTCGGGCTATTTCGGAAGCGTAAAGAGCGTGAAATTTCAAGACCTGCTTAAAAACAATCCCGCAAAGCTCTACAGACTTGCGGTTCGCGGTATGCTTCCTAAGACGAAGCTCGGCAAGGCGATGATCAAAAAGCTATTCGTATATGAAGGCGGCGAGCACCCTCATACTGCGCAAACAACTAAAAAAGGAAAATAATCATGGCGACAATTTATGCAACCGGAAAGAGAAAAACTGCCGTAGCTAAGGTTTGGGTAAAACCTGGAAGTGGCAAAATCGTAGTAAACGGCATGGATCTAAACACCTGGCTAGGCGGTCACGAAGCGATCAAGCTAAGGGTTGTTCAGCCGCTTTTGGCTACTAAACAAGAGACCTCAATGGATATCACCGCACAGACTTTAGGCGGCGGATATTCGGCTCAAGCGGATGCGCTAAAACACGGAATTTCAAAGGCGCTTGCCGCGATGGATAAGGATTTTAGAGCGGCTCTTAAGCCAAAAGGTCTGCTAACTCGCGATAGCCGCGTGGTCGAGCGAAAGAAATTCGGTCGCCGCAAAGCGCGTAGAAGTCCGCAGTTCTCTAAGAGATAATGTTTTTTGCAAATTTGTGGCGAAATTGTCGCAAATTTGCAAATTCTTTAAAAATTTTATGGTAATATCGAATTATAACTTTATTTGAAAGGATGTTTAATGAAGAAAGTTCTACTTGCATTAAGCTTGTGTGCATCCGGCGCATTGTTCGCTAGCGATGCTGATTATCACTGGGAGATCACCCCTACTATTGGCGGAATGACTCATGAGGGTAATATGGATTTGGATTCGAATTTTATGTTCGGTCTACGTCTTGCCAAAAATCTACAGGATTCGTTTATCGATCAAGTAGAGGTTGGTTTTGATTACTCTCGCAATATCGGCGTAGAGGATTTAGCTCACAGAGTAGGCAACGATAAGCCTGACGCTAAATATTATCACATCAATGTTGTAAAAGACTTGGTAAATTTCACCGATAATTTCAAATTATACGGCTTGCTAGGTCTTGGCTATATGGATTACACTAAAGACGTTTACAACGATGGCGATCAAGATAGCGGCTTCGGTCAATACGGTTTGGGTCTAAAATACTACATTACCGACAATTTCGCTACAAAACTTGAAGCACGCGATGCTATCAGATTTGACGACGGCAACCACGTATTATTCTATACTCTAGGCTTTGCAGTTGATTTTGGCAAGAGATATGCTGACGCAGCCCCAGCTGCCGCTCCGGCTCCTACAGGCTGCAAAGACGCAGATAACGACGGCGTATGCGATAATATCGATAGATGCCCAGGCACACCTGCTGGCGTAGTTGTAGATGAATATGGTTGTGAGAAAGTTATTAGATTAAATTTGGGCGTAAATTTCGCTACAGATAGCTCAAAAATTTCTCCTGAGTTTATGAACCAGATCAAAAATGTAAGCGACGTGCTAGTAGCTCACCCTGATTACAAAGTAATTCTAGAGGGTCACACCGATAGCACCGGTTCGAATGCATATAATCAAAAGCTTTCCGAGCGCAGAGCTGCTGCAGTTGGAGGTGCGCTTAAGAGCTTCGGCGTAGATGCTAGCAGAATCACCACTGTAGGATACGGCGAGACTAAGCCTATCGCTACAAACGCTACTAAAGCAGGCCGCGCTCAAAATAGACGCGTCGATGCTAAATTTAGAAAATAATCTTTTCTAGATCCACATAAGCGGAGCTTCAGCTCCGCTTTTTTTATATCCAAATTAAATTTTAAAATGTCAAAATTCCAAACCACTCTGCTTTTTGATCTCGATGGTACGCTCATAGACTCCACGCCCGCGATACTGGATGGCTTTCACTACGCGTTTGCGCATTTGGGCGCTGCAGAGCCTAGCGACGAAGCGATTAAAAAGCTTATCGGACATCCGTTAGAGGTAATGTTTGAGCGTTTAGGTGTGACGCGCGATGTGCAGAATTTCGTGCTCGCCTACAAACAGCGATACGCGCAGACTTTTTTGGATCATACCGTTCTGCTAAGCGGTGCGTTCGAAGCGGTTCGTGCGGCGAGCGAGTTTGCAAATTTAGGCGTCGTGACGACCAAGACGTCGAAATTTTCTAAAATTTTATTACGTCATCTTGGTATCGCGGAATTTTTCGGCACCATCGTCGGACGAGAGGATGTGAAAAATCCTAAACCAAGCGCCGAACCGATCTTAAAGGCGCTCGAAAATTTAGGAATTTGCGGCGCGAACGCTAGCCAAAGCCCGCATGCGGCTCGCGGTAAAACTTACGACGCGACTGCCGATGAAAATACAAGCGCTGCTAGCAGGAGCGCGATTTTGAGTGAAATTTCAGCGCCTGATTTAAAGAGCCTTCCTGCGCTTGATCCTGATCCTAGCAAAGTTTACGAGCAAAATTTAAGCAGTATTGCGAGTCAAAATTCTGATAGAATTTCGTTTAAAAATTTAAGCGAAGTAAAGAGCGATAGACATGAGGCTGGCGATAAGAGCCAAAAGAGCGGTATCGGCATCGAGGGCGAGAGCTATAAAAGCGGTGCGCGCGGCAGTAAAATTTATGATGCGCATGAGCTAAATTCCACTCCTTGCTATGACAAAATTTGCAGCAACGAAATCCTGTCTTCTGTTAGCCAAAATATCTTTATGATCGGCGATACGTCGCTTGACGCCATTTCGGCAAAGTCGGCAGCGGTGCGAAGCGTGGGCGTAAGCTGCGGTTACGGCAGTGCCTCGGAGCTACGGGCGCATTTCGAGTTCGTATGCGCGGACGCAAAAGAGGCGGTTGAGCTGATACGCGAAATTTTATCAAAATTTTAGGTGCAATAAAGCGAATTTTTTCTAGCTTTGATACGTTATTTTTGCGAATACTTAGAAGTGAACCCGCGCCCGAAATTTAAAATTTGAAATTCCAATGAATTTTGCGTTTTAAACAGCGCGTGATATGAATTTGCTCGTGCTATTTAGCTGGAAAGCAAGGTGCTTTCTAGGTGTTCAAACGATACGCGGAGTTAATTTCGCACATTTCTGCTCTGGTCTAGCAAATAGCCTGTGCTGAACTAACAATGTACGGGAATATTTCACTTTGTCCATAGTACTTGATCTGATTCGTTTAATGTTCGGTATTAGCAGCGTATGGGAAAATTTTGCTACCTCGAGTAATTGTGTTTTATTCACTTTCGGTTTGTATTAACACCAATGTATGAGAAAATTTCACCGCAGTCAAATTTTATGCAATTTTACAATGTCTTTTGAGCCTGCGAACGGCCTTTGCAAGAAATTTTATGCAAACTTCGCACTCAAATTATATGGCTTTGATTTTAGTTTAGACCCACTTAATCGCGATAAATTTTACACTCCGCTTTAGGTGAGCATTTGGTAGGACTTTTGTGCGATCCTATCGCAAGTCTATTTGACGCTTATTTAGGGCGCTGCATTCCGGGTTTTGTCGCAATTATGTTTGCTGCAGATTTTCGGTGCGATTTATAGCATTTAAGGCCGCGCCCGCGCTCAGCGAGCACTAAACATATATGTTTTGAAGACAGGCTTATATGCTAAAATTTCATCCTGCGACAAATAGCTCGCGAAGGCGCAAATATAGGATAAACTAGCCAAATTTTAAAATTTAGCTCCGCGATGATAGCCATATTCTTTTATCGGAGCCGATGAAAGCAGCGTTAGTTTTTGCGTTTTAATTTTATCGTTTGGGCGCAGTAGGGCTTTAAATTTAATCTAAAATTTTACGAAATTTTAAAATTCCGCCCGCTCTTATGCTTTTTTAAAGCAAAATTCTATAAAATACCGCTTCCGCAATGGGCTATCGTCTAATGGCAGGACAACAAACTCTGGATTTGTGAATATAGGTTCGACCCCTATTAGCCCATCCACTTAAATCTTTAATCCCCTTTATCATAGCTAGCGTTTGAAATTAATTTGCGCGTCACTTTTGCAGATCGTGGCAGCATTCGCCGGCTAAAGCAAATTGCGCCAAGCCATAAATACGCAAAATTTTATCGAGCCAATAAGTAAGTTTGCCGCTTTAAAGCGGCGGATTATTTGATTTTTTCTTTGCCTTTGTAAGTGGCGATGCTTTGATACGAGCCGTCTTTTTTAAACGCTACTACGTCATAGACCTCGGGCTGTGAGCCTTGCTCCATACCTGGCGCTTCTAGCGGCATGCCAGGTACTGCTATGCCGATAACGTCTTTAGGCTTATTTTTTAGTAGCGTGCGGATCTCACCTGCTGGCATATGTCCTTCGACTACATATCCGTCTATGATCGCGGTGTGGCAGCTAGCGAGCTCCAGCGGAAGCCCAAGCTCATTCTTCTTCTGGATAAGCGGCTCGTCGGCCAGCGAAATCATCTCGACTTCAAATCCGTTTTGCTCCATATATTTTGCCCAGTTGTGGCAACAGCCGCAGCTCTCGCCGTGATAGACCTTGATGTGTTCACCCGCCGCCGCATAGCTATTTAATGCCGCTAAAAGCGCACCTACAAATAAAATTTTCTTCATATTTTGCCCCAGTGATTAAAAGTCCTCGATTATACAATACGAATAGTAAATTTTTAAGAGTGAACCGTAGGATTTTAAGATTAGATTTGGCGAAGCATACCCGCTCGTAAGCCGAAATTTTACGAAATTTTAAAATTTCGGCGTCGCGGATAAATTGGTTATAGGCACTGAGAGAGTGCTGATTTGATAGCGGATTTTGATACGTAGCCTTCCGAGTCGCTGGTAAGTGATACGTCGCAGCCTGGCTTATAGTTTTTCCAGGTGTAGATGTTGCCATTGTCTTCGGTTGTTTTGATGGAGTCTGGCTGTTTATTCCATGCAGAAATTACTTGGTTGATATGAAATGCATCGCTACGGTCTTTCGGCGCATTAGTCATACCTGTGCTATCTGGCAAGGTCGTTTCGACCATATCGGTGGTGCCTGCGGTGGAGACCTCTTGGACTTTATCATTTACGCCGCCGATATTTGTTTTGCTGCTTTGGGATTTTGTTTGATTGCGTACTCCGCTTGGTTCGTTGGATATATTCCAGTTGGAACAACCGATAAAAAATACCGCTGCTACGAGCGCAGCTATTAAATTTCTCATAAAATTCTCCTTCAAAAATTTCGTTGCGATAGTAGCACATTTATCTTTAGTTTAAAATAAATCCGAGCCTTTGAAATTTGAAATTTCGTAGGAATTTTGCGAGGCGTTTCAGTAGGAATTTATAAAATTTGAGATAATATTGCAACCTTTCATACCAAACGGGCTTTTAAATTTTGCACGGCAAATGCCTTTTTGGCTACCAAATTTTAAAGGATTTTTGATGTATGCTATCATCAAACACGGCGGCAAGCAGTATAAGGTCGAAGAGGGTAACTACCTAAATTTGGACCATTTTAATGCAGAGCCGAAAGCAAAGCTCGAGCTTAGCGAAGTTTTAGCGCTAAACGACGGCGAGTTAAAGGTAGGAGCACCGTTTGTAAAGGGTGCCAAGGTGGTTTTGGAGGTCGTTTGCGAAGGCAAGGATAAAAAAGTCGTTATCTTCAAAAAACGCAGACGCAAAGATTCAAAAGTAAAACGCGGCTTCAGACGCCAATACACCCGCGTCAAAGTCGTTTCGATTAACGCATAAAGGATAGGAAATGGCACACAAAAAAGGTCAAGGCTCAACTCAAAATAATAGAGATAGTATCGGGCGTCGCTTGGGCGTCAAAAAATTCGGCGGCGAGTTCGTTCGCGCAGGCAACATCATCATCCGCCAGCGCGGCACTGCGACGCACCCGGGCAGCAACGTAGGCATGGGTAGCGATCACACGATTTTCGCGCTGATCGACGGCGTCGTAAAATTTGAGCGAAAAGATAAAAACCGCAAAAAAGTGTCGGTTTATCCAGCCGCGTAAACATCGCTAAAATCTTCGGGGGCGCAAGCCCCTCTTTTAAATTTCATCCGTTTAAAAATTATCTTCAACTCATTTGGCTATAATTGTCGTTTTAAATTTAAGGATAGCTATGTTCATAGACAGCGTAAAGCTTAGTGTTAAATCAGGCGACGGAGGCGCAGGTTGCGTCAGCTTCCGCCGCGAAAAATTCGTCATCTTAGGCGGCCCCGACGGCGGCGACGGCGGCGACGGCGGCGACGTGTATTTCAAAGTCGATAAAAACTCCCACACCCTCTCATCCTACAAGGGCAAGCGAGAGTTTAAGGCGCAAAACGGCGCGCCCGGCGAGGGTCGCAAAAAGACCGGCAAAAGCGGCGAGGATCTCTATCTCATCGTCCCTCCCGGCACCAGCGTTTACGACGAGGATAGCGGCGAGCTGGTGCT
>CAURUA010000020.1:0-32497 GCA_963528045.1 uncultured Campylobacter sp. | reverse complement strand
TTCGTCAAACATCTCAAACCTCTTATCTTAAAGTAATTTTCAAGCTTTATTTAAATTTAAAATTTTGCGCCTTAACGCCGCGATCTGCTCGCGCTGCACGGAGGCTAAAATTTCAAGCCTTAGCGTCGATGCGGCGGCGCTTTTTATATTGCTCGAGCAATTTAAACTTTTACCTCGCTAAAATTTTAAAAACGCGGGGGCATTGATCGTTTAAATTTATCGCATAGCGACCATTTGCGCGACATTTAAATTTACGTCAGCTCAAAACGATAACGATCAAAGCTGCCGTTTTTACGCCATGTCCTCGAACGATAACCCTTTAAATTTATCGCGCTACCGCAAGCGCCCGCACCGTTTGAAATTTTATCGCACCGTTAAATTTTATATACGCCGCTTAAAAATTTTATCCAAAGCGGCGTGATTCAACCTTTTTAAATTTACAGCCGCGAGTTTAAATTTAAACCGAGCGCCGTAGCAAGCCGAAATTTTACCCTCAGCAGCGGCGAAGTCCTACGAGCGAAAAACCGCGCGAGAGCGAGAGCTTTACCACTTTTTGCCCTTGTTTAGGCGCAGAAATTCATCGGCTGAAATTTTAGTGATATTGCCATCTTTGACGTGGAATTTTTGAGTGTTTCTTTCGCTGAAAGTTACGTTGCCATCGGCTTTGCCGAGCTCAAACATCCCATGACCGGTAGAGATTAGCAGCTCCTCATCTCCTTGCGAAGCGACGACGTAAGGGGCATTAATGACCATCTCGCGCTTCTTGCCGCTTTTTAAATCAATGATCCCAATCCACATCTTACCGCGCGGGCTAAGCACGATATCTTTGCTCGGCACGGGCGCGCTTTGAGTAGCGTTTTCGTCGGTAGAATTTTCCTCAGTCTTAATGCTCGCGCGCTCGATCCTGATAGAGCGGTCCAGCGCATTGAGCGAGCTTAAATTTTCATCCACAACAGCGGCTGCATTGGCATCTGACTTTAATGCGAATTTTTCATCTGTAGCGTTGTGCGAAACGACGTCGATACCGATGTTTTCAAGCTTTTTTTGAGTGTTATTTACGATTGGAGCGTCCGAGTAGGTGGTTTTGTTCTGCTCTCCTAAAAGCGAGCCCAAAAAGTCGTTAAAGCTTTTATAAAGTCCGAAATAAAAGATTGCGCCTATGATTAATACCATCGCAAGCAGCCATAAAAGCCAACCGCTACCGCTTTTGTTAGGGCTGACCCTTTGACCATAGACCTGCTCGACTTTAGCTTTTTTAACGGGCGCAAAGCTCGCTTTGGCGCTCTCAAACTCGCTAAGCCAGTCCGATAGATCCAGCCCGAACTCGCGCTCTAAAATTTTAATGTAGCCCCTAACGTTAAAATTTGCTAGCTTCTCGAAGTCTTTGTTTATGATGTATTCTAAATTTTGCGCGTCTATGCGCGTCGTGCGCGCAATCTCGATCAGATCCATAGATTTTAATTTATCTAGATCGCTGCTTTTTGGCTGCTGCGTTTGCTCCGGCTTCTCGGTTTGTTCCGCCTGCTCGTCCGTATTATTTAGCTTCTCTTTTATTTCTTCCATTTAAAATTCCATCGCATAGTATCGCAAATGCCGCGCTTACGTTAAGCGAATCCCAGCCTTCGCGCATCTTTATTGATACCGCGCGGTCGCATTTTTTAAGCGCCCTAGCGGGTATCCCCTCTTCTTCGCTCCCCATTACGAGTGCGTTTTTCGCGCCGAGCTCTAACTCCTTAAAGTTCGCCCCGTCCGCACTCGCGGCGTAAATTTCAAAGCCGCTTTGTTTAAGCTCGTTTAGCACACTAAGCCCGTCTGCGGCCTTAACGACGTTTAGCTCATACGCCGCGCCCGAGCTTGCGCGCACTACTCCAGCCATATTTAGATTATTTGCGACGACGATCACGCTGTCCGCACCCAAGGCATAGGCGCTACGCATTATCGCGCCGATGTTTCCGACGTCGGTAAGCCCATAAAGGATCGGCACGAATTTATCGTCTTTGACGCTAGCTAGATCGCCGAAGCTAAACTCCTCCACCTCGGCCAAGAAGCCTTGATGGTTGCCGCCGCGAGCGAGGGCTTGAGCTTTTTTCGCATCGGCACGCTCGATCTTTACGCCGGTCGCGGCAATCTTTTTAAAAATTTCTTTCTCGCACTCCTTTGCAAGGATGATGCGGATAAATTTCTGCGGATGCCGGTTTAAAAGGTGCAAAAACAGCTGCTTGCCGTAAATAATCATTTTGGGATTTTAGCGAAAAACGGTTAAAATATGACTTAGCGTATCAAATTTTTATATATTTCTTTGGCGGGTTCGCCGTTTATTTTTGAGAGCAGTTTCGCTTTTATTTTCGGCGCGATCTCAAGCGACAGAATATCTTCCTGAGTGATTTTTTCAAAGCTTTTCTCGCCTGCGCCGTCAATCACGACGCACCATTCGCCGTTTAAATTTGCGCCGTTTAGGCTGGATAGAACCTCTGCGGCGCTACCGAAAAATTTTGTTTCAAATTTTTTCGTGGCTTCCTTAATTGCAAAAATTTTGCGTTTCGCATCGATCCCCGCGATCTGCTCTATTAGCTTTACCACGCGCTTCGGAGATTCATAGAGTACGCACGGATAGGGGCTTTGCATTAAATTTAGGATCTGAGCTTTGCGCTGCTCGCCGTCATTGTTCAAAAAGCCTAAAAAGCTAAATTCTTTCTCCACCAGCCCGCTTGCGGCGGCTGCGAGCAGCAGAGCGTTTGCGCCGCTAAGCACCTCGTAAGGTACGCCGCTTCGCTGCGCAAATTTTACGAGCGCAATTCCCGGATCGCTGATGCAGGGCATGCCTGCGTCGCTTACGTATGCGCAAGCTTTTTCGCGCAGAAGCGCCGGATCAAAGCTCGCGAAAAACTCGGCTTCGTTGTGCGTGTGCAGCGAGTAAAACTGTGAAATTTTAAATAAAATTTGAAATTTATCGGATAATAAGTTTAGAAGTTTTTTTGAAACCCTCGTATCCTCGCAGATTAGGATTTCGCAGCTTTGCAATACCTCAAGCGCGCGGCTCGAGATATCGCTTAGATTTCCTATCGGCGTAGGAATGAGATATAGCAACTATTTCATTCCGTATTTTTGCTTAAATTTCTCGACGCGGCCCGCGCTATCTACAATCTTCTCGCTGCCCGTGAAAAACGGATGGCAATTGGAGCAGATATCGACGCGGATCTCAGGCTTGTTCGAGCGCGTTTTAAAAGTGTTGCCGCAAGCGCAGGTAACGGTCGTTTCGACAAAGTTTGGATGGATATCTTTTTTCATTTTTGATCCTTTTTGATGATTTTAAAAGGTTGCGATTATACAACTTTTTTATCTAAAAAGCAAATTTAAAGAGTTTTAAAAATCTCTCGGCGAAGCGCGAATTTACTTTTTGAACATGCTTTTTGGACGCGAAAATTTTAAAATTTAACCCGCTTGCGGGTAAAATTTTATTTTGCCGCGGCCTACTGCGGCGTGCAAAGATACGGCGCGCGAAGATGCACCGCGGCAAATACGTGCCGCGCGTCAAGCCGCAGATAAACATAGCGGATCGCGCAGAGCAAATTTTAAATTCCAAAATTTAAAACGCGCGACTTTTAAATTTTAAAATTTGCCGAGCGTTTAAAACATCAGCTTCGCGCAAGTTGCGATTAGCGCGGTGTTTGAGCGCAAAATATAAGGGCTATTAAGCGCATAGGCGTTTTTAAATTTCTCCCTTTCGCGCGGCGAAAACCCGCCCTCTGGGCCTACGAACGCAATCTCGTCACCGCCGAAAATGTCGATGTTCTTGCCGCCAAAATCGATCAGGCTTACGTTTTCATACCTTTGCGCGAGCTCGTCCGAGCCGCTTAAGACCTCGATCTGCATGATGGAATTTCGCCCGCATTGCTGCGACGAGTTGATCAAAATCCGCTCCATCCTTTGCGGATCGAGCCGCACGTTTTTCTGCGACAGATCGGAATAGACTAAAACAAGCCGCCCGACGCCCATCTCGTTTAGCGCAGGCAGGCTCTTTTCGATCACGGCGCTCTCGACAACCGCCCAAGCGACGCAAAAATCGTGCGGCGGCGTAAAAACAGAGCTTTTAAAAACTAAATTCAAAGCCGCGCCCTTGCGCGAAATTTCGGCGATCTCATATAGATAACTCGCCCCGTCCTCAAGATTGCGCACATCTATGCGCTCGCCCGCCCTTGCTCGCCTGGCCTTTAGGTGCAAAAACTGATCATTCTGCAAAACTAGGCTCTGTTCGCCTGCAAGTTTATCGTAAAAATATACCATCAAATAACACTCGCTATCAAAATTATCGCTAAGCTTAGCCCCAAAATCACCCGCATTTTGCGCTGATACGGTGCGAAATTTTGGCTCAGATACGCGATTTTTAGCCGCTTGTACGACGCCGCGCTAAGTATGACCATCGCTAACGCTGCGGCCGCCATGAAATAAATTCTAAAGCTCAGATCAAAGCGCAGCACCGCTAGCATCACACTTCCGCTGATTATCAACGCCGCGATACACGAATAATAGATCGGCAAAAACAGCCTGATGCGCCTAAGAAATCTAAGCCCAGATCTGCTCTTTTGCTTTAAATTTTCAGCTTGCGGCACGGAGGCGACGGAATTTAAAGCCTTGCCGCGAGGGCAAAATTCCGCCGCCGCGTCGATCTTAAGCTGAGTAAAAATCAGATAAATTATCGTTAAAATCGCCGCAGCTAGCGCAAAAAATTTATGAAAACCCAGGGCGCTTTGATACAGATAATCCATCACTTCCGCCAGGGAGTTAAATTTGCGAAATAAAATTTTGCGCGGCTAGAGCCGAAACGGCCAAATTCCAACGCAAATTTTTCCGGCGCTAGATAAAACGGATTGGTTCCGCGCCTTTGAAATTTTAAAAACTTTTCAAAGCGGCTGCGGATATTTGTTGCGTCAAAATTTACTGTGCCGTCTTCTAATCGCGGTTTCGCGCAGTATATTTCGTGCCAAGAATGAAATTTTGTGGATAAAAATTTAGAATTTCTCTGCGCAGATCGCACGGGTAAAAATGACGCTAAAATCGCGCTTACGCGCCGCATACGAACCACGCAAATTTTAAAAATTTTCAAATTTAGCCGCCGATTTTTCAACGCTCCGTCCTATTCGGTCACCGGAAGCGGCGGCATATCGGCATTTATATCGACTTTAGGCTCGCTAGGCGCGATAGGCACGTCCTTTGGCACCTCGCTATCTACCGGCGGCTTTTGCAAGGTGTCCTTTTTCTCATCGTCACAGCCGCTCAAAGCAAGCGCGCAGACGAAGATCGCGCACGCGGCAAAAACGCGCATAAGCCCCGCGCCAAATTTAAAGAAATTTCTCATCAGCAATCCTTTGGATAGATGATTTTTTCGCCGCGCAGCAGCTTTTGCCAAAGCTCTGGCTGCCTCCACTCCTCGCGCACGGCGGGCGAGAATTCTATCTCATCCAGCGCGATCTCACCCATCTGCGCGTTGTAGGCATCCTCGCGGAAGCACTGCGCATAGCCGGTCGCAGTTTCGTGCACGATGACGCTGTGAAGCTTTACTTCGCGCTCGCCGTTTTGCATCTGAGTTAGGCTCAAAAGTCGGTCAATTAGAACGAAAAAAATTCTACAAAACTGCTCCGCGCTCGGATTTAGCGGTATCTGTACCCAGCGCGCGCTGTGTTTTTTCAGATCCGCGATATAGCCCGCATCATCGCGCGCGTAGATCGTCACGGCGTGGTCGAAACTATCGATAAGCTCGCGGATACCGAGCTTCATGTAGCCGAAATCATATACCATCCCCGCTTCATCCAAAAAATTTGAGCTAAGCAAAATTTCGCATCTGTAAGAGTGGCCGTGGATGCTCGTGCGACACCGCTTCGAGCCGCACAGGCGCACGATGTGAGCGTTTTCGAATTCGTATAATTTCCTGATTATCATACCCCGTCCTTCTCGCCCCAAATTCTAATGTGCAGGCGATCGGAGTAATTATAGCCGTTTTTTAGGCAAAAATCCACGCAAAATTGCGCGCCGCTTTCCAGCTCGCGACGATTTGTGCCGCGCGGCATGCAATAAACCTCGCCGCCGCACGCCGCTAAAATTTCTCTGATCTCGGGCTGCGCGTCAAACTCGGGCGAGATGACGAACTTGTAAAAGCTATCCTTTGCGTTTTGTTTTAAGCTTCGTAGCGCGGCGAAGCTCAGCCTGCGTTCGCGCGGCTCGGCGGAGTTTGAGAGCTTAGGCGAGATCGCAAAAACACAGCTTTTGTAGGTGGGAAATTTTTCAAAATCCATTAAAATCGTGCCGTTGGTCTCAAAATGCACTTCGTGTCCGCGCGCTAGCAGCTCGCAGACGAACTCGTAAAATAGCGCCTCCTTGTGATGCAACAGCGGCTCGCCGCCGGTGATAACGATGATCGGCTTTTGATAAAGCTTAGCGCTCTGCGGCGATGCGGAGCTTTGCGGATTTAAATTTAAAGAATTCTGCGCCGCGAAATTTAAAGAATTTTCGCTCGTTAAATTTAAAGAATTTTTTGCGCTACCGTTTGAGCGGGGAGGTCTTTGTGCGGCGGCGGAATTTAACGTATCGCTTTTAGAAAAAGACTCGGCGGCGCAAAAACCCGGCGCAGGGCGCGCAGGTGAAAAACAGGACGAACCTGATAAATTTGGAATTTTATTCAAAAGCTGCGCTAAATTTAAAATTTCTTCATGCTCAAAGTGGCTTGTAAAAACCGCACGGATCGTATCGCAACCGTGCAAGATCTCGCCGGTCTTTGGCGAAATGCGCGCGCCGCCGAAGCCCTCGCAGCGCAGATTACAACCTGCAAAGCGAAAGAAAAACGCGAGCCTGCCTGCGTATTTGCCCTCGCCTTGGATACTTAAAAAGCTCTCAATAAGCCTCATCCGCCCGTCTCGTAAAATGCGCGGCTTGAAATTTCATTCGAAGCGTCCGCTTGCCAGCGATTTTTTTCGGGCTTATTCGCTAAAATTTTAGCCAAAATTTCCGCGGCTGCGGCGATGTCGCCCTCTTTGACCGCCTTTTTGATACTTAGCGCGTCCTCGAAGTAAAGACACGGGATCAAAAGCCCCTCGGCGCTTAGTCTGATGCGGTTGCAGCTCTCGCAAAAATCGTGCTTGTGCGGATCGATGATACCGAAAGTGTATCCGTCCCCGAGCGCGTAAAGCGACGCGGGCGAGCTTTGCGATTTAGGCAGAGCGGTAAAGATAAATTTACGCCTTAAAATATCTAAAATTTCGTTTGATTTCAAGCCTGTAAGATCGCCGGCATGGGTGTTTTCCATAAATTCTATAAAGCGGATCTGACAATCCTTCTCGCGGGCAAATTCCAGCAAATAAATAAGCTCGTCGTCGTTGATGCCTTTTAGCGCGACGGTGTTTAGCTTGACTTTTAGTCCCGCTTCAAGCGCGGCGTCAAGGCCTTCTAAGACGTTATAAAGCACGCCGCGCTGAGCTATAAATTTAGCCCGCTCCGGACGCAGCGAGTCAAGCGACATATTGATGCGTTTTAGCCCGGCGTTTTTCAAGGTGCGCGCGTAGTTTTTGAGATAATATCCGTTGGTAGTAAGCGCAAGATCGATACCTGGGGCGTAATCCGCAATCATCTTTATAAAATCTTCGATCCCCTTTCGCACCAGCGGTTCGCCGCCGGTTATGCGGATCTTTTTCACGCCGCCGTCGATCGCAACCTTGACGAATAAAAACATCTCCTCAAAGCTTAAAATATTCTCTCGCGGCACCCAATTAAACGGCGTAGCAGGCATGCAATATCTGCATCTGAAATTACACCGCTGCGTAACTGAAATGCGCAAATAATCGATCGTTCGTCCAAATTTATCAATTAGCATATTTTGCCTTAATATCAATTTGCGGCGATTATATAAAAAACAAAGCGATTTTGCAAAATTTTATTTTTATATTGCTCTGGCTATTTTCTTACCGATCCGATGAGCTCTTTAAGCTGATCCAAAAGCGGTCTGATCTGCTTTTCTACCCGCTCGTCGATCATCGTAGGCACTACGTCTAATCTCTGCTCTATCGTCTCGTCGATTACGTCGGCAATCGCGTTTATATCGATATTGGGGGCAACTTTGCCGCCCGAATCGATCATCTCTTTTAGCTCCTCGACCTTCTTTTTAAGCAGATAATTTTCCTGCATAGCGTCGGTCAGCACCTGATCGAAGCGCTCGAATTTTTTATCCGCTTGCTTATCCTTAAAATATATGACGAAAAACATCAAAAATATAACGACGCAAAGTCCTAAAATGATGAGAGTGTTAAGATCCATAAGGGTTCCTTAAAATAAATTTACAAAAATAAAAGCGAAAAACGCAATGCCCAAGTAGCCATTCAGCGTAAAAAACGCGCGATCGATCTTGCTAAAATCACTACGTACGATCCTATGCTCGAAGTACAAAATCGTCGCGCACGCAGCCACGCCAAGATAGGCAAAAAAACCTAAATTTGCCGCCGCGCAAAACAGTAGCCAAAAAAGCACCGCCACGGCGTGAAAAATTTTGGAGATAAACATCGACGCTTCCTTGCCGTAAAGCGCAGGGATGCTGTAAAGCCCCGCCGTGCGGTCAAATTCCATATCTTGAAGCGAATACAGCACGTCAAAGCCGCCTACCCAAAATACTACCCCGAGGCATAGCAGCACCGACCATAGCGGAACCCCGCCGCTAACGGCGATCGCGCCCGCAATCGGCGCAAGCCCCAAGCAAAGGCCGAGCATCAAATGCGCGGTCTCGCTAAAGCGCTTAAAATACGAATACCCGCCCAATGCCGCTAAAATCGGCACTGAAAGCTTAAGTGCCAAAGAATTTATAAACGCTGAAACCGCTACGAAAACTACCGCGTTTGCAATGATGAAAAGCAGTAAATTCCCGCGCCCGATCCGTCCGTCCACGCTAGGGCGCGAAGCGCAACGCGGATTGGCGCGGTCGATATCCTCGTCCAAGTAACGATTTAGCGCCATCGCGAAGCTTCTCGCGCTCACCGCGCATAAAATTCCCAAAAAAAGCAACTTCCAGCCAAACCATACCGAGCCGTTTTGCAGCTTGCTCGCAGTAATCATCGCCGTAAAGATAAACGGCAGCGCGAAAACCGAGTGTTTAAAAACTATTAATTCGTTGATGTCGGATAAAATTTCTTTAAATTTAGCCATTTCGCCCCTTATTTTGGGCACCATTGTATCAAAAAAAAGTAAGAATAGCTCTAAATTTGATATAATTTGAACAAAAAATTTACGAAAGGAAACGCCTTGAGCCAAAATCAAAACTCGCACGCAAGCCCACAGATCGCGATCATCGGCACCACCGCAAGCGGCAAAAGCGATCTTGCGCTAAGCATCGCGCGAAAGACCGGCGCCGTGATTTTGAGCCTTGATTCGCTCTGCATTTACCGGCAGATCGACATCGCAAGCGCTAAGCCTAGCGAGAAGGAGCTGCGCGAGATCAGGCACTTCGGCGTAAATTTAATCTATCCAAACGAATACTTCAGCGTCGGCGAGTTTATCAAAGAATACGCAGCCGCGCGGGCTTTTGCAGATCGTAGCGGCGCGCCTTTGATAATCACGGGCGGCAGCGGGTTTTATCTCAAAGCGATGCTAAGCGGGCTGGCGCCGAAGGTTCCTGATTTTAAAAGCGAAATTTCAAACGATGAAATTTACGCCCTAGCGCTGCGGATCGATCCGGAATTTGCCGCAAAGCTTAGCGCAGCAGACAGCTTTCGTTTAAAAAAATGGCTAAGTATCTATAAATTTTGCGGCGAGGCGCCAAGTAAATTTCTGCGCGAAAACACCGCCCCACCCGTGATTTCGGATATTAAAATTTTTGAGATCGACGCGCCTAAGCAGTGGCTTGCAGGACGTATCGAGGCGCGCACGAAGGCGATGTTTGAGCGCGGGCTTTTGGAGGAAGCGGAGTTTTTATTCGCTCGCTACGACTCAGAGTGCAGGGCGCTAGGCTGCATCGGGCTAAAGGAGTGCGGGCAGCTTTTGCGCGGACAGATCTCGCGGGCGCAGTGCGAGCAGCTCGTAAGCCTGCACACGGTACAGCTCGCAAAGCGCCAACGCACCTTCAACCGCTCGCAGTTTGCGGATAAAATTTCGGCGCCGCCGCAAGAGCTGGAGCATGAAATTTTAAAATTTTTCCGCCGCGAGATTTAAAATCGAAATTTATCAAAATTTGTGTGTTTGCTAGGAAACAATGGGGCAAGGAAGTGGAAATTTTAGATTTAAATTTACCGCGCTGAATCGCGTCTTTAAAATTTTGCGGGTCGCGCCAAGGTCTCGTGCGGCGCGGAATTTCGATTAAATTTAATCGCCTTCGCAAATATCAAAGCTAAATTTATCGTTGTCAAGCCTACTGAAATTTTGATTTTCCGCGCTTGCGTTGCGCTTGAAAATAAAGGCGTAGCCGTATTTCTCGAAGTGCTGCGAGCTGTTTTTTAGCCCAACGACGCAAAGCTCGTAAGTGCCGCTTTGCAAGCCGAGCTTGAGCGTGGAATTAAATTTTCGTATCTTGCCCGCAGCGCCGCTTTGGCACTCATAGCCTAGCTCGAGTTCGCCGCTTTTTAGCTTATCGAAACGATACTGCAAAGCATCGAAGCTCGCTAGGATCGCGGAGCCGCTTTGCGGGGCGAAATACAGCTTATCGCGCTTGAAAGCTACTTCGTAGCCCGCAGACGGCGCAAACTCCTCGTCAATGCAAACGAAGATCTCATAGCTGCGCACCGCAAGCGAAGAAAAGGGCAAAATTTTAGCGCCCTTTACGGCGTCATAAAACAGCTGCTTGTGCGCGTCCCAGTAGCTTAGAAGTTTTTTTGCTCTGCATTTTCGCTCCTTTAAAAACTCACTCAAATCGCGCGGCTCAAGCAGCGCAAAACCGTAGCCGTCAGCACTTAGCTCGCCCAAAAACATATCTCTCCTTGTTGGCAAAGCGCGATGGGTTCAATTCGCGCTTAAAATTTTAGCTCAATACCCGCTTAAAAAGACGAAATTATTTACCGCGCCGGTTAGAAATTTCACTAAAAACGGCGCCAGCACGCACGCCACGCTAGCTAGCACGACGGCAAATTTTATCTGCACGGAGACCGCGCTCAGCGAGCCGTCAAGCTCCGCGTTCTCCCGCGGCTCGTGCAAAAACATACGCACGATGAGGCGCAGGTAATAATACAGCGCGAGGGCGCTATTTACCGCCATGATGACGGCGAGGGTGAAGTAGCCAGAATTGACCGCGGCGCTTAGCAGATACATCTTGCCCCAAAACACGCTAAACGGCGGAATGCCCGCAAGCGAGAGCATAAAGATCGCCGCACATAGCGCAAAGAGCGGATGGGTGCGGATCAGCCCGTCAAATTTCTCAAACGGATGCTCGAAGCGAGCCGCGAACTTAGAGCTTTGCTCGCAAATTTCGGCGCCGGGCCTATCGGCACGGCTCCCGGCCTGAGCGTTGCGGTCGATTTTAATACTTCCGCCTCGCCCGCCGCCGTCAAATTTAAAATTTTTTTCAAACCTCTCGGTTTTGAAATTTCCTTCGCCGACCTCATCCTTGAGCTTAAAATTTCTCTCGTCCGCTTCGGCTTTAAAATTTAGCCCGTCGTCGCGCGCGTAAGCAGGCTCCGTCTTAAAATTTTGCCCGTTTGACGCGCTGTTTTCGTAGCAAAATTTCAAACCCTCCGCGCTAACTTCGGGCCCAGACCCAAAGCTGCGCGCGCGCCTTTGTCGTACGCACCAGATGAAGGCAAACGCGCCGAGGTTCGCGACGGCATATAGTATCCAGTAGTTGAAAAGTGCGGCGTTTGCCTGCGTCGAGCCGATCACGATCGCGCAGAGCACGAAGCCTGCGTGCGAAACGGAGCTGAAAGCGAGCATCCGCTTGACGTCGCGCTGTACGAGCGCCATGAGGTTCGCTAAGCTCATCGTAAGCACCGCTACGGCGTAGAGCACGATGTTGAGCCACTGCACGCCGATGCTTTGCAGCGCTTCAAACAGCCTGATCGCCACTACAAAGCCCGCGATCTTGGGCACGACGGACAAAAAGCCCGCCATAGCCGAGCTCGCACCCTCGTAAACGTCGGGCGTCCAGGTGTGAAACGGGATCAGCGAGAGCTTAAATCCTATCGAGACGATCATAAATGAGCAGGCGGCGAAAAGCAGGACATTGGTTTGTAAATTTGAACTCTTGGCGATCTGCGCGATATTTGAAATTTCCATAGAGCCGGTCGATAGAAAAAACATCGCCGCGCCGAATGCGAAAAAGCCCGATCCCAGCGCGCCCATTATGAAGTATTTTAGCGCCGCTTCGACCGATCTGGCGCGGTTGTGAAGCGCGATTAGCGTATAAAGCGCCAGCGAGCCCGTCTCAAGCCCAACGAGGATCATCATTAAGCTTTCGCTCGCAACCATAAACTCATAGCCCACGAGCACGAATAAAAACAGCACGAAAAACTCCGCCGTGTGGTACTCGTGCGCGCTTCTTGCGCCCAAAGACAGAAAGATGAAAAATATCGAGCCTGCGAGCATGATAAGCATCGATAGCGTCGCGATTCCGTCCACCAGCATCACGTCGAAAAGCCCGCGTATGCCGCTGTTATATCCGAAAACAAGCCCGAAGCCGAGAGCTAGAGCTAGTATCGTGATGACGGCGTAAAATTTATACGATAGCGTGCGCGCAAAAAGCGAAACCGCGAGCATCAGCAGGGCAAATCCTCCGAGTATCGCCATAGGCGCGATCGAGGCTAAATTTAAAAGATTATTTTGCATCGCTTCTTACCTTAAAATTTGCTTTTTCCATATAGGCGCGAGTTGCGGTCTGAGAGGCTTTATTAAACATCAGCTCAAGACTTTGCGTCACGCTGGGCTCGATGCTCTTTAACATCAGATTCGGCGCGACGCCCAGCACTACCACCAGCACGCAGATAGGGATGATAGAGCAAAGCTCGGTTCTGTTTAGATCGCTTAGCTTTTTATTCTCCTCGTGTACGAGCGCGCCGAAGAAGGTCTTTTTATAAAGATTCATCGAATAGATCGCGCCCATTATGATGCCGAGCCCGCCCAAAAGCGCATAGCTAAAGCTGATCTTAAAAATCCCCGCAAGGCTTAGGAATTCTCCCACGAAACCGATCGTAAGCGGAAGGCCTATCGAGCCCAGCAGCACGACGCAAAAGCAAAACGCATAAAGCGGCATCACCCGCGCAAGCCCGCCGAATTCGCTAAAAAGCTTCGTATGCCTGCGGTCATATAAAAAGCCCACGAGCATAAAAAGCCCTCCGCTTACGATACCGTGGCTTATCATCAAAAATACCGCACCGCTCATTCCTTCGCGGCTCATTGAAAAAATTCCAAGCATTATGACGCCCATATGCGCGATCGAGCTATACGCGATAACCTGTTTGATATCCTTTTGCGCAAAGGCGATAAAGCTTGCATAGATGATCATAACGATCGCTACGGCGCACATCATCCCGCTAAAATAGACGCTCGCGTCGGGAAACAGCGGCAGCGAAAATCGCACGAAGCCGTATGTGCCCATCTTAAGAAGTACCGCGGCAAGCAGCACCGAGCCTATCGTAGGGGCCTGCCCGTGCGCGTACGGAAGCCAGGTATGAAAAGGAAAGCAAGGCGTCTTGATCGCAAAGGCGACCGAAAATGCCAAAAATAGAGGAATTTGCGTGCTAAGCGGCAGCGATAGGCTCTGCCAGTTTAGGATATTAAAGCTATACTCGCCCGTAGCCTCGTGATAGAAATAGCTCATCGCTACGAGTCCTACGAGTAGAAACATCGAACCCAGGAAGGTGTAGATGAAAAATTTCACCGCGGCGTAAATTCTCTTGCCGCTGCCCCACGCGCCGATAATATAGAGCATCGGAATAAGCGAAAGCTCCCAAAATATGTAAAACAAAATCGCATCCAGCGCCACGAAAACGCCCACCATCGTCATCTCTAAAAACAAAATGCAGATGATTAAATTTTTGGCGCGCTCTTTGATACTTAGGCTAAGCAGCGCCAAAAATGTAACCAGCGTGCTTAGGATCACCAAAAACAGCGAAATTCCGTCCACGCCGATGAAGTAGTTGATGCCGTATTCGCTTATGAAAGGGTGCAGCACGCTAAACGCGATGCCGTCCACCGGCTCGTAGAATATCCACAAAACGAGCGAAAGCACGAACTCTATAAAGCTCATCGTAACGGCATAGGTCTTGATGCTCGCTTCGTCGATCAAAAAACCTAAAACCGCAGCTACCGCCGGAAAAAATATAACCAAACTTAAAAAGTATTCCATGCCCACCTCACAGCGCAAACGCCAAAATCAGCAAAATGAAAGATCCCAAAACCATCCACCTTAAATTTGCGCTCAAATCTCCGCTATTGCTTGAGCGATCCGCTCCTTCGCCGCTTTTTACCGCGATGCGAGCGATCAGATCGACGCTGGCGTCTATGATCGCGCCGTCACATTTAGCGCAGATCTCGCTAAGCCTTTCGTATCCGCGCACGATCACGCGCTCGTAAATTTGCGGGATAAAATACTGAGCAATCAAAATTTTATAAAATTTGCAGTTCT
This sequence comes from uncultured Campylobacter sp., assembly GCA_963528045.1. Lineage (GTDB taxonomy): Bacteria > Campylobacterota > Campylobacteria > Campylobacterales > Campylobacteraceae > Campylobacter_B. Next base: position 17,919 of record CAURUA010000020.1, on the reverse strand, counting down.
TTAAATTTTGACTAAATTTACCTTTGCCGTATGTCCAAATCGTGCCGATCGCCACCGCGCTTATCATCGCTAGCGTTAGGGCGATCAAAATTACCTCCACGCCGTGCGGGATTGAAGCTTTAAAGCCCGGAAGTATGCTAAGCACGAACTCCGCAAAATCGTGCTCGAAAAAGCCTGCGATCACCGCAGGCACGGCTAATACGCCCATCGCGATGAGGGCAAAGCCTTTCGCCTCGTGCGGATGGTGGATAAATTTTTGCTTGCCGAAAAACACGAGCATTATTAGGCGCACGCTGTAAAACGTCGTCATCGCAGCGCCCACAAACAGCAGCGCCCAGATAAAATACGCGTCCGCGCTCCACGCCGCTTCTAAAATTTTATCTTTTGAGAAAAAGCCCGCGAACGGATAAAATCCGCAAAGCGCGAGCGAGCCTATGCACATTAAAATCGCCGTAGGTCGCATAAACTTATATAATCCGCCCATATTTTGGATATTTAGATCGTCTTTCATCGCGTGCATTACGTTGCCCGCGCCCAAAAATAGAAGCGCCTTGAAAAACGCATGCGTCGCCAGATGAAATAGTGCGATCCAATACGCCCCAAGCCCCGCGGCTACGAACATATAGCCAAGCTGCGAAAGCGTGGAGTAGGCGATGATCTTTTTAAGATCGTTATGAACCAGCGCCATCGAAGCCGCAAAGACCGCCACAAAAGCGCCCAAGCAGACGATGAAGCCGCTTACTTCGGGCGCGAGCGCGAAAATTGCATTTGCGCGGATCACCAGATAAACGCCCGCCGTAACCATCGTCGCTGCGTGAATGAGCGCAGATACGGGCGTCGGACCCGCCATCGCATCTGCCAGCCAGGTATGGAACGGAAACTGCGCGCTTTTGCCCATCGCGCCGATAAATAAAAGTGCGGCGATCAGGGTTAAAATTTCAGGCTCCAAGCTCGCTGCGTTCGCAAACACCACCTCGTAGCGCAACGAGCCGAAATTTAAATATATTAGAAAAATTCCAAGCAACATTCCAAGGTCTGCGATGCGGTTCATTATGAAAGCTTCGTTAGCGCACCAACTGTAATTGCTCCTATCATACCAAAAGCCGATCAGCAGCCATGAGCAGAGTCCGACCCCCTCCCAGCCGATGAAAAGTCCTAAAAAATTATCGCTCGTTACCAAAACCAGCATCGAAAAAACGAAAAGCCCCAGGAAGCTGAAAAATTTAGCGAAGTTTTCGTCATCCCACATATAGTAGATCGAATACACGTGTACGACGCTGGATACGATGCCTACGACTACCATCATCACCGCACTTACGCTATCTATGAGAAAGCTAAATTTTGCGTCCAAAAATCCCGTGCTTATGAAATCGGCTAAGCTTACGCTGATTAGGCGGTTGTCAGAGACGAGCTCCATCAAAGCAAGCGACGCGATAGTGCTTAAAATTACCAGCGCCGAGCAGATTACGCCAATAAACATCTTATCTTTGGCGCGAATGAAAACGCCTGCGAAGATCGCCGAGGCAAGCGGTGCGAAAAGGGCGATTAAGAGCCATACAAAAACGGTATCAAGCATCCGGCCCGTCCTTAGAAGGATTTTTAAAATTTACGAAGCTGTCAAGTTCGATGCTGCCCGTTTTCTTATACCACAAGATGAGCAGCCCAAGCCCCACGGCCATCTCGCTCGCGGCGATCGCTACGATGAAAAGCGCAAAAATTTCGCCGTTTATGTTATCGTAAAATTTCGCCACGGCGACGAGGGCTAAATTTGCGGCGTTTAATAAAATTTCGCTCGAAAAAAAGAGCATTATCAAATTTCTTCGCTTCATCATACCCGCAAGCCCGAGCCCAAACATCATCGCAGCGACGATCAGATAGTGATTTAGAGCCATTTTACCCCTCGCTCTCTTCGTAGCTCAGGCTCGCGTCCATCTGCTTATGCGCAAGCACGATAGCGCAGATCATCGCCACGAGCAGCATCACGGCGGCAAGCTCGAAAATCGCCAGATATTTCGTAAAGATAATCATCCCAAGCGCCTCGGTATCGTCGGTGTTTAAAATTTTAAGCGTTTCTACGTTGTTTGCGACCACCGCGCCGAGCACGATAATCACGAGCAAAAATGCGATCACGCCGCTAAGCGCGAAAAATAGCCTTGCCCCCTTTTTCGGCTCGCTTACGTTTTTATCCGCGCCCAAAAACATCAGCGCGAAGCCGTAAAGCACGATCACGGCGCCAGTGTAGACTATGATCTGCACTACGCCCAAAAACTCCGCATCCAGCAAGAAGAAAAATCCGCTCATAAAGACCATGCCGCCAGCCAGCGCGCTAAGGGCGTAAAGGACGTTTTTGCTAAAAACGCTGATACCGAAAAGCGCCAGGCAAACCGCGCTGAAAAAATAAAATGCAAGCGTTTGTATCATTGCTCCTCCCCTTGTACGGCGGAATCTTCGGCGCATTGAGAGGCGGAATTTCCTTTGGAATTTCGCTGCGAATCAAGCGTAGAATTTTCGGCGTCCGTAACAGAATTTTCTTTAGAATTTTTGGCGTCCGAGGTGGAGCTTTCCTTTAAGCTTGCCCGCTTGGCGTCTTGTCGCTCGGCTAAAATTTCGCCGCTTAAGCCTGCGCCCTTTGAAAATAGAATTTTATCGCTAGAGGCGCCCTCTTTTTTAGAGCTTTCCGCGGCGCTGCTTTTTAAATTTGAACCCGCGCTCTTTAAGCTTGGCTCGTCGCTTGCGGCGTCGCTTTTTATATAGGCGTTCGGCGTCATCTTGATCCGCGCGCCCGCGTTTTCATCCAGGCTGCCGTAGCCCGCAAACTCCTGTGCTGCGCCGTTTAAGCATAAATTTTCGCCGCGAATCAAAAGATCCTCTTTGAAGCCGTAGTATGCCCGCTGTTCGCTCGCAAGCTCGTACTCGCAGCCGTGCACGATAGCGATCTCAGGGCAGACGTCCGCGCAAAGCCCGCAATAGACGCAGCGCCCTAAATTTATCGAGTAGTTATCTACTTTTTTGCGGCCGTCGGCGCCAAGGCTGGTCTCCATCGCGATGCAGTTCGCCACGCAGATCTTCTCGCACAAGCCGCATCCGATGCAGCGCTCGCTGCCGCTTTCGAGCAGGCGCATTAGCTTATGCACGCCGCGATATCTAGGCGGCATAACAAATTTTTCCATAGGATACCGAAGCGTGTGCGAGCCGCCGCGCTTAAACATATTTTTTAGCACCACCCACAGCCCCACGAAAAGCTCGCCATTAAAGGTGCGGGAGAGGAATCTGCGAAACTTATCGCCGCCGGATTTAATAGGGGTTCGTTTGTCGATCTGAGCGTATCTTGCCATCACACCCCTCCTTAAACGATCGCTAGCGCGGTAATTAGCACGCAAGCAAGAGCTAACGGCATGCAGACTTTCCAGCAAAGCCCCATCAGCTGATCGGGACGCAGGTGCGGCCACGCCGCGCGAGCCCATAGGAAGCAGAAAAACACGAGGCTTGATTTTAATATCATCATAATGCCGCCGGGGATAAACCAAAATGCGTTAAATCCGCCCAAAAACAGCAGCGTCGTAACGACGGAGTAGGTTATGATATTAGCGTATTCGCCGATAAAAAACATACCCCAGCGCATGCCAGAATACGCCGTACCTGCGCCCGCTACGATCTCGGTTTCGTTTTCGGTAAGGCACAGCGGCGTACGGTTGCACTCTACGAAAGCGGCGATGAGAAAGAGCGCGAAGCAGACGGGCTCTTTCCAGATAAACCACTTGTCGATGCCGCCGCTTTGCGCGCTTACGATGTCTATAAGCGAGAGCGAGCCCGTGATCATCACGATAGGGATCAGGCTAAGCCCGTTTATCACCTCAAAGCAGGTGATCTGCAAAAATGCGCGAAAAGCGCCTATAGTGCCCCATTTATTGTAGCTCGCAAGCCCTCCGATCAGCAGTCCGTAAACGCAGGTGCCGCTAGCTCCGAGCAGGAATAAAATTCCCACATTTATATCGCTTAAAATCGGCTGTATAGTCCGCCCGCCGATAGTAAACTCCGGCAGCAGCGGCACTACCGAAAGCGCCACGAAAGCTCCCGTAGCCGATATTATCGGCGCGATTTTAAAAAGAAGCTTATTCGCCCGCGCAGGGATCGCGTCCTCTTTGGTAAAAAGCTTTATCATATCCGCGCCCACCTGCAAAAGTCCCGCAGGCCCGACCATAGAGGGTCCGATCCTGCGCTGCATAAAGGCAAGCACCTTACGCTCGGCATAGGTCGCAAGCCCCGAGAGCAGCGCGATGACGGCTAAAATCACGAGCGCCTTTAAGACGGTGCCTACGAAATAAAATGCACTATCGCTCATCTGCCCTCTCCTTTGAAATTTTCTCGATTTTTACGCCGGCGTAGCGCGAGGTTTTGAAAAATATCTCGCCGCGCAGTTTCTCATCAAAATACGGCAGATACGCGCCGCTAAAGCCCCTATCGATCTTTACGCTAGCGACGATTTCGCGCTTTAAGCTTACGAGCCCCTCTGCGCCGCTAGTTTTTTCATCATTGCTCGCGCCGTCTGCTTTGTAAATTTTAACGACGTCGCCTGCGCTTACGCCCAGAGCTTCGGCGATGCCGGGGCTTAGATACAGCGCGCCCGCTTCGCCCAGCCCGCTGCTTGCGCCGCTAAATTTATTGAATTGATGCAGCGGATTCGCCTCATAGATTAAAGTTTCGCCCTCGCCCGCGCTAAGCGGCACGGAAGGCAAAATTTCAAACTTCTCCTCGCTAGCGGCGAGCTCCTCGTTTCGCAGCTCATATCCGCGGTGGTTTGCGCCGCCGTTGTCGTAGAAATTTTCTAAATCGTCAAATTTAACCTGCTCAAAATCCGCGCCCAAGCTAGGCGTATAGCCGATCGCGTGCTCCGCGCAAACCCCAAGCGCACAGGCGATGTCGTTCAGCTCGTATCCGCCGTAATCAAGCGCCGCATTGGTAGGCACCACGCGCTTATCGTAGTTCGTAAACGTGCCCTCCTGCTGCACCAAGCTAGGCGCGTCCAGATCCGCTTCCAGCACGCCGAAGCTAATATCGCCCGCTTCATTGTAGCCTAGCGTCTCGCCCGCGCTCATTTGCGCGCTAAGCTCACAGATGAGCGCGACGCCCAGGCTGTTCGTGCGCGGCGGCACCAATAGCACCTTAAATGGCGTGTAGCGCTGCACCAAACCCGCCAGGCGCGCAAGCGTGGCGCTATTTGGCGTGCGGATAAAATCCTCGCCGATGATAAGCGAAAAACGCTCCTTTTTAGCCAAAATTTCATCTATTTTTTGCTCGTCCAGACCCAGCGCGCGGGCAAAATTTGAAATTTTACTTTCCGCAGGATTCTCGGAATTCTGCGCAGAATTTTTTGCGGAATTTTCAGCGCCGTCCGCGCTTGCGGAATTTTCGGCACCGCTCGTACTCGCAACATTCCCGACGCCATTTGCCTCCGTAGAATTCTCAGGATTTTGCGAACCCGCGGATTTCTCATCTAAATTTTCCTTCGCCACGGCGCGCGAAATTTTAAATTCCGTCGCGAGTTTCGCATCCAGCCACTCAGGCAGATCGCGTCCGAATTTCTGCAAGATCCAAAGCAGTATCTGCGCCTCCAACCCCGCGGCGTGCGGCTGATGGATGAAATTTTTACTAAAGCCTTTAATGCCCTCGTCGCAAAATGGATGAAAATAGATCCCGCCTGCCTTATTTAGCTTGCAGGCGCTGTTTACCGCATAGCCTAGATTTGGAGCGTCGCTGCGCAAAAACGTGCCGCAAACGACGATGAAATCGCTATTTTTAATCGTCTGCGAATTAGCGTTGTAAAATTTCGTGCCGCTAAGCTTTGAAAATTCGCGCAGGAATTTTTGATAGGCAAGCGCTTCGTCGTTGATCAAAGCGAGCTTAAATTTTTGCCGCAAAAGCTCTAAAATCCGAGCTTCCTCATTGGTGATGAAGCTATTAAATTTGATATTTTTGATCTCGCCGTCCTCGATACCGCGCACGATACGAGCAAAAACCGCTTCGTTCCTACTCGCCCTCTCATTTGAAAAGTCCCATCCAAAGCGCGCCCCCGCGTGCAGAACGCTGAAATTTATGTCGCTACTAACGCGATAAATTTTTTCACGCGGCTCGCCTATGCCGCGGCGCTTGATCTCGTAATAAAGCAGTTCGCAATCGCTGCTGTGCGGGTTGGAAGCAGGGATTTGACGCAGTTCCCAGGCGTTTGAAACGTATTTAAACGCGCTTTCTACCAAAGCCCCCGTCGGGCAGACCGCCGCGCTCTCGCCGTAGTTTACGCAATCATCATTTTCATTTACTCGCGCGATTAGGCTTTTTTGCAGCTTGTTCCACACGGCGTAGGCGTCTTTTGGCATCGCGTCCTTTTGCTCCTTACTAAGCGCGTCTCCGCCGCGCGGGACGAGCTTAAAGGCATCCACGCCCAAGCGGTCCTTCGCGGCGGTAATACAGCGCTCGCAAACGATGCAAAGGCTAGGATCGTAGCTCAAATACCCCCAGTCCTGCACCTCGCGCGCCGTATCGCGGATAGCGTAACTTTGGGTATTCGTGCGCATCAGATGAGCTAAATTTTGGAGCTCGCACTCGCCGCTTTGATCGCAAACCCCGCACGCCATCGGATGGTTGATGCAATAAACCTGCGTGATCGCCTCGCGCTCGGCGTCAATCTCGGGAGTGTGGCTGTAAATGACCATGCCGTCTTTGACTTTGGCGTTGCAGCTATAGACGCGCTTGCCGTCCGCTTCGACCATACAAAGCCTGCATGCGAGCGTCGGCGTACCGCCGCTTAGATAACAAAGCGCAGGGATAAAAACGCCGCAACGACGCGCGACCTGCAAGATATACTCGCCCTCGTCGCACTCGCAAGCTTTACCGTCGATCGTGATCTTTGCCATTTTAAACCTTAGAAATTTCTGCGAGTTCGAAATTATAACCGCCAAAGCCCTGCCCGCCCGAGCCCAAAAGCGCGATCGTGCCCTTTAGCTCCTCATCCAAAATAAATTCTTTTTCCAAATTTAGGTGCGGCGTCTTTATGCGGACGCGATCGCCATTTGCGATCTTTGCGACCATGCTAAAATACCTTCCGCCGATTAGTCGGTCGTCCGCATCGTGTTTGAAAACCACGGCGCCGTCGAAATTCTCAGGCTCTTTTAGAGGGCTTAAATTTGCCCGCCCTTGCGCGCCAAAATCCGCTCGCTCGCCGCGTAAGCTTAAAATTTTAACCCCGAACTTCGCCGCTATGAGAGATAGAAAGGCTCTGATATTTTCGGCGTCCGGATGAGTTTTAATGAGCGCATCGTCGATCAAAAGCGCGTCGCAGCCGCTTTGCAGAAACTCCGCGATCTGCTCGATCTCCTCCTCGCCCACGCTGCTTTCGCCGCTTAGATACTCCAGATCCAGATCCGCAAAATAGGGCTCGTCGCAAAAACTAGCGCAGATTAGCGCCAGCACGAAGCTTTGCGCGCCGATCTCGCATTTTATCAGCTCGCCTGGAAGATGCAGGTCCTGCAGCGGCGATACGCTTAAAATTTCAGCGCCTTTAAAACCTTCTGCAAGCGCGGGATTTTGCAAGCTAAGCAGCGACGCGAAATTTAAAATTTTCATCCTCTCCCCTTTTTGGCGACGATCATCCAATCGACCTGATTGTATCTGATAGAATTTAATAGCGTGGAATTTAGCCCCTCCACCAGATCTGCGCTTTTTTGAACCGCGCTGAAATCGCCCATCTCAAACATAAAGATCATCGTCTCGCCGCGAGCGGAATTTTTTAAAATTTCGCCCATGCGGTTTAAAAATTTATCGCCCAGATGCCTCAAATCGTAGCGTTTCATCGATCCACCTCTCCTAAAATGATATTCGTGCTGCCGATGATCGCCGCGGCGTCGGCAAGATACTGCCCGGGTAAAATTTCTTCGTAAATCGCGCAGTGCCAAAAGCTCGGCGTGCGGATCTTAAGGCGGTACGGGCGGCTTTCGCCCATCGAACGGATATAAAATCCAAGCTCGCCCTTAGGGCTCTCGCTCGCGGCGTAAATTTCGCCCACGGGCGGGCGTAAGCCCTGCGTAACTAGCACGAAATGCTGCATCAGCGAGTAATTTTGCGTCATGATCTGCTCTTTGCTCGGATTTACGTAAGCGGGATCGATCGCTAAAATTTGCGGATCGCTTAGCGGATAGTGTTTCGCGCACTGGCGCAAAATTTTAAGGCTCTCGCGCATCTCTGCCATATAACACTTATAGCGCGCGTAGCAATCGCCCTCGCTCGCATACGGCACGTCAAAATCAAGCTCGTCGTAGATGAGATAGGGCTCTTCTTTTCGGATATCCCAAGCATGCCCGCTAGCGCGGAGCGTCACGCCGCTACAGCCGCAGCTAAGAGCCGCTTCGTGCGAGATCACGCCCACCCCCTCGGTTCGCATTAGCCAAATTCTATTGGTATCGAGCATATCTTCAAATTCTTTAATGTCGCTTGGAAATTCGTCGCAAAATTTCAACATCTCCTCTAGCCAGCCGTTAGGCAGATCCAAAAATACGCCGCCGATTTTGATATTATTGTGCGTAAGGCGCGCGCCGCAGTATTTCTCGATCAGATCGAGTATGTATTCGCGCGAGCGGAAGCAGTAGAGAAACACCGTCATCGCGCCGATGTCAAGCGCGTGCGTACCCAAAAACAGAAGGTGCGAGCTGATGCGATTAAGCTCCAGTAGGATCGTGCGGATGATCTGCGCGCGGCGCGGCACTTCGATGCCGCAGAGCTTCTCAACCGCGGCGCAAAAGCCGTAGTTGTTCGAGCCCGATGCGATGTAATCGATGCGGTCTGTTACGGGGACGAACTCCGCGTAGATCATGTTTTCGGCCATCTTTTCGATGCCTCGGTGCATATAGCCCACGCCGGGGCGGGCTCGCACGATGCGCTCGCCGTCAAGCTCCAGCACGAGCTTTAGCTGGCCGTGCGCGCTTGGATGCTGAGGACCGAAATTTAAGATCATATTCGCGCCCTCGCGCTCGTACTCGATGTTTTCGAAAAAAGGTCTTAGCTTGCTTGGATTTTGCATTATTTTCTCTTTGTGATGATCTTGTAAATTCCGCGTTTAGCGCGTTTTACGAAGCGCACGCCGCCCTCTTCTTGGTATTCTTGTAAAATTTTCTCTTGCGGGCGCGGCTCGCCGTAACCGCTCTCGTGATAGAGTCGCGTAAAGTTAAAGGTATCCTTTTCATCTACGAATGCGGAATTTCGGTTCTCTTCGCCGATCCGCTCGCGCGCGCCAACCCCAAAAATTTTATCCACCTCGTACCACTTCGCAAACTCGTCTCCTTGCAGCGGATAGGACTTTAAAAGCGGGTGTCCGAACCAATCATCGGGCATTATTAGGCGCGCCAAGTTCGGATGGGCCTCTATCCAAACGCCCATCATATCGTATAGCTCGCGCTCCGCCCAGTTCGCGCTTTTGTAAATGCCCGCAGCGCTTTGCAAAAAGCTCTCATTCGGCACGAAGCACTTTAGCCGCGCGCGGCGCGCTCTTTTGATGTCCAAAAGCTGATAAAAAACCTCGATGCCGCCGCGAGCCTCGGTAAAATCCACGCCGCTTAGCTCGCATAAAATTTCATATCCCGCGCTCTTAAGCGCACGCAGCGCCGCTAAATTTTGCGCGGGCTCGACGTAGAGCACAAGGGTGTTAAATTCCACATATGAGTTTAAAATTTGAATGCCTTCAAGCGCGTCCAGATCGTCTTTAAAATCGCTTTCGTTTACGCTGGATTTAGGCGTTTCCTCGGGAATGAAAAATCTATCTTTGTAGTAATTTTTTTTACTCTGATCGCCTTTGGGATTAAATTTTCTCATCAGATCAGCCTTTTTGCTTTCTGCGCGCGGCGCGGGGTTTGGGTGCGGATCTTTTTTTGCAGCACCATCATCGCAAACTGCAGCGTCTCGGGGCGCGGCGCGCATCCGGGCAGATAGATATCCACGGGCACTATGCGGTCGCAGCCCTGCACCGTAGCGTAGGTATTAAACATCCCTCCGGTATTGGCGCAGCTGCCCATGCTGATGACCCATTTGGGTTCGGGCATCGCGTCGTATAGGCGGCGCGTAAACTCGGCGTGCTTTTTGCTAAGCGTGCCTGCGATTATCATCACATCTGATTGCTTGGCGCTTGCGCGAAATATCGTGCCGAAGCGGTCAAAGTCAAATCTGCCCGCGCCCGCCGCCATCATCTCGATCGCACAGCACGCAAGTCCGTACGTCATCGCCCACAAAGAGTTGCTCCTGCCCCACGCGATCAGTTTATCGACGGTGGTAAGAACTACGGGAAGCCCGTTTTCGCGCGCGTAGTTTATCTTATGCTCTGCCAATTTAGCGCTCCTTTTTTCCAGGCGTAGATGAAACCGATGCCTAACAATACGATGAAAAACGCCATCTCCACGAGCCCGAATACGCCTAAAATTTTAAAATTTACCGCCCACGGAAACATAAAGATAATCTCGACGTCAAAAAGTATGAAAAGCACGGCTATCAAAAAAAAGTGGGAGTTCATTCGGTTGGGCTGTTTGACGGCCTCGGGGCCGCTTTCGTAAATTTCGCCCTTTAGCCGCTCGTCGCGTCTATCTGCCAAACGCGAGCCTACCAAAGAGGATAGTTTAACGATGAGTGAAAAGACGCAAAAAGCCAGGATTAGCATTACGAATATTCCGAAATACGGGCTTTGCAGCGGAATTCTAGACATTTTTCGCCTCGGTTTTAAAATTTAATGTGGATTGTAACGAAGTATTGATTTAATAAAGCTTAGCGCGCGCCACTAAATTCGCTTTTAAAAGTAAAATTTAATATACCTCTCTCGTGCGATTTAGTGGGGATTAAGGCGCGTGTGGTAAAATTTCGCGGATTTTAAGGGAGAGCTATGAAATCTAGCAAGATAAGTCTCATTTTCTACGGCATATTCTGCGGCGTAACAATCTATTTTCTTATCTGGGGATTCGGTTTTATAGGAAGCGGCGATAAAATGCTATTTTTGGTTTCGGTATTTTTGGGCATCTTTATGGCCTTTAATATCGGCGGAAACGACGTGGCAAATTCCTTCGGCACCAGCGTCGGAAGCGGCACCCTTAGTATCGCGCAAGCCCTTTGTATCGCGGCGGTATTTGAAGCAAGCGGCGCGGTAATCGCAGGCGGTGAAGTAACTTCGACGATCAGAAGCGGCATAATCGATCTTAGCAAAATGGATGTACATCCGAGAGACTTTATCTACGTAATGATGAGCGCACTTTTTGCGGCTGGCGCGTGGCTGCTTTTTGCAAGCCGTAGGGGCCTGCCGGTATCTACTACGCACGCTATCATCGGCGGTATCGTGGGCTCGGGGCTTACGCTAGGCGCTCTGCTTAATACCGCAGAGACTTCCGCGTTGTGGCTCGTGCAGTGGGATAAGATTGGCAAAATAGCGATCTCTTGGGTACTCTCGCCGATTTTGGGCGGAGTGATCTCCTTTGGAATTTTCTGGCTTATCAAACATTATATTTTGGATTATAACCGCTACGCTCAAATAAAGATCGACCGCATAAAGCGCGAAAAAAAATCTCTCCGTAAGCTGCATAAAAAGACCTTCGAGACCCTGGACGACATTCAAAAGATCGCCTATGCAGAAGCGCTAAATCACGATATTTACGCGATGCGCGATCCCGATTTCGACCCAAGCGAGCTGGATAGCGAGTATTATAAAAAGGTGATCGAGCTTGACGCGAAAAAAGAGAAGCTCAAATCCCACAAGGCCCTAGAGTACGGGATCCCTGCCGTAGCGGGTATCGGCGCTTTCGTGATCTCGGCGATGCTGATATTTAAGGGGCTGCATAATCTAAATTTCGGGCTTACGAATTTTTACAACTACCTCATCATCGGCATGTCTACGCTGATTACCTGGCTTTTGATGTTTATTTTCGCTAAAACCCTACGCCGCTCAAATTTAAACAAATCCGCGTTTTTGATGTTTAGCTGGCTGCAAGTACTCACCGCTAGCGGCTTTGCCTTTTCGCACGGCAGCAACGACATCGCAAACGCCGTAGGTCCGTTTGCCGCCATCATTGATACGATGGCTACGAATAGTATCAATCCCTCCACTCCAGTGCCGCAGCAGATTATGATAATGTTCGCAGTAGCCCTCATAGCGGGGCTTTGGTTCATCGGCAAGGAGGTGATCGCCACCGTAGGCACCAATCTTACGAAAATTCACCCCGCCTCGGGCTTTAGCGCCGAGCTCGCAAGCGCAGTCGTCGTCATGGCGGCATCGGTGCTGGGGCTTCCGATCTCCTCGACCCACGTGCTAATCGGCGCGATTTTGGGTATCGGCTTGGTAAATCACAGCACGAACTGGTCACTGATGAAGCCGATCGGGCTAGCGTGGATCATCACCCTGCCCGTCTCGGCGCTGCTTTCGGCGTTTGCATTCGTGCTTTTGCGCCACGTATTTTAGGCTAAATTTAAAAATCCGCTCCCCGAAATTTTAAAATTTCGCGAATTTCTACGCAGGCTAAATTTTAAAATTTCACGGCGCCGAAGCGAGTAAATTTTGCAGCTCCTCTTGCGGCACGTCACAGCGCAAAACTCGCTCGCAGCGACGTATATCTCGCTCGCACGCCCTGTAAAATTTAATAAAATTTTAGCTAAAATCACGCTTTTAAATTTAGGAAAGCTATGAGTAAATTTGAAATTTTCAGATCCACCCTCGCCGTGATGATGGGCTACGTGCCGCTGGGGCTGGCGTTTGGTATCTACGGCATCAGCCAAGACCTGCCCGTATGGGCGCTGGCGCTAACCTCGCTGCTGATCTACGCAGGCAGCGTGGAGTTTGTGTTGATCGCCTTCATCGTAACCCACGCCTCGCTCGTAGATACCTTCGTCGTGGCGTTTTTGCTAAATTTTCGCCATTTTTTCTATACGATGTCGCTGCTTGAGGAACTGCGCTTCGTGCGTCATAAAATTTACGCCGTATATGCTCTTACCGACGAAACCTTTGCGCTGCTAAAAGCGCGTGCGTTTTTGCGCCCCGAGGAGCTTAGCGGCGAACAGCCCGTAACGCCGCAAAGATTAAAAGAGCTTGATCTGCTCTATAATCTAACCGCGGTCTTAAATCATTCCTACTGGATCGCGGGCGTCGTTGCGGGGGCTGTTTTGGGAGCAAGCTTGAAGCTTGATTTTAGCGGAGTCGAGTTTAGCCTGACGGCGCTTTTTGCAATGCTAACCTATGAGGTTTTTAAAGCAAATCCGCAATACAAAGTGCTATTGCTGGGCTTTGCCTGCGCATTTGCGGGGCTTTTTATCTTTCCTACAAAATACTTTTTATTCGGCACTCTGATTTTTGGCACTGCGGTTTTGCTGCTCTTTCGTAAATACTTCGAGCGACCTTCGCGCACGGGACATAGGCTGCGAAAATTTTTAAAAAGGAGCAGATAGTGGAAATTTTGCCCTATATCTTTCTGGCCTCGCTCGCTACGATTTTGACGCGATTTTTGCCGCTGCTGCTTTTTAAGAAAAAGACCGCGAGTCCAAGCTTATCGTATCTGCAGAAAAACTCGGGCCTTTTGATAATGGTCGTTTTGACGATCTACGCGCTTAAGACGATGCTGCCTAGCTTTTCGGGCGAGCGGGCTTTTAGCGCGGACGCGCTGCAAACGGCGACGCTGCTATTTTGCCTGATTATGGCGTTTGTCGTGCATGCTAAATTTCGCAATTCGCTCGCGACGATAGCGCTTCCTACACTAATATATATGGCGGCGCTACGCTTTTTATTGAATTATTGATAAATTTATAAGTTAGTTTTCGATAAACTTCAGAAATTAATTTTTAAGTTTAAAAAAGGTTAAAGTTTTATGAATTTTATCAGTCAAATGGTGCATAGCTTCGCCAAAAAATACGCCGCCGAAACTATGCAAAAATCTCTATACAATTCCCTTAGAATCGACATCACGCAGGAAGATATCGCTAAAATTCCAAACCCCGATAAAAAATATATGCTCTACATGCACGTGCCCTTTTGCCATACGTTTTGCCCGTACTGCTCCTTTCATAAATACGCCTACGAGCGCGGCGCGTGCAAGGCGTATTTCGGCGCGCTACGCACCGAGATGCAGCGCACGAAGGACGCGGGCTACGACTTTGAGACGCTTTATGTAGGCGGCGGCACGACGCTTATCGACGAGGATGAGCTAGCGCGCACACTGGAGCTTGCAAAGTCGCTTTTTAGCATCAAAGAGGTCTCGTGCGAGAGCGATCCCAACCACATCGAACCTGAGAGCTTGCTGCGATTTCGCGGGCTAATAAACCGCCTAAGCGTGGGGGTGCAGAGCTTTGATGATGATATTTTACGCAAAGCTTCACGCTACGACAAATTCGGCTCGGGCGAAATTCTGCAAGAAAAGCTATCCCGAGCGGTCGGAATTCTACCGATTTTAAGCCTGGATCTGATTTTTAATTTCCCGTTTCAAACTCGCGAAATTTTACTTCGCGACATCGAAGCGGCAAAAGCGGTAAAACCGGAACAGATCACGCTGTATCCGCTGATGAAATCGCCTTTGATGCGCGATCAAATAGCACGAAGTCTCGGCGTTAGCAACATAGACCGCGAGGAGGAATTTTACTCTATCATCTGCAAGGAATTTTCTAGCTGGCACCGCAGCAACGCATGGGCCTTCGCTCGCGAAAAATCAAACATCAACGACGAGTATGTAGGCACGAATCACGAATACGTGGGCATCGGAAGCGGCGCGTTTAGCTTTTTAGACGGCAGGCTGCTCGTAAATGCGTTCAACCTCGAAGAGTACGCAAGCAGGGTGCGCAAAAACGAAAGCACCGTCATCGCCACTTGCGATTTTAGCAGATCCGAGCGCGCAAAATACCTCTTTTTGACCGAGCTTTTCAACGGCGAGATCGATATCGCTAAATTTAACGTCGAGAACGATCTAAATTTGCGCCGCGAACTGGGCAGAGAGCTTAGCCTGCTAAGGCTTGCAGGAGCCGTGCGGATCGAGAACGAGATTATTCGTACTACGGAATTCGGCGCGTATCTGTGCCTTGTTTTGATGAAGGAATTTTACACCGGCATGGACAAGGTGCGCGCGGCGTTTCGCGACGATGCCAAGATTAAGCGCGCAAAACAGCTCATCATTATGGACGAAAGCGAATCCGCCGCAACCGGCACGGCAAAAGGCGAGATAGCGTCGTAAATTTTGCGCCCGACCGCTTCGGCTAATGCTTGGGCGCACCCAAAGCCTTAGCGCAAACTATCTAGGCATTTTAAAAATACAAACGAATTTTTGATTTCAAAATTTAGGAAACGCCACGATGAAACGCAGAATGATCAAGCTATTCATTTTATTTCTGTTTTTTGTCCTTGTATTTGAGCTCGTCGGCAATCTTTTTAACTTCGGTCGCTTTCCGTTTCATAAAAGCTGCGAGGCGTTTATGATGATAAACCGCCATATAACCGGCGATTCAAACGACAGGTGCGTAATGCAGCTTATGGAGCAGGGCAATAAAAGAGATCTTTCGCTATATTACTATAAAACTAAATTTAATCTTGAGGAGCCATTGTCTGAACTGGACGAAAAAGCTATAAAATTTTTAAATATTCCAAACTCAAAGATAATCACCGTAAATAAAGATGGCTTGGAAAAGAAATTTTTAATAAGCGATTAAATTTAAATAGCAAAGAAGCCCTGCTTCAATTGCAATATCAAAGCCTAACAAATTTAGAATTTTAAAATTTATAAAATTAAAGGAGGAGCAATGAGTAATCTAAAACTCATACAAAACTGGTACGCTTCCAAATGCGACGGAGAATGGGAGCATGAATATGGCCTTACGCTAGAAACGGTCGATAATCCCGGTTGGTGGATTGAAATCGATGGCGAGAGCGGGAAAAAGCCGATCAAAATAAATATCGATAGAGATGACGAGGATTGGTTTTTCATCAATGCCACGGAAAACGAACTCAAAGGAAGTTGCGGAGCAGAGAATTTAGAGGAATTATTGGAATATGTGGTAAAATGGCTAACGGATTAAAATTTAGCAAGACAAATAAAGGAGCCTAGATGATCGAAGTCGAGATAAAAAACGAATCTTGCAAAAAGACCGAAGTTACGCTTGCAAATATCGAAATTGTTAAGGATGCCGTAAAGGAATTCGCCTATAAAAGCTTTAAGGGCAGCTATCTGTTTTTTGATATTTACGGCGAGATGGATAGGGATTTCCGCGTGCTTGGAGCAATCGGTGAAGGAGATGAAAACAATATCGGAAAAATAGATCTTAAAAAATATGAAAAAAGCTCCGTAGGCGCCACCGACATATCGCAAGATATAGAGGGCGCAAAATTCTGCACCTTTTTCAAGCTGGATCAAAGTGAAATTTTAAAGCAAATACTATATTATATAGCCTATGAAAGATTTGAAGGTGGCTATTACGCAAAGAGTAAATTTATAGGCAAAAACAGCGACGATCTTGTTTTTATCGGCATCTGCGGCGATATAAAAAATTACGCCAAAATAAAGAGCGTCGATTTAGGTGAAATACTAAAAAGTATGCCTAAACTCTCGGAATCAAATAATTTTTATATTAGCGAGTTTATATGAGATCAGCCAAACAGATCGATGAAGTAAATTTTATATCGCCAACCGATTAAATTTAGAAAGGAGATACTATGAAATTTAAAATTTTGAAACCGGATGAGCCAGATGATTGGAGTTTTAACAATGACGAAGCGCTTTATAAGGCTTTAGGATTTGATTGCTGGATGGATTCGTTTATTCGCATATTAGCTCAAATTCCCGGTACCAGAAAAAAAGATATTTTGGATTACCTTGAATATGAAATCTTTGATTGGTACGAATGGTTTGAACTATATGGGATTATCCGAAGCGACTATAAGCTAGCGGACGAAGATAACCCTGAAATTTCAGCCTATCCGACATATGCGGGAGAGTATTTCGGAGTAATGGGCCAGCTGTTTTTAGGGGGTATGATAGACTTCGGCATAGAGGGCGAAAATTTAAGAAAGAAATGGGCTGACTTCGATACGAATTTATCCAAGATCGATCTAGGGATGTCGCTTTATGAGAAGTGGATCTATTTTAGAGATAATTTCTTTTTTGGGTATAAATTTTTAGAGGAGGATAACATAACTCCCAAAGCAGAGATAACCTGGAAGAATCCCGATACCTGGAGTAGATTTAGCCACTGGATGTGTATGACTAAGGCAGGCAAAGAGTATCGTGATAAAATTTTAAAGCCGAGGCTTTATGAAAAGTATAAGGATGTGGTTATAGAGGTGTAATTTAGCGATTACAAATAACGAAAATTTATTATAAATATGTTTAATCTAGCAAGCAAAAGGGGCCTATATGACTATCTTACCAATATCAACCTTCGACAATGATTTACAAAGAGGCGATATTATAAAATTTAACGACGATGAGCTTATGGTCTGCGATGAGCGCTGTTTCTGGACAGAAAATCCTTGCCTTTTAAATTTAAAAGATACCAGATATTTTGAGCTTCCTAGCGAGATGCTATCAAGCAAAGCGGGGTTTGTCGTGGACAAGGAGCAATTGATTCGTAATTTAGCAAATTTCAGCATCAATGCAAGCCCCCAGGAGGTATTTATATGCTCCGATAATTATCTTAGTAGCGATGAACTAAAAGATTGCGACGAAACAATCCCTGGTTTCAGACTGACAAAACCTAGGGATAAATTCGGACGCAATAGACGCATAAAGACAAATTTGATAGAAGAGCTTAGTATTCCTCTCTTGAAATTCCTCGGAAAGATCAAGGTCGGAGATATTATCGAATGTAGAAAATCCAGCTATCCATACGAGAAAAATGTAAGCTTTATCGTAGTAAAAGCAAAAGACGATGATGGAG
>CAURUA010000019.1:0-32594 GCA_963528045.1 uncultured Campylobacter sp. | reverse complement strand
CGGACGTCTCAAAAGCCGAGCTTGACGCCGTGTATGCGGACACCAAGACGCTGTTCTCTAAAGGCGTGATCAAATCGGTGCCATATGTGATCAAGGTGAAAAAATAGTCTAAATTTGAGGAATTTAAAGCGCGAAGTTTATGCGCAGACAGCGCGAGTTTGCTCGCGGTAGTGCAAGTCACGCGCAGCACAGCCGTCCGCGCAAGCTGAAATTTCACAAAATTCCGCCGCTTTAAAATTTCAAGCGGCGGAATTTCAATTTTTAAAATTAAGCCCTTAAGGTTTTGTAATCAAATTTGAAAATATAAGATTTTGCTATCTAAGCCTAATAACGCCGCCGTTTTCATTTAAAATTTTTGTAACTTCGGGCAATTTATATGTTTCCATGCATAATTCATCATTTTGGCTTGTGCCTTTTCGTATCTCCAAACTAGCGTTTTTGCCCGTATCGATTGCGGTTATAGTAAAGCAGCTGACATAGCTCGTCGTGCCTATGCTAATCGAGTTTGGAGCTATCTGCTCGACCGTCATGCTTGTTATCTTGTTTGGATTTTCGTCGAATCTACCTTGCGATACGTAAAAATCAATATAGTCTTTTATCACGATTTGCAATTTTTTCGATAATGCCTCGTAGACCTCTTCTTTACTCATTCTAAGGTCTTCCTTGAGAAACTTTATCTCCTTTCTTAAAAGCCTACATTTCGGGCTGATTGTATCATTTCTGCATTCCTCCAGTAGATAAGTCAGCCTATTTTTAGGCGCTGTAGAGTTTATCGGCAAACCCGTGGCGGCTAGAAACAGAAAGCATTCCACGTCGAATTCCGTATTTCGCACCTCTTTGCGTTCGCACATAGCTTTTTGTTTTTCATCTTGCGCCTTTACTTCTTGCCTTGATGCCGCTTGCATCATATTTTTATAGAAGATTTTAAAATACGCCATCGCGGCTCGTTCGCAGTTGTCGTAAATCTCTGCCGATTCTTTGGATAGATCGGCTAGGGCGCACGCCTCGGAGACGCTTTTTGCTTTATCCGGATTGGCGGCATAAAAATCCTCCATTTGAATATCCTCTATTTCTCTCCTATCGCATCCTGCTAAGCTTAAGCTCAAAAGTACGCCTAACGATATCGCCAAGACCCTATTTTTCATGATAATTCCCTTATAATCATTTATTTTACGTCCGTATTCAAAGTAAAATTTTAAAATCCTCGAGCGAAAAGAGTAAAATTTTATCGCTTTTTAGACTTTCTAGCTCGCCGCTAAAGCCGCTTTTGGAAAACAGCGCGAGCAGATCGGGCGCGAGGCGCGCTTTTTCGCATTTGAGCATGAGCTCGTTTAGCACGTTTTTTGAAATTTTTCGCTCCTTGTATTTGCACTCGCCCGCGACGCAAAAACTCTCAAATTTCGCGTAGATGTCGATCTCGACCTCTTTGTTCCAGAAGCTTGAAATTTGCGAAATATCTAAATTTAAATACTTCGCGAGCAGCTCTTTGCTTAAAATTTCAAACCCGAGCCCCGCGTAGGCGTTGAAATCCGCTTTGATTAGGCTTAGCACGCGTCCTATTTCTCCGCGTCGCAGCGCGGGTAGGTTCGGCTCGATAAATCTAAACCAGAACCTTGCAAAGTTGCTGCTAAAATGGACCTTGTCGGTGATATGGTAGCGGCGCAGCGCGCGCGGGAGGCGGTCATTTTTGCGCTCTTTTTGCGCCCTTTGCTCGCTTGATTTTTCGGTGATTAAAAACTTCGCGTTTATGAGATCTGCGGTGATTTTTTGCGCCGTAAATCGCGGCAAGATTTTTGAAATTCCTATTTTTTTGCGGTCGCTTCTAGCGAATTTCATCAGCGCTTTTTTGATCTGCTCTTCGCACTCGCCGCCGAATTTAAAGCGCTCGCCGAGATGTTCAAAGCAGAGCAAAATTTCATTTTCGATCGCTTCGAAAACGTCCGCGTAGCCGCTTATACAGCCTATCTCGTCAAATACGAAATGAAACTGCAAAATCGCGTCGATACCAGCATCGCCCAAATTTCGCGCCGTGTCTTTTAGCTCGTAAATTTCGCCCTCCTTGCGGGCGTAATTTTAGCGAGTTTGGATATAATTTGCAAAAATTTTGGAGTCGCGCTTTGGATTTTCAAACGATCAAAAAAAATATCATCTTAAAAGAGGGGGTCAAATACTTCGATTTCGCCGCTTCGGGGCTTGCGTATCGCCCTATAGAAGCGGAGATCGAGCGCGTGCTTGCAACATACGCCAACGTCCACTCCGCAGGCGGAGCAAACGCCGAGATAACGAGCGATTACTACGAAAACGCAAGGGCTAAAATCAAAGAGCTATTGGGCTGCGAAGAGCGCTACTACCTGATCTCGTGCGGATTTGGCGCGACCGCGGCGATTAAGAAGCTCTGGGAAATTCTAGGCATCTACCTGCCGCCAGCGACGCGAGATAGGCTTGGCTTGCGGCGCGAGAGCATAAAAGAGCTGCCGCTTTTCATCATCTCGCCTTTTGAGCATCACTCCGTTGAAATTAGCCTAAGACAGGGACTTTGCGAGGTAGTACGCGTACCGCTGGATCCAAGCGGGCTGATGGATTTTTCGCGGCTGGGCGAAATTCTATCCGCAAACAAAGGGCGCGAAATTTACGGCGTACTTACCGCGGCATCGAACGTGACGGGGCTTAAGCTAGATTATAAGCGCGCTTACTTGATGCTAAAAGCGCACAGCGGGCGGCTGTTTGTGGACGCTAGCGCGCTCATCGCGCACGAAAACGTAGATCTCGGCTTTTGCGACGGAGTGTTTTTCGGCGCGCACAAGCTCTTAGGCGGCGTGGGCGCTAGCGGGATTTTAGCGGTGCGAAAGGAGCTTTTGCGCGGCGAGGAGCCGACATTCGCTGGAGGCGGCACGATCAAATACGCAGACGCCCTAACGCAGCGCTTTATAATCGATAAGGAGCGCTTGGAGGAAGCAGGCACGCCCGGCATTATCGCGCTGGTGCGAGCTTATCTTGCCCTAAAGCTTCGCAAAAACGTGGGGCTAGAGGCGATCAAATCGCGCGAAGAGGCGATCTGCAGGCGCTTCATAAGCGAAATTTCAAAAATCCCCGAGATTGAAATTTACGGTAATCTCACTGCGCCGCGCGTGCCGATCTTTGCTTTTAATATGAAAGGACTCGGCGCAGACGCGCTAGCCGGAGTGCTTGGGCAGAAATTTGAGATCCAGACCCGCGCAGGTTGCGACTGCGCCGCGCCTTACGGCTTTGATCTGCTCGGCTTGCAGCCCGATACCGAAATGTCGCGCAAACCCGCTTGGGTGCGGGCCAGCTTCTCGTTCATCCACGACGAAAGCGACGTGGATTTCTTGGCGGAGGCGCTAAGACAGATCGCTCAGATCCGCGATAAAATCACCTTCGTAGCGGGCAAATACCGCTGCGGCAGCGTAAATTAAGCTCGCAAAATTTTATAGCAAGAGCCGCTTTTAAATTTTACGGCGCGGGATTTTGCCACATAAAATTTTATCAGTGAAATTTCGCAGCGTAAAATTTCATGACTTGGAATTTTAAAGCGCAGAATTTTATGCGCGGCTCGGCAGCAGATACTTCGTGCCGATTGGAGCGTGAAATTCTTCGGTATAAAATTTCGTGGCTTGAATTTTGAAATTTTAAATTGCGGGCTAAATTTTGATGGTAAATTTTGTACTGCGGAATTTTGCGCCGTGAAATTTGAGCGGTAGAATTCCGTGCCGTGCGGATAAATTTTAACGTCGCCAAATTTTAAAATTCCGAAATTTCAAAATTTCGCTATTCGAACTAGCTTCGCAAATTTTGTATTTCGTGGACGCATGGAAAATTCTGCGCCGTGGAATTTGTGCCGTAAAATTTGAAATTTTACAAAGCCGAATTTTGCTCGGCAGACTTCCGCGGCGAGAAATTTTACCGCAGAGCCTGTGGCGGCAAAAATTGACGCGCCCGTGCGAAAGCTAAATTAAGGCGCGAGCAGTTGCGATAAGAGTGCAAATTTTAAGAGGCGAAATTCTGCGCTGCTAAAGGGCGCAAAATTTCACCGAATTTACTCGCCAAATTCCTTCTGCAGCCTATAAACCTTATCGTAATCGACCCCCTCGATGATGCGCGGGCGCGAGGCGTTAAAATCAGCATTGATCACCGAGCGAGCGGGGTCAAACTCGGGTAGGTCGGTCATCTCTAAAATTTCTGCGATCGCGTGGATGAGATCGTCGTTTAAAAACGGCCTATTTTTGGCTGCGGCGATGCGCGTCCAAAGATCAGCGTTTTGCTCTTTGAACTTATCCGACGCCATAAAAATCAGCGGGATTTCTAGCGTGAAGCGGTTGATGCCGCCGTGGATCAGCTTGCCGCGGTACTGATAAAGGCTCTGGGCGTGGTCGCTGAAATAGACTATCAGCGTGTTATCGTCTGCGAAAATTTTATAAATTTCGCTTACTATAAAATCGTTGTAAGCCACGGTGTTTAAGTAGTGCGCGAGCTCTTTTTTCTGCCCTCCGTCCAGCGGCTCGCGCGAGATGTCCGCGGCGCTAAATTTAGCAAAGCTTTTGGGATAGCGAAACTCGTAGCTTGGGTGCGAGCCCATCAGATGAAGGATGAAAAATTTATCCTTTTTCTGCGTGCCGTTTACCTCTGCGGCGGAGTTTTCGTCCTTGCGCGCAAGGGGCGATTTTCTCGCGCCAGATTTGAAATTTTTTATACTCGGAAGCATAACTTCGTCGAGCGAGTAGGCGTATTTGTAAACCGGGATCTGGTTCGTAAAGTCCGAGTGATCCGTCATCTGCGCGCTCGCGCCGCTTGCGACCGCCCACTGCCCGTAGCGCTCCTGGTTGCTGATCCAAAAGGTTTCGTAGTTTGCCAGCCGCGCGAGATTTACGATGTCGAGATTGGCGCTCCACGGGCGCTGCTTTTCGCTCTCGTAATTTCCAAAATTTAGCACGTATTTTAACACGTCGTTGGTCTTGGCGCCCGGTGAGACGACGTCGCTAAAGGCGATTAAATTTCCGCTTTGCTCAAGCGCTTGCAGATTCGGTGTGGTGGGCAGATAGTAGCCGTATAGGCTCATGAAATTTCTCTGCAGGCTCTCTCCGATGATGAAAACGACGTTTGAGATGCGGTTTGGCGCGGTTTTATGCGAATGTGAGGCGTAAATGCTTTGGTATCCCGCTTGCAGCTCGCGCACGCTTTTAAAATCGGCGCCGAAATAATCCTTCGTAACGAAAGCAAAGTTATAAATCGGAATTTTATTCAGTGCGATTATGATGCTGGCGCGCATTTTCGAGCTTTTGGCTACGTAGCTTTTAAATGCCGCATGTGCGATAAAAACGAGCAAGCTAAGCAAAAAGGCTAGCTTTATCGCGCGACATAGCTTCATCCGTGCTCGCTGGCTCACTCTAAGCCTAAGGGCAGCGATGACGAAAATTAAAAGCGCCAAAAAAGCCGCAATAAGCTTGAAATTTAAAAAGGCATGCGCGAACTCAAAGGCCTCCTTGGGCGTCGTTTGCACTAGCGCGTCCAGCGTGCCGTGTGAGTAGGTAAGCTCCAGGCTAAAGATCAAAAAAATCTGAGCGATCGCGAAGATTGCGTTTAGCGCCAGAAGCGCAAAGGCGAGAATTTTATATAGCCTGGCGCTGTAAAAGCTAAGCGCGTAAAGCGCGAAAAAAAGTATCGTCACGCCGCAGATCGCAGACGTCGCAAAAAACAGCGCCTGCGCGGGGAGTATCTCGCCGCCGCGTGCGATAAGAAGCAGCCCAAGCGATAAATTTAATGCTAAAACTAGCGCGTATGCGTTTAGCACCGCGCCATCAAATACCGATAGGAGGCTGAATCTGTCTTTTAAAAATGCGCCGATATTTTTTGCCAGGCTCATGAAATTCCTTTGATGATTGCGTTTAAAAAACGAAGATGAAAAAGACGATGCCGATTAGAATTCTATAAATTCCAAACGGGATGAAATCAAACTTCGAAACGAAGCTTAGAAATAGTTTGATCGCTGCAAGCGCCACTACGAACGCCACTACGCCGCCTACGAGAAAGGTTGTGATATTAGCGGAGTTTTGCGCGAAGGTGTCTAAATTTTTATAGGTGTCGTAAAAAGTCGCCGCAAACATCGTAGGGATCGCGAGCAAGAAGCTAAAGCGCGCGGCTAGGTTTCTGCTTAGCCCGCACAAAAGCCCTGCGATGATGGTGGCGCCGCTGCGCGAAGTACCCGGCACCATCGCAAAACACTGCGAAAACCCGATGATAAAGGCCTGAACGTATGAAATTTGATCCAGATGCTCCAGTTCATTCTCCCTAGGGCGCGCCTTGCGAAAGAGTTCGACTGCGATAAAAATAATGCCCCAACCGATCAGCGCGTAGGCGACGGTCTGCGGCGCGAATAGCGATTTGATGCTTTTATAGAGCAAAAATCCGATCGCGGCGGTAGGGATAAAGCCCACGACGAGCTTGCACCAGAGCTTAAAATCGACTAAAAGCCGCTTATAAAACATCGCTACGACCGCTAAGATCGAGCCTAGCTGAATAACGACCTCGAAGCATTTAAGCGTGTCGGTCTGCTGCAGGCCCATCAGTTTCGCAGCTAGGATCATGTGCCCGGTCGAGCTTACGGGCAGAAATTCCGTCAGCCCCTCGACGATGCCTAAAATCACGGCGTCAAATATATTCATCCATTTTTTCCTTTAAATTTGCTAAATTCTGAGTGATTGAAGCGGGTCTGTAGATCGCCTCTACCATCGCGATATAATCGGGCTTGAGGGCTAAAATTTCATTTAAATTTTCTAAGCTTATCCCGCCGATTACGGCGATTGGGAGGTTTAAAGATTTTCGCGCCTCTTGCACGAGCGCATCGGGGCAAAGCGGCGCATCGGGCTTTGTCTTGCCGCGCCTTAGCGAGCCGAAGGCCACGTAGCTAGCGCCCTGCGCTTCGGCCTTTTGCGCGCGAGCAAGATTGGCGTAGCAGCTAACGCCGACGATCTTATCCGCGCCTAAAAACTCGCGCACCTGTGCCGTCTCGCCGTCGTCCTTTCCGATATGCACGCCATGCGCGCCAAGCTTTTTAGCAAGCGCCGCATCGTCGTTTATGATGAGTTTGGCGCCGTAATCTTCGCAAAGACCGATGAGAGAGCGGATTAAAGCTTCATCCAATGCGGCGAGCTTGCTGCGATACTGCACGAGCTTTACGCCGCAGCGCAAAATTTCATCTATCTGCGAAAAGATAGTTTGCGGCGGCGTTAAGGCATCGTCGCTAAGCGCGTAAATTTCACTCATCTATCTTTTTAGGCATCGGCACGCCGTTTAGGATACAGTTAGTAACGTCGTAAAATTTTGCGCTATACATTCCGCGTTTAGCCTCTTTGGCCTCCTCGGCGGCTTTTAAAAGAAGTTCACTATCGTCGGTTGTCGGCACGGCAAATCCCGCCGCCACTAGGTCCAATCGCAGATTGCTTTTAGGATCGCTTGCGTCGCAAACATAGGCGTCATTGCCGCGATCGATTAAATTTACGTAGTAGCGCTTGCCGGGTTTTATCACGGACTCGAGAGCTTTTTTATATTCTTTGTCGAATTTCTTTAGCTCCTTAGCGTCCGTTATGCACCTAGAAGCGCCCGCGGCGATTATGTTTAAATTTTTTAAGTCGCAGGGAAAGAAACGATCTTTTTGAGCCTTTCTAAAGGTAAAAACGAAGCTTCTGCCGTCATTGCCAAGACCTGCAAACGCAGCGATGCCGTATCTGTCTTTTTGCTCCGCAAAGCTTTGCGTGCAGAGAAAAATCGCAAGTGCTAAAAATATCTTTTTCATAGGATTCCTCTTAGGCGGCGCAAATTCTATGAGAGGAATTTGCGCCTAAATTTTGCGGATTATTTTAAATTATACTTTTCCAAAAGCTTTTCGTAGCTTCCGTCCTTTTTCATCTCCTCAAGCGCTGCGTTAAATTTAGCGAGCAGCTCTGGATACTTGCCCTTATCAAATGCGATCGAAAAGCCCTCGCTGCCGTCAGACTCTTTAAAAAATGCGGTTAGATCGTCGTTTTTCTTAAGATATTCGTAGCCTACGGACGAATCCACGCAAAGCGCATCGATCTTTTTGTTTTTCAGCGACATAACGGCTACAAAAACGTTTTCCGTAGCGCTAACCTCGGCGCCTTTGATATCTCTGATCGCAAGCTCTTGGATGGTGCCTAGCTGCGCGGCAAGGCGCTTACCCTGCAGATCCGCCTTAGAATTTAACGAGTTATCGTCCTTGCGCTTGACATATAAATTCTCGACTTTATAGTAAGGAGCCGTGAAATCGATAGCCTTTTTGCGAGCCGGTGTCGCACTCATTCCAGAGGCGATCATATCGATTTTGCCGCTTTTAATCGCAGGGATTAGCCCGTCAAAGCTCATATTTAAAATTTCATATTTCACCCCCGCGCGCTTGGCAAGCTCAGCTACCAGATCCATATCAAAGCCGGTAACCTTGGAGTTTTCATCCACAAACTCAAACGGCGGATACTCGGCATTCGTGCCTACGATGAGCGTATCTTTGGTGATGTCTTTAGCGACTAGCGAGCCGCAAAGCAAAGCGCCCGCAACTAAAAATCTCATAAATTTTTTCATTTCCCTCTCCTTTAGTGGTTTAAAATTTTATTTAAAAATTCTTTCAATCTCGGATTTTGCGGATTTTCAAATACATTTTTAGGCGTATCGTCCACAGCGATCTTGCCGCCCTCCATAAAAAAAATCCTATTCGCGACATTGCGTGCAAAGCCCATCTCGTGCGTTACCACAAGCATCGTAATGCCCTCTTTGGCGACCTCTTTCATTATACCTAACACCTCGCCGATCATCTCAGGATCTAGTGCCGAAGTGGGCTCATCGAATAAAATCACATCCGGATTTACCGCCAAACTTCTAGCGATTGCGATGCGTTGCTTTTGCCCACCGCTAAGCTTGTGCGGATAAGTATAGGCCTTATTGCTAAGACCGACCTTTTGCAGCAGCTCCTCTGCTTTTGCGTAGGCTTGTTCTTTAGTATAGATACCCGCTTTTATGGGCGCTAGAGTTAAATTTTCCAGCACGTTTTTATTTGCAAAGAGGTTGAAATGCTGAAACACCATACTAACTTTGCGGCGAATTTTATTAATATCAGTGTGCTTATCGGTAATATCCTCGCCGTCTATTTTAATAGTGCCGCCGCTTGGAATTTCAAGCAAATTTAAGCAACGCAAAAAGGTTGATTTACCGCCGCCACTTGGACCGATGATCGCTACGATATCGCCTTTATTTATGCTCTTTGAAATTCCTTTTAGCACCGATAAATTGCCGTAGGATTTGGTTAAATTTGATATTTCAATCATTGCGGTTTAACCTACTTTCTAGCATTTTTACTAAAAACGAGAAAAATTTCACGCTTGCATAGTAAAGTACTGCGGCAAAAAGTATCGGCTGGACGGTATAAAGCGCAGCCTGCATGCTTTTTGAAAAAAACGTAAGATCAGTAATTGCTACGAGGCCCACGACCGAGGTCTCTTTAAATAGGCTAATAAACTCATTCGCAAGCGCAGGCAGGATATTTTTTATCGCCTGCGGAAAGACGATCTCTTTCATCGCCGTGCCGTAGCCTAGCCCCATCGCGCGCGCAGCTTCCATCTGGCCGCGATCGACGCTATTTATGCCGCCGCGCACGATCTCCGCGACGTAGGCGGAGCTATTAAGCCCCAGCGCGAAGATCGCAGCTGCGATATTATTACTCCACGTAGCAAATATAATAAACACGAACACCATCAGCTGGATAACGATCGGAGTTCCGCGGATGATATCTACATATTCGTCAATAATGAAGCTTAGAAATTTATTGTTTAGAAATTTTAAAAATGCCAGCATAAATCCTAATGCGATACCGATCACAATGCCGCCGGAGGTCAAAATAAGAGTGATGCCGTAGCTTTTGGCGTATGAAATTTTTTGCGCTTCGCTCAGTTCGGGATAGGTGAAATAAAGTCCCACGGCGATTACAGTCAAAACAAATACGACCTTTAAAATTTTCTCGTTCAACCAAGGCGCCTTTTTCTTAAAATTTAAACGGCAAGAATACTAAAATTTCGTTAAAATCTGGCTAAATTCCGAAAGTAAAATTTTATTTGAAATAGAGTAAAATTAGCTTTTTTAAAAGGAGGCAACGATGAGCTTTTGGACCTATTGCGCAATCGCGATATACTTCGGCGCGCTTATTTTTATAGGTAGGTATTATTATGACAAGAATGCGAGCTTAAGCGAGTATCTGCTCGATAACCGCCGCCTGGGTCCATTCGTAACGGCGCTTAGCGCGGGCGCTAGCGATATGAGCGGCTGGATGCTTTTGGGAGTGCCGGGTGCGATGTTCGCAACGGGGATTTGCAATATCTGGATCGCCCTAGGACTTTGCGTAGGCGCGTGGTGCAACTACAAATTTCTTGCAAAAAGGCTTAGAATTTACACCGAGGTAGCAAGCGACAGCGTCACGATCCCGGATTTTTTAGAAAACCGCTTCAAAGACCGCACAAAGACACTTCGCATTATCTCGGGGCTTTTAATCATCATATTTTTTACGCTCTATGTTAGCAGCGGCATCATCGCGGGCGGCAAGACCTTTGAGAGCTTTTTCGGAC
Organism: uncultured Campylobacter sp.; assembly: GCA_963528045.1. Lineage (GTDB taxonomy): Bacteria > Campylobacterota > Campylobacteria > Campylobacterales > Campylobacteraceae > Campylobacter_B. The sequence continues at coordinate 21,957 of CAURUA010000019.1, read as the reverse complement.
TAAATTTCACCTACGGCGCGGTCGCTACGATCTTAATCGTCGTGTTTTATACCTTTTTCGGCGGATTTAAGGCCGTCGCGATCACCGACGCGTTTCAGGGCGCACTGATGTTTGCGGTGCTTATTTTGATCCCTCTGTTTTCTTACCTCGCGCTGCAGATACCTGCGGACAGCTCCTTTTTGGCACAGGTGCGGCTATACGGCGCGAGTCACCTCGATCTATTTTACAATCAAAGCTTCTTGGGCGTTTTGGGTCTGCTTGCTTGGGGGCTCGGATACTTCGGACAGCCGCACATCATCGTGCGCTTTATGGCGATTAGAAGCTCGCGCGAGCTTGATAGCGCGCGCCGCATCGGGATTTCGTGGATGGTGCTAGGACTAGTAGGCGCGATGCTTAGCGGTCTGATCGGCTTTGTCTATTTTTCGCAAAAAGGTCTTAGCATAGACGATCCCGAAAAAATTTTCCTAGAGCTCGGTAAAATTTTCTTTCATCCATTTATCTTAGGCGTGATAATCTCTGCGGTGCTGGCGGCGATTATGAGCACCATCTCAAGCCAGCTTTTGGTAAGCGCGAGTGCCGTTACGAAGGATTTTATCTTTGCGTTTTATAAAAAAGAGGTGAGCGAGCGCACGCAGACGCTAAGCAGCCGTATCGCCGTCGTGATCATCGCCGCGCTCGCCGCGATTTTGGCGTTTGGCTCAAACGATACGGTGCTAAATGTCGTCGGAAACGCTTGGGCGGGATTTGGCGCGAGCTTTGGAGCGGTGCTTCTTTTCAGCCTGTATTCTAAAAAAATGAGCGCTCTCTCGGCTCTAGTAGGCATGCTCGTAGGCGGTATTACGGTCATTTGCTGGATCTTATCGGGGCTTTCGGCGATCGTTTACGAGCTGCTGCCGGGCTTTTGCTTTTCGGCGCTTGCGATATTGCTCGTAAATCGCTACAACTCCGTGCTCGATAAGATGGCGGATGAGCCCAATGCGGCGCAAATTTCGCAGGAATTTGAAAAGATGAAAGAGCAAAGTTTAAGGGGCAAAGATGGCTAACGTAAAGTGCCCGCACTGCGGCTCGCAGGTCGATATAGACGAGGCGCTGCAGCGCGATATCAAGGCTAAATTTGAAGATGAAATTTTGCAGCAGAAGCGAAAGTGGCAGCAACAGCAAAACGAAGCCACGCTTAAATTTGAAGCCGAGATCGCCGCTAAGCGCGAGGAGTACGCGAAGCATCTGGCGCAACTACAAGCAAAGGAAAATGCCTTTGAGCAGCGCGTAAAAGCGGCAACCGATTCTGCGCTAAACAGCGAGCGGGAGAAAATTTTAGCGCTTGCGAAATCTCAGATCGAGAGCGAAAACGCGGCGAAATTTGAAATTTTACAAAAAGAGCTGCAAGAAAAATCGCAAAGAATTTCCGAGCTAAATTTAATAAAGGCCGAGATGGAGGCGCAAAAGCGTAAATTTAGCGAGCTTGAAGCCGAGAATAAGGCCAAATCCGAGATCGAGCTAACCAACCGCGTGAATCAGGAGCGCGAGCGGCTTTCGAAGCAAATTTCGCAGGAAAACGAGCTGAAATTCCGCCAAAAAGATGAGCAGATCCAAAGCCTAATCGGTCAAATAAACGAGCTTAAGCGTCGCTCGGAAGTGGGCTCGCAGCAGCTTCAGGGCGAGGTGCAGGAGCTCGCGCTGCAGGAGTATCTGCGGCTAAACTTTCCTTTGGACGAGATAGATGAGGTCAAAAAGGGCGCGCGCGGCGCAGACTGCGTGCAGATAGTGCATACGAGGGAGTTTGCGGGCTGCGGTAAAATTTTATACGAGAGCAAGCGCACGAAAAACTTCGAGCCCAAATGGATCGACAAACTCAAAGACGATATGATAGGCGAGGGCGCGCAGATCGGCGTTATCGTAACCGAGCAGATGCCGCCTCACAGCACTAGGCTGCACCAAGCGCCGAGCGATGCTAGCATCTGGATCTGTTCGTTTGAGGAATTTAAGGGGCTTTGCGCCGTCTTGCGCGAACACGTCGTGGCACTTGCGTTTGCCAAAAGATCGGGGCAAAATCAAGATAGCAAAACGGCGATGCTCTACGACTATCTGACCTCGCCCGAGTTTGCAAACCAAATAAAGACGATCGTCTCGGCATTCGTCGGCATGCAAGAGAGCCTAAATAAGGAGCGCAACGCGATGGAGCGCATCTGGAAACAGCGCGAAAAACAGATCGTGCGTGCGCGAGACGGAGCGATCGCGATGCACGCAAGTATCAGAAGCATCGCCGGAAGTGGCGTAGCGCAGCTGGAGGATGTCGATGAAATTTTAAGCCTCGAAGCGATTGCGGCGGATGGCGAAGCGGAGGATTAGGCTAGCATCGGCTCAGATTGGCTTGGCTCTGCGCACCGCGAAACTAGAATTTGCATAGTAATAACGCCAGGCTTCGAGACGGCGTGAGATTAAAATTTTTCAAAATAATGCGGTATCTGTCTATGGTAGAACGGCACTAAAATTTTGTGAAATATCAAGTAACAGTTTTGGCGCTAGTTCGGTGCTAGGAATTTTGTCTATAAATTTTACCCTGATAGCGGCACTGCTTACGTGGCGATAGAATTTTGTTTTGAAATTTCATCTCAGCAAATACGCTTGCGGTGGCGCAAAAATCGTTTGCTAAATTTCTATTTCGATAAAACTTAGTTACTGCCGCGATAAGAATGCTATTCTCGTAAAATTTATTGACTACATATGCCCGAGGCCATAAAATCCGTTTAAAGATTTATGACGAGCGTTTTCGAAAAGGCTTGCATCAAAGCTCTCGTAAGGTTTCTTGCTAAAATTTGTCGCAAAGACTTTGCACAAAAATCCTAGGCAAAGCATTATGCTGGATTTACATAAATTCACAGTAAGTCTGCGCGTTAAATTTGTATTAAAATCAGTGGCGAAAGTTTTTGCTAAAGTCCGCGCCAAAATTCGTGGCAGAATTTTAAAATTTCGCTTTACCGCGCTGTGGAAATTTTAAAATTTCAATTTGCAAATTTCATAAAATTTATAAAATTTTTCAAAATTTTAGCATCAAAATTTTAAAATTCCTAACCTTTTCAAAATAAATTTTAAATTTCGCAAACTCCCTTGCCACAGCTATTTGTAGGGTAAAATTTTATCGCGTGAAAGCGCTTGCTGCCAATCCGTTACCCCCCCCCCCCCCCTACAATTCCGCAGTCGTTTTACGTACGGGAGTTTTGCACGCCATAGCCGCAGGCGTGGGCGCGTCGCGCTAAGGGTGCGCGCCTTAGCATCTCTTAGTGTTTCGACACGTTTTAGCGTTTTGCTGCGCCATAGCGCTTCGGCGCGTCTTTTCGCGCGAGTTGCGAAAACACCCATAAAACGTATGAGAGGCTGTGCGAGCCGCCCGAGGCGGGTGACTCGCTTGATTTACATAATTTATAAAGAGGTAAAATATGCGTATTTTAGGCAACATTATTTGGTTTTTTCTAGGCGGTTGGATCTTGGCTATTTTAACTTATTTGTCGGGTTTAATCCTTAACCGTTTGAGTCGGACTGCTCCTGCGGGATTAGGTTTTATGGAATACGGCAAATTTCTATTTTTGCCCTTCATCAACGACATGGCGCGCAAAAATAAAAGCTCGCTTGCCGTCGCCGCAGAGTCGCTACAAAATTGTGAATACGACGCAATGCCCCAAAAAGTATCCGTAGCGACGATAATAGCTATAGTTTGTATCGTAGCGATTGCCTTGCCTGCAGTAGCGATTGCGGAACCGGGGCTGACCACTAGAGATGATGCGGAGATTTCTAGATTAGCGACAAATTTAATTACCGTTAAATACGATCTAGACGCTTACTATATCTCTCAAGGCAAATTCGCATCCGATTTTTCGGTTATGACGAATGTTCCGCTAGAGCCTAACGGAGCGAATTCCGCATATCTTAAAAACACAAAGGGGGATAGATGCTTCCTAATCAGCGTAGACAGCGAAAAGAAAACGATCACCATCGCAAAAGGCCCCGATGTCGAAAATAACATCTGCCGGGGAACGTATGAATTACCGGGCGTCCCTAAAATGCTATCGGAGCCTATTAGCGTAAAAAAGAGTTATTAATTCACGCGATTTAAGAGTGGATTAGATTATCGCGGCGGATTTAAGAGCTGGAATTTATATAAATTTTGTCTTAAATTTACGCCACCTTGTGCGCACGAAAGTGATCTGATCGGGAAATCAGATAAGGTTGCGCGCTTTGGTGTGAAATTTAGCCACGATTTGGGCGGGTCTCAGTTCCATAAAATTACGCGGTTAGAATTTTAACGCCGTTTTAAGATTATTTTTGTAAAATCACATTTCTTTTTCACCGCTGGCGGGCTCATAGCTCAGTTGGTTAGAGCATCCGGCTCATAACCGGATGGTCCTAGGTTCAAGTCCTAGTGAGCCCACCATCACAAAATTTCGGCTTTTCACTGCATCAAAATCCGCAAATTCCATAAAATTTCAAGCGTCGTTTTTCCTTTGAAATTCTGCTTCATAACTTCAAAAGACAAAGCCTGCCGCGCAATTTCAGCTTTAAAATGCGGCAAGCTCGCGATTGAATTTTCAAATTTAACTTTCATTTGGCGACCGATTAAATTTTATTTTATGGCAAGTTGCGGTAGAATTCCGTTAAAATTCTTAGTGCAGGGAGATGTCCATGTCAGAAAAACAAACGAAAAAAGGCGGAATCTTAGCTTTTTATTTTAACTCAAGCTTGCTTTGGCGCATCATTATCGCTTTAGTGTTGGGCTCTGCGATCGGTATGTTACTACCTAAAAATATGCCGGTAGGCGATACCACGTGGGTGGCGATTTTAACGCCTTTGGGAGATCTTTTTGTGAGACTTTTAAAGATGATCATGGTGCCGATCATCATCTGTTCGCTCATCGTAGGCACTAGCAGTATCTCGCCCGCGCACCTTGGCAAAGTAGGCGTTAAGGCGATCATATTTTACGCTATAACTACGCTTTTTGCGATCATCATCGGCCTAGCGTGTGCGTTTATATTTTCTCCAGGTAGCGGGCTTGATCTAAGCGATGCGTCCAAGGCCGTCGAAAAGGTAGCAAACGCGCCTAGTATGAGTAAAATTTTGCTTAATATAATTCCTACGAATCCTTTTGATTCCATAGCCAAGGGCGAAATTTTGCCGATCATCGCGTTTTGCTTATTTTTTGGCGTAGGGCTTGCGTTTTGCCGCGATAGTAGCGACGCGCGTATTAAAAGCTCCGCCGATACGGTTTATAATTTTTTTGATGGAATGAGCGAGATTATGTTTAAGGTCGTGCACTGGGTGATGCAATACGCGCCAATCGGTGTTTTTGCGCTAATGTTTGTAGTGTTTAATAAAAGCGGTATCGAGGCTTTCAGCTCGCTGCTAAACGTCACGATTACCCTATACGTGGGACTTGCGATCCAAGTATTTGCGGTTTATTGCGTTATTTGTATGTTTATTGGAGTTAGTCCGATTAAATTTCTTAAAAAAGTGCGCCCGCCGATGCTTACGGCTTTTGTTACCCGCAGCTCCAACGGCACGCTTCCGATTACGATGCAAACCGCCGAAGATATGGGCATTCCAAAGGCAATCTATGGCTTTGTTTTACCTGTGGGCGCTACGGTGAATATGAACGGTACGACTGTATATTTGGGCGTGTGCACACTTTTTATCGCTAATGCTTGCGGTATCGATCTAAACAGCAGCCATTATCTCACGATCATCATCACTTCGATGCTTGCGGCGATCGGAACTGCTGGAGTTCCGGGAGCTGGTGCGCTGATGCTGCTTTTAGTACTAGAATCTATCGGCGTCAAGGTAAGCGGTAATGTAGCGATCGCTTACGGAATGATTTTAGGCATTGACGCGATTTTGGATATGGGGCGAACTTCGATGAACGTAACGGGCGATGTTGTGGCGTCGATCTACGTCGCAAAGAGCGAAAACGAAATGGATATGAGTAAGTGGGAGAATTAGCCCAAGTAAAATTTAGAAAGGACGAGCTATGAAAAGAGTTGGGATTATCGGCGGAATGGGACCTTTGGCAAGTGCGGATCTGTATATGAAGATTATAGAAGAGACTGCTGCGGGCAGCGATCAAGAAAATATTCCGCTTGTAATCGATAGCTATCCGCAGATTGAAGATCGCACGGCATTTATCTTAGGTAAAGGTGCAAATCCGCTTCCGCGCCTAAGCGAGAGCGCTGTTAGGCTCAAGAATGCAGGCTGCAAGGCGTTTGCGATGGCGTGCAACACGGCGCATTTTTTCGCAGACGATGTAGAAGCTGCGGCGGAAATCCCGCTAATTCATATCGCCGAGGTTACCGTAAAAGCAATCCGTAAAAATTATCCAAACGCCCATAAAATCGCCGTGCTAGCCACTATCGGTACAAAAAAAGCTAAAATTTACGACGATCCGCTCAAAGAAGCGGGGCTAATCAGCGTGGAGCTTGGTGAAGAAAATCAAGCGGTTTTGATGGATTGTATATACAAAGGCGTTAAGGCGGGCAGGACTGCTGAATACGTGGGGGCTTTTGAGAATTTGCTAGGCAAAATCGATGCTGATATTTATGTCGTTGCCTGCACAGAGCTACCGCTATTTTTGCCGTTAATCAAAAGCGATAAAATTTTCGTCGATCCTACTAGAGAGCTTGCCAAAGCGATCGTGGAATTCTCAAGATCGTAGAGCCGCAAGGCTTTGCAAGCTCGAATTTTAAACCGCAAAATTTTACGACGATCTAAGTCGTAGAATTTTGCGGAACTATGTTGAACCAAAATTCCATCGAGGCGGAATTTTATGATAGTGGAATTTCATCACAGTATTTTAAGCTTAAAATTTTGTCAAAATTTAATCCGCAAAACCCAGAATGTAAAACCTCTGAAGTAAAATTCTGTAACAAAATTTGCTCGTAAAATTTCGCACTGAAATTTAAGCTAAAATTCCATTAAATTTGACCGTTTCTAAAGCCCGAATTTACTATAATCTCCAAATCAAAAAAGGACCAAAAATGAGCGACTACACCCACCTGCACCTTCACACCGAGTATTCGCTGCTAGACGGCGCGAATAAAGTAAGCGAGCTCGCCGAGCTTTTACAGAGCCGCGGCACCAAGGCGTGCGCGATCACCGACCACGGCAATATGTTCGGCGCGATAGATTTCTATCAGACGATGAAAAAGCACGGCATTAAGCCGATCATCGGCATCGAGACCTACCTGCACAACCACGATGACATCGGCGATAAAAGCGACCGCCAGCGCTACCACTTGATACTGCTCGCCAAAAACGAGACGGGCTATAAAAATCTGATGTATCTTAGCTCGCGCGCGTTTTTGGACGGCTTCTACTACTACCCGAGGATCAACAAAAAAATTTTAAAAGAGCACAGCGAGGGGCTCATCTGCTCCTCGGCATGCCTAGCGGGCGAGGTGGAATTTCATCTAAATAGAAGCGAACGAAATTTAAAGCGCGGCGCGGGCGGCTACGAAGCGGCGAAAAAAGCGGCACTCGAGTATAAAGAAATTTTCGGCGAGGATTTTTATCTCGAGATCATGCGCCACGGCATCGGCGAGCAATTAAACGTCGATAAAGACCTCATCCGCCTTTCGCGCGAAATCGGCGTCAAGATCATCGCTACCAACGACGCTCACTACTCGCGCAAGGATCGCGCCAAGGCCCACGACGTCTATCAGTGCATCTCGATGGGCAAGACGATCAACGACGGCGACCGCCTAAAACACGTCGTTTCGGAATTTTACGTAAAAAGCGACGAGGAGATGAGGCGGCTTTTTGCGGACATTCCCGAAGTGATCGAAAACACCGCCGAGATCGTAGATAAGTGCAATTTGAAATTTGCCTTCGACGAGAAGGACTATGCGCCGACGCCGCCGAATTTTAAATTTACGATCGAATACGCCGATAAGCTCGGGCTTTCGCTGCCGCAGCCGGACGAACGCTATAGCTTTGCAAACGATGATTTTTTATTCGATCATCTCTGCCGCGAAGGGCTTAAAGAGCGCCTTAAATTTATCGATCCCGAGAGGCATGAAATTTATCGCGAGCGCCTAGAAAAGGAGCTTGCCATCATCAAAAACATGCATTTTTCGGGCTATATGGTCATCGTGCAGGATTTCATCAACTGGGCGAAGGATCACGACATCCCCGTAGGCCCCGGTCGCGGCTCTGCGGCAGGCAGCATCTGCGCGTACGCGCTTCGCATTACCGACCTTGATCCGATCCCGTATAATCTGCTTTTCGAGCGATTTTTAAATCCGTCGCGTATCTCGATGCCCGACATCGACGTGGATTTTTGCCAGGCGCGCAGAGGCGAGGTGATCGACTACGTCATCGATCAGTACGGCAAATTTAACGTCGCGCAGGTTGCGACCTTCGGTAAGCTGCTCGCGCGCGGCGTTATCCGCGACGTGGCTCGCGTCTGCGACATGCCACTTTCGCAGGCCGATAAGATGGCAAAGCTGATCCCCGATAAACTCGGCATCACGCTCAAGCAGGCTTACGACGCCGAGCCGAAGCTGAAGGAATTTATCGACGCAGATCCGATCGCACAGCAGGTTTGGGAGTTTGCGCTGGGCCTTGAAGGGCTAAATCGTAACGCAGGCATGCACGCCGCGGGCGTAGTGATCTCAAACGAGCCGCTGTGGAACAAGGCGCCGCTATTTAAGCAGGATAAGGGCGAGGATGCGCGCCTAGTAACGCAATACACCAAAAATTATCTCGAGGACGTAGATCTGATAAAATTTGACTTTTTAGGTCTAAAAAACCTCGATGTGATCGATAACGCCATCAAGCTCGTCAAGCGCCGCTATAATCGCGACATAGTTTGGGAGGAGATAGACTTTAACGATCCACAAACTTACAAAACCATTCAAAGCGGCAACACGCTGGGGATTTTCCAAATCGAGGGCGCGGGCATGCAGGATCTGGCGATGAACCTGCGCCCGGATCGCTTCGAGGATATCATCGCGATGATCTCGCTCTATCGCCCTGGGCCGATGGATCTAATACCTGATTTTATCAGGATCAAACACGGCGAGCTGAGCGCTAGCTATATCTTCCCCGAGATAAAAGAAATTTTAGAGCCAACATATGGCATCATCGTCTATCAAGAGCAGGTCATGCAGATCGTGCAGAAGGTGGGCGGCTTTAGCTTGGGCGATGCCGATCTGGTGCGCCGCGCGATGGGTAAAAAGGATGAGAAGAAGCTCGCTCACATGCGCGAGCAGTATCTAGGCGGCGCCAAAGAGCTGGGCTTTGACGTAGCTAAGGCGGATGAGCTATTTGATCTGATTATGAAATTTGCTTCCTACGGCTTTAACAAATCCCACGCCGCGGCGTATTCGATGATCACCTTTCAAACGGCCTATCTTAAGACCTACTATCCTGCGGAGTTTATGGCGGCGCTGCTTACTTCGGAGGAGGGCAATACCGATAAAATTTCAAAATATATCGACGAGGCAAGCCGCCTAGGTATCGGGCTTTTGCCGCCGTCGATCAATCAAAGCTTAAGGGGCTTTAGCGTCGTGGACGACGAAAACTCCAAATCGGGCACCTCGATCATCTACGGCCTAGGCGCGATCAAGGGTGTGGGCGGTGCCGCGATCGAGAATATCTTGGAGCTTCAAAGCGAGGCTAAATTTCAAAGCATCGACGATTTCGCTTCGCGCGTGGATAATTTCCGCGTCAATAAAAAGGTCATCGAGTCGCTGATCTACGCAGGCGCGATGGATTGTCTGGGCAAGAGCCGATTAGCGATGATTCAAAATATGGAAAATATCCTAGACGTGATGAAAAAGATCACCGAGATTAAAAAGGACGCCGAGAGCTCGCTTTTTGGAGAGGATGAGGATATGACGAGCGGCATGAGCGTAAGCTTCGTCGATACCGACAAGGAATTTCCGCAGGGCGAAATTTTAAAATTTGAGCAGCAGACAGTGGGCGTGTATCTTTCGGGGCATCCGCTAGATGATTATAAAGAGGAGATGGAGGGCATCGACTATACGCTATCTTCGGCGTTTAGCGAGATTGACGGCGATAGCGCCGAGGTGCTTAGCGTAGGGCGGATCGAGGATCTATCCACGCGCATGACGAAAACGGGCAAAAAAATGGGGATTTTAAATGTGCTTGATCTGCACGGCAGCTTCGAGCTTGCGGTGTTCGATAATGCGCTAAAGGCGATTGAAAGCTTAAGCCCGCAGGAGCGGGAGCGTCCGTACGCTTTTATGATTAAAATTTCAAAAAGCGCGGTCGGCGGCGCGGCGTATCAGCTGTCGTTTCTTTCGATGATGAGCCTGCAAAACGCTCGAGATGCGAGCTTTCGTCCACGCGCGGGAGTATTTTTGAGCGAGAATCCACTCAAAGCCTACGCCGCGCAGTTTGGAGCGATTGCACATACTAAATCGAACGAATTCGACGAACTGGTGGGCGACGAGGATGCGAGCGTTAAAATTTTGTGCGTCGGCAAGATCGAAAACGTCCACACCCGCACGACCAAATCTGGTAAGCAGATGGCAAATCTCACGGTGCTTGATCTTGCGGGCAGCTTCGAGATGAGCGCATTCGGCGATATTTGTGATGCGGTCACTGCGCTAACGGATGCGCAGCTGGAGCGCCCGATGGCGTTTTGGGCGCGGCTTAGCAAAAATACATCCCCTTACGGCGGGAAATTTCAAATTTATTTGGATGAAATTTTAACCCTAGATGCCGCGCAGAATATCGACGGCTACGTGCCTAGCAAGGTGCGAGGTTTCGGCGGTAGGGAGCGCGGGGGCTTTAACGGCGGTAATTCCGGCTTCGGCGGCGAACGAGGCGGCGGCTACGGCAGCGGGAATTTCACGGAGCGAAGGGGCGGGTTTACTGCGGAGGATCCCGCCCTTAAGGCGCGCAAAGAGCGCGAGGCACAGCGCAAAAACGCGCAGGATTTCGAGTTTGAGCTAAGCTTAGGCGAGCTTAGCCGTGAGAAAATTTATAAAATTTACCATCTCGCCTTTTGCGACACGGCGCTGAAAAACACCAAGCGGCTGATTCTGCGGATCCGCAACGGCAGCGAGGTGCTCGTTTATCCGACCGAATACATCGTGAGCGATAATTTCACCGAAAAGGTGCGCGAAATCATCGCGGCGTAAGCGCGGCTCTCTCGCCGCGCTAGGTTGGTTAAAATTGTTGCGCCGCACGCAAGTGACTTAAGCGCACAGAGAGCCTAGGCTTTGGCGCGGTTGCGATAAGAGACGACAATATTTTCGGCTCAAAGCTTGCCGCGCACAAAATTTGCTGAGCGACACATAAGAATCGTAATCACGCAGATCGTCCGCGATATCTAAATTTATTGCGTTTATCGCGGCGGAATTTTATCTGCCATAAATTTACAAAAACACAGACCACTTCTGCTTTATTGCATCGGCAAGGCTTGTAGCGCGCCGTTTGAGTTGCCGCAATAACAGCTCGCCATACCTCGACAGAGTTGAATTATATTGTCGCACTAGCCTACCTGTTGCATGATAAACGGCATGAGTGTTTTTAAATTTCGAGCTAAATTTTTGCGAAGTCTTACTTTGGCGAATCCCCGCGCAGCTTTAAAATTTTAAACTTTAGCGGATTTGGAATTTTAGGCATAGTTTTTACTACGTAAAATTTTATCGCGGTAAAATTTCGTCAAGTAAATTTAGTAAAGTACGCAAAAAACAGACTCAAGACGTGCAGAAAAAATCCGAAACAAAGCTGACCCAAGCAAACGGTACCCTAAAATCGAGCTAGCGCGGACTAGGCTCGAGCCGAGCCGCGCGCCGGGATGCAACCTGTCTTAAATCCAAAAATTTATCAAAATTGTTAAACGGCTGTATTTGGCATTTTTCGCGCGCTATATATATATATATATATATATTGATCGTGCTAAACGTGTTTGTCCTTCCTAAAAATATAGGTAGTAATGCCGTTTACGCGGGCTTTGTAAGTCTTATAAAGCAGTGTTTCAAATATCGCCGTAGCAGGGATTGGTCCGTGAGCGGCTAACATCTTGATTTTGGCGCGGGCTACTTTCTACGCTTAAAGAGTAGCACCGATTAAATTTCGCGCGATTTTCAGCGACGAAATTTCGCAAGTTGAAAATCCGAAATTCTGCCGTTTCCAAGCCGCGAGAATTTGAGCCCAAATTTAGAATTTGCAAAATTTTGAAATTTTACGGCGTGAAATTGTGGAGCGAGATTTTGGAATTTTGAAATTCTATGCCGCAAGGTTTTAGAATTTCGGAATTCTACGAGCTGCAAATTTAGGCTAAATTTTAAAATTTGTAGCGATAGAATTTTAAAATTTTACGCCCCGTGGCTCGACAGCGCTTCCGTTTCTTGATAGATCAAATTTGTAAGCTGGTTTGAAATTTAATCGGTGCGGTTGCCGCCGTAAAATTATATACGTAGCAGAGGTTTTTTAAACGACACTGCGCCAAGGCGGCGATGATTTACTCACGCAAAATATGCCGCGCTGGCCGCAGGCACCGTGCGGCAGGTAAGCGAGCGTTAGGCGATCGTGCGGGCTAGTTTATCCCGCAGGTTTAAAATTTCATCTCGTTTTAGTACGAAGCTGTTTTTGTTGGCGATGAGGTGCGCGGAGCTTTGCATCACGGTTTCTGCGGGTTGCAGCCCGTTTTGCTTCATCGTAGCGCCGGTCTCCACGACATCGACGATAGCGTCGGCAAGCCCTATGAGCGGGGCTAACTCGATTGAGCCGTAGAGTTTGATGATATTTACGGCGACCGCTTTTGAGGCGAAGTATTCGCGAGTGATGTTGGGCATTTTCGTAGCGATTTTTAGGCTCGGAGCACCGTAGTTTAGCTGGGTGCCCGCATGCACGCCCACGCAGACGCGGCATTTTCCGATTTTAAGATCGAGCAGCGTAAGCACGTCCGGGCGGTGCTCCTCAAGCACGTCAAGCCCCACTACGCCGATATCCGCCGCACCACCCATAACGTAAGTAGGGATATCTTGGTTACGGACGTAGAGGAATTTAAAATCGCCCTCTTGCATTATGAGTTTGCGATCCTCAAAGGCGAAATCAAGCCCGAAGATGGTTTTGAAAATTTTAAGCGTATCGTCGGCTATGCGGCCTTTTGGTAGGGCTATGGTTATCATGCGAGCCCCTTTTTTGCGATCAAACTCACCATCGATTTAAAGATCAGATCCTTTTCATAGATCGAGTTGCGAAAATACCGCATCAGATAGGCTCCGTCGCCGCCCGTGAAGTAAATTTTATTATTGCCCGCGATGTTTTCGATCGTAAGCACGATCGGCTTTAAAATCCCGTAGTTTACGGCACTTGCGGTCTTTTGTGGCAGCGGATCCAGATCGATATTGGTTGAAAGCGTCACGTCCAGCACCGGCGCGATGCTCGCAAACGACTTTAAAAGTGTGCTAATGCCCGGCATTATAAATCCGCCTAAGTGCGAGCCTCTAAACATCAAATCCACGGTGATCGCGCTGCCCGCATCGACGACGATGCCCGTCGCTACCGCGGAGCACGCCGCTATGCGGTCGATCCCGAGCCCGCGGTAGGCTGTTTTTAGCTCAAAGTGCGGCGCCAGATCGACAAACAGAGGGTTTTTCAGCTTTTTTTTCACGCTATCGTTTACGCTAATGAAAAAAATTTGCTCTTTCGGCTCGTACCGCATAAACTCCGCTATGGGCATGCTTTGCGTTACGCCGCCTTTATAAAATTTAACTCTGGAATTTCCTACGTCACACAAAAGCATAGAGGCTAAACCCGTTTTCTTTTAAAAATTTCGCGCTTTTAGAGCACATCTGTGAGTTGTAAAACAGCACGCGCTTTTTCACGACCTTGCCTAGGTTTGCGCTAATGTCGCTTGCGAGCGATAGCAGAAATTCCGCGTCGCGCATTACAAAGCGAGATTTTGCGTCGCGCATAAATAAAAGGACGTTGTAGCTTTTTAGATCCACGCCGAAATACGCGCCGTATGAGCGCGAGCGCGTGAAGCTAGCGATATTTAGCGTTTGGAATTTCTGAAGCAAGAGCCCTTCGCGAACGCAAAGTTTTGAAATTTTATCTAGCATCAAAATTTAAAATTTTATCGCCGTAGTAAAACGAGCTGCCTGAGATAAAAGACTTATCCTCGAACTCGCCATTTAGCTCGTAGATCGCCTGGCCTTCTAAATTTTCGTCGGTGCGGATCACGTAGCCGTTACGCTCGATGATATACAGATAACCGCCGCTAAGCAGCGCACCGCCAAACTGCGCGAAGGTAAATTTACGCGATTTGAGTAAATTTAGCCCGCGATCTAGTAGCTCGACTCTGCCGTCTTTTAAGAAAAGATAAATTCTATCGCCGCTAAAAATCACGTCTTTGATGTCTACGTTATGATTTTTATTGCCCGCAGGACTTACCAGCATTAGCCTAGTGGCGGTCACAGCATAAAGGTTATCGCCCTTGTTTTCTAAGGCGATAATGTTGTTAAAAAACGGCTGGTTGCTCACGACGAAATCGCGTGCCGAGCGCCCGCCTACGTTTTCTGCGATGCTGACTAGTCCGTCTAACGCAGGATAAGCGATAAGTTGGTTGATAAATAGCGGTGACGCCACGCGCGAATCGATTGCGAATGCATCGCCTACTTTATGATCAAGTACCACTGCGCCCGAGCTTAGCTTGATAAGCATAATCGAATCATCGCTCATCACTAAAGCCAAATCATCGCCGCGTATATTTGCACTGAGCGCTTGTCTGCCGAGGGCTTTTTCAAATTTTACGGCGCCTGTGCCGCTAACTACTTTAAGCGTGCCATTGATGTCGGTTACGACGAAATTTCCGTCATATTCGCCTAAAAATTTCTCACTTTTTAAGACTTTGAAATTTTTCACCAATCCGTTTTTAGAGATGACTTCGCCGTCTTTTAGCGTCGCGCCATCTTTACTAACCGCTACGATTTCCGATGGCAGTGAGCCGTTAAATTTCATATCGCCTGTGATGTTTTCGTCGCTAGGTTCGAAATACTGGCGCTTCGTCGAGCAGCCTAAAAATAAAAACGATAGTAAAAGCGTAAATATCAGCGTTTTTTTCATTATTTATTGCCTCCATAGTGTTTCAAAGCAAGTGCGATTTGACGAACTGGCGAGTTGAGTGGAATTTTATCTAGCTCTGCGTGAGCTTGCTCGATTTTGCCCTCTTTTAGCAGGTCGTAGCCTTTAAGCAAAGAATCGTAATCGGCGAGTAGCACTCCGCCTTGTTTGCCGTTTTGTAGATTTATTATCTCTTTTAGCATAACATCGATGCCTTGGGTATTTTCTAGCGCCGCTCGCTCGTCTGCAGAGCCGTTTTGCAAAATATAAAGAGCGTATAGATTTATATCTTTTTGCTTAAGCTCGGCTAGCTTAGTGTCGTCGCGCTTGTTAAGCAGCTCGTCATAGATCGCATTAGCACTTGCTATGCGGCGATCGCTTAGAAATTCATTTGCGTAATATCCGATAAAAGCTACGATCAAAACCGCAGCCAAAAATATCAGCGGCTTTTTGTATTTTTTTACGAAAATTTCACTTTTTATGACGCTTTCTAGAAACTGCTCTTCTGTGCCAATCTCTTTTTTCACGCCTTCGATGTCGTCTTTTAAAGCCAAAACTTAGTCCTTTATTTGAGAAAATCGGCGTAATTGTAGCATAAAAAATTTTAAATACCGCCTAAGATAAAGAATTTTTATGATATAATGTCGCATTTATCAGAAAAAGGAAAGTTATGATAATAGACGATACCTTGCTAAGCAAGCTGGAAAGGCTATCCGCTCTTAAAATTCCAGATGCTAAGCGAGAAGAATTTAAAGGGCAATTAAATAATATCGTAGATTTTGTAGAAATTCTAAATGAGCTGGATTTGCAAAGCGGCGAGGCGGCCATCACTACGCTAAAAGGCGGTACTCCGTTTCGCAAAGATATCCCACGCAAAAGCGACGTCGCAGAAAGCGTCTTAAAGCATGCTCCACAGTCCGAAGGCGGCTACTTCGTAGTACCGAAAATCATCGATTGAAAGGAATTTTATGGAAGAAGTTCAAAGAAATTTAGTAGATATCGAAACCCTACTAAAAACCGTCGTTTTTAACAAAGCGAGCGACCTCCACTTAGTTTCGCGCTCGGCGCCTCAAATACGTATCGACGGCACACTGCGCCCACTTGCCATGGATCCGCTTAAGGGCACGGATATCGAGTATATCTGCTACGCGCTCATTACCGATGCTCAAAAAAGTGCGCTCGAGGAAAATAAAGAGCTTGACTTTGCGATCGAGCTTCCTAATATCGGACGCTTCCGTGGTAATTACTACTACACTATGAACGGCGATTTGGCTGCCGCATTTCGTATTATTCCTATCGATATTCCTAGCCTGGATGATTTAAAAGCCCCTACGATTTTTAAAGAGGTAGTCAAGCACGAAAAAGGTATGATTTTGGTTACCGGGCCTACCGGTAGCGGTAAATCAACTACTCTTGCCGCGATGCTAAACGAGATCAATGAAAAAGAGCGCAAGCACATCATCACTGTTGAAGATCCGGTCGAGTTCGTCCATACCAATAAAAAAGCACTTTTTTCTCACAGAAATATTGGCACCGATACCCATTCCTACGCTAATGCGTTAAAATTTGCCTTGCGTGAGGACCCGGACATTATCCTAGTTGGTGAGATGCGCGATAGAGAGACTATCTCGATCGCCATTACCGCAGCTGAGACCGGTCACTTGGTATTTGGTACGCTACACACCAACTCCGCGATGCAAACGATCAACCGTATTATCGATAGCTTTGATGGCGGCGAGCAGCTCCAAGTGCGAAATATGCTCTCTGTCTCACTTACCGCGGTCATTTCGCAATCGCTTTTGCCGAAGCTTGGCGGTGGACGTATCGCGATCCATGAAATTTTGCTAAATAACAATGCCGTAGCGAATCTAATCCGCGAAAACAAGGTGCATCAAATTTACTCTCAAATGCAGCTAAATCAGCAATCTACCGGTATGATAACTCAAACTCAAGCGATGGTTAAAGCGATCCGTGCAAATCAAATTTCAAAAGATACGGCGTTTAGGTACTCGACTAACCTACAAGAGCTAATAGGCGTGGTGGGTGCTTGATGGAAGGTATTAATTGGTTCGACGTCGGCTGTTTAGTACTCGTAGTGCTCTTCGGACTACGCGGCATCACTAATGGCATCGTAAAAGAAATTTTTGGAATTTTGGGTCTCATCGGCGGTCTTTTTGCCGCGATGCGCTATAAAACTATGGCAGGCGAGTGGATTGCAGCAAAAATTCCAGCTTTGCAGAATGCAAATGGCGTGCTTTCAGGCGATACGACGCAGGTTCTCATCGGCTTTATCGCTGTGCTTTTTGGCGTATGGATCTCGTGTCTGATTATAGGCGAAATTATTTCAAAATTCTTTAAATGGAGTGGACTCGGATTTGTCGATAAGATCGGCGGTTTCGTTTTTAGCGTAAGTAAAATTTTCTTGATTTTTGCCGTTATCGTTACGCTTGCAAGCGGTCCTATGTCGATGAACGAACAGACTAAAAAGTATTTTGAAAGCAGCAAAACTGCGCCGATTTTCTTAAAAATCGGAAATTGGATTTTAAATCTCAAAGACGATCCGAAGATCAAACAAAGCTTAGATTCCATCGGTTCTAAGATGGATGACAAGCTCTTAAAAGATCAGAATTCTACCGCCCGTATGAACTTGGATCAAAATCAAAGCACTGAACATAGCGATTTTAACGCTAGTTCAGAAGTAAATTCTACAGAAAGGACAAAATTATGAATGCAAAAATCGAAAATTTAGAGTTTGACGCTCTAATTGTTGAGTTTAAAAAGGCGCTTGCCGCTAGCGGTCTAAAATATACTAAGCAGCGCGAGGTTTTGCTCCGCACGCTTTATAACAACAATAAACACTTCACACCTGAGGCGCTTCACAACGAGATCAAAGCGAAATTTCCGGAGCTAAACGTAGGCATAGCGACGGTGTATCGCACCTTAAATTTGCTTGAGGATTCGGGGATGGCTACGTCGATCTCATTTGGCGCACAGGGCAAGAAATTTGAGCTTGCCAACAAGCCTCACCACGACCATCTAATCTGCAAAAGCTGCAATAAGATCATAGAATTTCAAGATGCTACTATCGAACGCAAGCAGCTTGCCGTCGCTAAAGAGCACGGATTTACGCTTACGGGACATATGATGCAGCTGTATGGAATTTGCCCTGAATGCGCGGCAAAAAGGAAGTAGATTGTTTGATAGCCAGTTAGAGATCCAAAGGATAGACAAGGCGTCGGAACTTCGGAATTTAGGGGCCAATCCCTATCCGCACTTTCTAAAAAAAGATATGAGCATAGCCGAGTTTAGAGAAAAATTCGGCTACATAAAAGATACTGAGGATAAAAAAGCGAGCGAGGAGGTAAGCCTTGCCGGAAGGTTAAAACTAAAGCGCGTCGCGGGTAAATCCACCTTTGCAAACATAGAAGATCAAAGCGGCAATATTCAAATTTATTACTCTCGCGATAGCATCGGCGAGGAGGATTACGCTAAATTTAAGAAAAATCTCGAAGTAGGCGATATAATTTTGGTGCGCGGATACGCTTTCGTCACCCAAACGGGCGAGTTTTCGATCCATGCTAGCAAAATAACGCTCGCGTCCAAAGCGATCTGCCCGCTTCCGGAGAAATTTCACGGTCTCGTCGATATCGAGATGCGCTACCGCCAAAGATACCTCGATATGATAATGAACCCGGAGATCCGCGAGGATTTTATCAAGCGCTCGATCATCGTTAGCGAGATCCGCAGTTTTTTTGAAAAACACGGATTTTTAGAGGTTGAAACGCCGATGATGCACCCAATCGCAGGCGGCGCGAACGCTAAGCCTTTCATCACGCACCACAATGCTCTCGACGTCGACCGCTACCTACGTATCGCGCCGGAGCTGTATCTTAAGCGCCTTATAGTAGGCGGCATGGAGGCGGTCTTTGAGATCAACCGAAACTTCCGCAACGAGGGTATGGATCTGACGCACAATCCAGAATTTACCAGCATAGAATTCTACTGGGCGTGGCATGATTATAACGACGCGATGAACCTAACCGAGGAGCTATTTAAAGCGCTATTTAAGAGGCTCGGGCTAGGCGAAATTTTAACCTACGATGAGCGCGAGATCGATTTTTCAAAGCCTTTTGCGCGCATAAAGTATCTCGACGCGCTTACGCAGATAGGCGGCATCGAGCCGCAGATCGTAAATGATCGCGAAAAGATCATCGCCAAACTCAAAGAGGATAAATTTGAAGTCAATGAAAAGCTCGATCTAGGCCACCTGCAGAGCGAACTTTTTGATAATTACGTAGAAGCTAAGCTCATAAATCCGACCTTCATCGTGGATTTTCCGATCTCGATCAGCCCGCTTTCGCGCAGAAGCGACGAAAATCCGCAAATAGCCGAGAGATTTGAGCTTTATATCGCAGGTAAAGAGCTAGCCAACGCCTTTAACGAGCTGAACGATCCGCTCGATCAATACGCTAGATTTAAGGCGCAAATCGACGCCAAAAATGCAGGCGACGACGAAGCTCACGAGATGGATGAGGATTACGTTCGCGCGCTTAGCTACGCGATGCCGCCGACTACCGGCTGGGGGCTCGGTATCGACCGCTTGGCGATGATTTTGCTGAATAAAAAGTCGATCCGCGACGTGATTTTGTTCCCTGCGATGAGGCCGCTAAATTTAGAGAAGGAGTGAACGTGTCAAATTTAGAAAAATTCGATAATGAAATTTTTAGTTTAACCAACAAAGAGCTTGCCCGTCAGTGCGATTATTTGGAGATGATCGCGAGCGAAAATTTTACCTATCCTGAGGTGATGGAGGCGATGGGCTCGGTGCTAACGAATAAATACGCCGAGGGCTATCCCGGCAAGCGCTACTACGGTGGCTGCGAGTTTGTAGATGAGATTGAGCAGATCGCGATCGATCGCTGTAAAAAGCTCTTCGGCTGTGAGTTTGCAAACGTCCAGCCAAACAGCGGCAGTCAAGCCAATCAAGGCGTATATGCTGCGTTTTTGAAACCGGGCGAGAAAATTTTAGGCATGGCGCTTAGCCACGGCGGGCATTTGACGCACGGCGCGAAGGTCTCAAGCAGCGGAAAGATGTATGAGAGCTTCGAGTACGGCGTGGAGCTTGACGGCCGCATAAACTACGATAAGGTGCTTGAGATCGCTCAGATCGTAAAACCAAAGATGATCGTTTGCGGTGCGAGCGCCTATACGCGCGAGATAGATTTCGCCAAATTTAGGCAGATCGCAGATAGCGTGGGCGCGTTTCTTTTCGCCGATGTAGCGCATGTCGCAGGGCTCGTCGTCGCGGGCGAACATACTAATCCGTTTCCGCACTGCCACGTCGTAAGCTCGACTACGCATAAAACGCTTCGCGGTCCGCGCGGCGGCATCATAATGACCAACGACGAGGAATTTGCTAAAAAGATCAACTCGGCGATCTTCCCGGGTATCCAGGGCGGCCCGCTAATGCACGTCATCGCTGCTAAGGCGGTGGGCTTTAAACACAATCTAAGCCCCGAGTGGAAGGTCTATGCCAAGCAGGTCAAAGCAAACGCTAGAGTTTTGGGCGAGACGCTGGTTGGGCGCGGCTTTGATCTAGTAAGCGGCGGCACGGATAACCATTTGATTTTAATGAGCTTTTTAAATAGAGATTTTAGCGGCAAGGACGCTAGCGCCGCGCTTGAAAACGCAGGCATCACGACGAATAAAAACACCGTTCCGGGCGAGACTCGCAGCCCGTTCGTCACCAGCGGTATCCGCGTCGGCAGCCCCGCACTTACCGCGCGCGGCATGAAGGAGAAAGAATTTGAATTTATCGGAAATAAAATCGCCGACGTGCTAAGCGACATCTCAAATTCCAAGCTTCAAGCGCAGGTTAAAGAGGAAGTGCGGGATTTGGCGCACCGCTTTATCATCTACGATCGCGCGATGTATTAAATTTAATAAATTCGGGTAAGCTTACCCGAATTATTTATTTCGTAAATTTTGCGTGGTAGAATTTACAAAGTAAATAATAATCTTAGGAGAGAGTATGAACGACAAAAATTTCGATATGAGCAGCATAGACGATATAGTGATAAATAGCGGCAATGTCGATAAGAACGCGAATTTAAAAAAGGGTCTTACCGTTGCAGCCGGCGTCGTAGTTTTATTCTTAATCATTTTAATCATAATGAAGGCTATTAATAAGGACGATATTGACACCAACGCAGGTCTTACTATGCCTAGTGAAGAAGAGCTTGCCAAAGCGGAGCAAAAGCCTGCCGTGCAAGTTCAAAAGCCTGAGCCTGTAGAAGTGAAATCAGAACCCAATACAGCATCTGCAGCTCCAACCAAAGTAGAGATAAAAACCCAAGAGCCTAATTCCGAAAGCAAGGTCGTCGCAAGCGCTCAGCCTGAAGCACAGAAAGTAGAAATCCAAAAGCCCGAAATCAAAGAAGAGCCAAAAAAATCCGAAGTTAAAATAGAAAGTAAAAAGATTGAGCCTAAAGACGAAGCCAAAAAGTCTGAAAAAACGGACGTAAAAAAGTCCGAGCCTAAAAAAGAGTCTGTAAAAGACGAGATCAAAAAAGAACCTTCTAAAACCGAAATTAGAAAAGTAGAGCAAAAAGTAGAGCCTAAAAAAGAACCCGAAAAACAAGCAAAAGCAGAAGTTAAAAAAGAGCTTTCAAAAACGGAAGCTAAAAAGGAACATGCTAAAGCTGAGACCAAGAAAGAGCCAGCAAAACCTGAGTCTAAAAAAGAAGCTAGCAAGCAAGAGCCTAAAAGCGAGAGCGTAAAGACTGGCGTTGCAGCAAAGAGTACCAGCACCAGCGTGGCAAACGGCAGTTATGTGCAGGTTTTCGCATCCAATGCCTACGATCCAAACGG
>CAURUA010000018.1:0-36045 GCA_963528045.1 uncultured Campylobacter sp. | reverse complement strand
AGCGAGCAATCCTACGAAGGCGGCATTGAAATTTTAAAATTTTAGCCGCAAAATACGGCTAAAATTTAGTTCCGACAAGCAAAGCTCGCCTCGCGCGCTACCGAATGAGTTTGGGCGCCGTTTGAGTGGTGTGCCGCAAGGCACGGTTTGCGGGAGCTGCTATAAAATTTCGCTTCAGCAAAATAAAATTTTGTCGAGGCAAGACGAGCTTTCCTTCGAATGCAAAATTCTATTTTAATTCAGCAAAAGCACGACCGAATACGCCTTTCACAAATCTAAACGCGATATAAATTCCATCCGAGCAGAAAGATCTAAATTTAAAAAATATTTATCGTTTGTATATAGAACCTCAAAATTTCTACGAGGAGAGCTTATGAAAAAAATCCTACTCGCGCTCATTGCGATATTCGTTCTAGCAGGCTGCGGCAGCGACCCCAAAGGCGTAGCCGAGGACTTCATCAGAGCCCTATACGAGGGCGATTCTAAGACTTTGGTGGATGCTATAGATATACCCGATAAGGACAGATCGGACGACGGCTCTATGCAGATGATAAACGGCAAACTGATGCAGATGGCAGGCGCCGGCAAGGAGGAGGCTTCCAAGCGCGGCGGGCTAAAGAGCGTCTCGGGCGAGCTGCAAAATAGCGACGAGAAATCGGCGCTCGTGAAAGTCGCCGTGTCTTTTAAAAACAGCACGAACCGCACCGAGAGCGTTAAACTCGTCAAAAAAGACGGCAAATGGAAGGTTGCGCTTTAGCCAAAAAGTTTCTCGTTTGTCTGATCTTCGCTCTAGGCGGGCTCGGCGAGCTTTGGACGCTCACGCGCGCGCCTACGGCAAAAGAGCCGCTGCGGGTGCCGGATGAAATTTTATCAAATCTACGCACGGGCGATCTCGTCTTTCGCCTAGGAGACGTCACCGACAGCCGCATAATCGCAACCGCAACGAATTTTAAATACTCGCACGTAGGCATGATCGTGCACGAGCGCCCGCTCGTGATAGTGCACGCCGTAACGGGCGAGGGCGAGCGAGACGGCGTCGCGGCCGTTTCGATGCGGGAGTTTTTGGCGCATGCGCGAGACTTTGGCGCGGCGCGGATAAATTTTTTAAGTGAGGAGCAAAAGGTGCGCCTAGCCGCCTCTTTACTTAAGCGCGTCGGCGAGGGTTTTACGCTAAGACCTCGCGGCGAGGCGAACCTCTACTGCACGACGCTACTTGAGCAAGAAATCTCTAAAATCACGGAATTTTCGCCGCAGTATTTTAAGCTAAGCTTAGCCGTCCTGGGCGGCGAATACCTCGCGCCGAAGGCATTTTGGCACTACGGCGGCGTCGAAATTTTATACGAGCGGTAGGCGCGACTTAACTTGGGGCGGAATTTTGCGCGCTGTGTAAATTTAAATATCGCATCAATTCAAATCCGCAAATGAATAGAATTTAAGCTTAGAATTCTGCGCCGTAAAATTTCGGTCAGAATTTGCTTTGACGCTAAATTTTAAAATTCCGAAACAGCGTAAAATTCTATGTAATATAGAATTTCGTGGAGTACTAAATTACAAAATTCCATTAATTACTAAATTTGCAAAATTTGGTAAGCGTAGAATTTTATAGAGCACGCAACCTGCAAAATTTTAAAAAGCGAAGTGCACTTCGCTTTTACAGCTCGCCGAAAAGCGCTTCGAGATTTTTAAGACCTTCTTCCTTGGAGACCTTTTTCTCGTTCGCCGAGCCGGTTTCGATAAGCTCGATCTCGCAGCCGCACAGCATCGAGGCGAGGCGGATATTTAGACCGTTTTTGCCGATCGCTTTGCTTTTTTGATCGGGGTTTACGTAGACGATCGCCTTGCCGTCCTGCGTTATTTTGACCGAGTTTACGATCGCGGGCGCCATCGCGCGAGTGATCAAAATTTCGGGGCTTGCGGAGTATTCAAACGCGTCGATACTCTCTCCGCCGCTTCCGTCTTGCAAATTTTTGCTTAAAAATCTACTCACCGCGTCGATGCGAGCGCCTCCTTTGCCGACGGTAGCGCCTACTGGATCGACGTTTGGCGAGACGGCGCTAAGTGCGATCTTAGCGCGCCTACCCGGAATCCTCGCGCAGGCTTGGATGATGACGCTGCCGTCTTTGATCTCGGGGACTTCGGCGGCGAGTAGGGCTTCTAGGAATTTCGGGCTGGTGCGCGAAAGTTCCAGCCTGATACCGTGGGATTTGTCAATGGCTACGTTTTTTATGACGGCTTGCAGCACGTCGCCCACTTTGAAATTTTCACCCTTGATGCGGTTTTTTTGCGGCATGAAAGCCTTCGTATCCTCGATCTCTACGTAGGTCGTGCCGTCGTGATCGATCTTGGTGACCGTGCCGTGGGTGAGGGTGCCCACCTTGCTTTTATAGTTTTCAAAAATTTTCTCTTCAAGCAGCCTTTGGATGTGGAAATTTAGCTCTCTAGCCAGCACGCCGGAAGCCGTGCGGCCGAGGTTTTCTATATTTATTTCGTAGCTTAGCTCATCTCCGATCTCTGCGTTTTCTCCTATTTTTTTGGCCTCGCTCAGCGCGATGAAGTTGTGATCGCCGAGCCGCTCATCATCATCTGCGACGACGTGAACCTTTTGGTAGAGCTTGACGCGCTTGGTCTGCGGATCGACTTCGCTGTCGTAGAGATACTCCTCGCCGAAAAGTCTTTTTGCGGTCTGGATGAACGCTGTTTTGACGCGCTCTTTGACATCTGCGGGCTCAAGCCCCTTTTCATTTGCAATCGACTCGATGATGTCGGTGATTTTTTCCATAAATTTTCCTTAAGATTTAATTTCGTGCTACTAAATTTGGATTTTAAATTTTGAAGTACGGTATTATATGGAATTTTGACTTTATTTTTATTTAAACGAATTATTATCTAAATTTCGCTAAACTCGCGGGTTTAAAAAGATAAATGAAAGGATAGATCATGCAGCTAAAACTTGCCAGAACGGAGCTCGCCTCTAAGCCAAAAAGCGTTAAGATCGAGGATTTGCAAGCCCAAGTAGAAAAGAGCGGACAGAAAATATTTTATCTGGATAGAGAAAATTCTCAAAAAGATTTAGCCGCTTTGGTGGATTTTTTCGATACTAAGGGTTTTAGCGTGTATCAGCGCATAGTGCGATACGGGCTGAACGAAAATGAGTATATGTACGAGGTGCATATCCTTTGAGTAAACTCCTCTTCATCCAGACCCTAGGTTGCGCGATGAATGTGCGCGATAGCGAGCATATTATCGCGCAGCTAAAAGATCAAGACTACGAGATTACCGACGACGTAAATATTGCGGATCTGATCTTAATAAACACATGCTCCGTGCGCGAAAAGCCCGTGCATAAGCTCTTCAGCGAGATCGGAGCATTTGATAAAGCTAGAAAAAAGGGCTCCAAAATCGGCGTTTGCGGCTGCACCGCAAGCCATCTGGGCGGAGAAATTTTTAAGCGCGCGCCATTTGTGGATTTCGTACTGGGTGCTAGAAACGTATCTAAAATTTCGCAAGCCGTACGTACTCCTAAATTTATCAGCACAGACATAAACTACGACGAGAGCGAGTTTGCCTTCGGCGATTTTGCGAGCTCGCCATATAAATCCTTCATAAACATAATGATCGGCTGCGACAAAAAGTGCTCCTACTGCATCGTGCCGCAGACTAGAGGCGATGAAATTTCGATCCCCGCTCAAATCATCTTGCGCGAAGCCGAAAGATCCGCAGCTCGCGGCGCCAAAGAGATATTTTTGCTCGGCCAAAACGTCAATAACTACGGTAAGCGCTTTTCTAGTGCGCACGAAAAAATGGACTTCAGTGACCTGCTCGTACGGCTTAGCGAGATAGAGGGCATCGAGCGCATCCGCTTTACCAGCCCGCATCCGCTGCATATGGACGATAAATTTTTGGACGTTTTTTGCAATAATCCTAAAATTTGTAAATCGATGCATATGCCGCTACAAAGCGGCTCTAGTAAGGTTTTGCGCGATATGAAGCGCGGATATACCAAGCAGTGGTATCTAGACCGCGCGCTTAGGCTACGCCAAAGTTGCCCGGGCGTGGCAATTAGCACCGACATCATCGTAGGCTATCCGAGCGAGAGCGAGGAGGATTTTGCCGAGACGATGGAAGTATTGGAGGCGGTGAGATTTGAGCAGATTTTTTCCTTTAAATTTAGCCCTAGACCGCTCACACCCGCAGCAAATTTAAAGCCGCTGGACGATGAAATTTCAAGCGAAAGATTAAGCAGGTTGCAAAGCGCTCACGCTAAAATTTTAGACGAGATCGCAAGAGCGCAAAAAGATAAAATTTTCGATGTATATTTCGAGGAGCTGCGCGAGGATGGCACCGCGTGCGGTAGAAGCTTTTCAAATTTTTTAATCTGCGCGCAAGGCGACGAGGAGCTGCTAGGCACAACGCGTAGAGTATGTATCGAAAAGACCGCCAGAATGGCGCTTTATGGACAAGTTATCGCTTAAAAAGCGGTTGTTTTTCCGCGTCGCTGAATATCTCATTTTTATCCTGATTTGGTGTATTTTTTTAACGTGCAGGGTTAAATTTACACCCACGAAGCTGCCCGAAAAGCCCTGCGTCGTCGTGTTTTGGCATGGAAGATTAGCGATGATGAGCTTTGCTTATAGGCGCTGGTGGCTGCGGGATTTCGGCAAGAGGCGCGCCAAGGTCATCATCAGCGATCACAAAGACGGCGAGATAATCACGCGCGTGATCTCGCATTTCGGCATCGGCGCGATCCGCGGCAGTAGCTTTAAGGGCGGCGCGCGCGCACTTATGGGCGCGATCAAAGAGATAAAAAGCGACACCGACATTATCATCACTCCCGACGGTCCGCGTGGTCCGCTTCATAGCGTCGCGGACGGCGCCGTGATCCTTGCGCAGCGGCTAAACTTAGACATTTACGCGCTAAATTACGAAGCGAGCAGCTTTTGGAAATTTCGTAGCTGGGACGAGATGGTATTGCCAAAGCCGTTTTCGCGCATAAATTACAGCCTCAGCGCCCCGCTAAGCTTAGCCGGGCTTAGTACCGAAGTAGGCAAAGAGGCGATCAGGCAACTGCTTTTTGCAAGCGCCGAGCAGGACGTTAAATTTTAGTTTGAAATAATAGTGTTTCGGTATAATTGCAATTTTAGGAGAAAAAATGGCACTATTTAAAGCAAAATCATTCCTCGGCGTCGCTAAAAGTGCCGACGCATGCGAGTTTTTTTATAGAAAATTGGGCTTTGGTAAAAGAATTTTGGATGAGAAATCCGATCGTTTTCCCATCGCGCAAGAAAACGATCTGGCTACCTCGCTAGCGGGCTTTGCGGATCTGAGTGATAAAAATTTAATCTCTTGCGTGCTGATAGACGACGAAAATCAAAGGGTGCATTTTAACGATGATCATATGATTAAAGAAAATAGCATTTATCAAAAAGTCGATGATAGCTTCATCGTGGAATTTCCTCGCGCAAGTGCACAGGCGGCGGATGAGACTTTTGGAATAGAATTTAGCTCGCACGCTAGTTTATTTAAAATTTTATACTTCTTGCTAAAAAATCAAAGCGATTTTGAAAACATGGCGATGTTCGCACTGAAATTTAATAACCGCGCGTGTTTTGTCGTCGCCAATCAAGAGCGCGTACTCTACGCCGACATAATGCGTATCGACGAGGAGATGCAGGCGGCGATGAGCGATACTGACGAGCTATTTTATGAGCTTTTAAATTTTCAGATCGAAACCTTCTATAAATCCGAAAATAGTGAGTTTCTCACCAACGTTTTCATCTACTCAGACGGCACGCTTAGTAATGAGATCGGCTATGTGATTTTCACGCGCATCTTCATCAAAACAAATCTGATAAATCTAAATTTCGCCGATTATATCAATAAAATCGCGATGCTGGAAGCTCGGTAGATCAAATTTTTTGCTCCGCACCTAGGCAGAATTTTAAAATTTTATCTTTGCAATTGCGCTTGCTTGATACGATTTAGTTGCCTGTTTGTGCCGCATTTTATTAAATTTTATCTCGCGTTACATAATGGATTTTGGTCAAGTAAAATCATTCGTATTTAAATCAGCTCGATTTTAAATTTAAGCTCATTTGCCGCAAAAAAGATCCGTCTTGCGCCGCAAATTCTATTTTTTACGAACTCTGATTAATTTTACGCAAAAAATTTTCTATCAAAACCCGCCTTTGCTCTACGTCGTCGCTATCGCTAATGCCCTCTAGCTCACTTGCGTGATGCGCTTTGGGCGGGATATCTTTCAGATACGACCACACCTCGTCCTCGCTTAAAATTTTGCCGTGCAGATCAAAGCCCACGTTTAGCGCCCTGCCCGAAACCTCAGCCATATCTGCGTGCAGGTGACCGTAGAGCATCAGTGCGCCATAATGGCAGTTTGCCCACTCGATCATAGGGTAGTGAGACAGAGCCGCTCTCTTATGCGATAGGCGCACAAAGGCATAGCCTACGATCTGCTCAAACATAAAATTACCGTCCGCCTTGTACTGGCTTAACAGCTCGTTTTTCATAGCAGCGATGCGCCCATCGTGGTTGCCGAGCACCAAAAAATGTCGCCCGTTTAGTCTGCGAAGTAACTCGCAAGTGTGCGCAAAATCCTTGTGAAAGGAGACGTCGCCGAGATTATAGACGATATCCTCAGGCGTAACGAGCGCATTCCAAGCGGCGATGAGATTTTCATCCATCTCGGTCACGTTCGCGCCTTTTCTAAAATTCGGGTATTTTTTCAGCACCAGCTCGTGGCCGAAGTGCAGATCTGAGGTAAAATAAACGCTCATAAAAGCTCCTCAAATAGCGCAAGATCCGCGCCTGCGGCAAATAAAAATCCGCGGTTTATCGGCGGGATGGCGAGCCGCCTGCACGCTTCTTTAAATTTCTTTTCCATAGCCGGCTTAACGTATGGCGTTACAAGGATAAATTTTACGCCCGCGCCGACGGCTACCCTGCCGCCTAGCACGCAGCCCGTGCCATTTTCTATACAGCGCGCGCATTCGTTTCGCTGAGACGAGCTTAGCACGAGTCCTAGACGCTTGCATGCCTGATCGACGCCACGAATCTCGTTTGCACCGCGTTTTATGAGGTAAATTTTAGGTGCGGGATTGGAAATTTCGGGAGTTAAGCTTAACGCGTCGGCCGCCAAAAACTCAAAGCTCTTTTTCGCGCCGCTAAAGTATTCGTTTAAAAACGGCTCGCTAAATTTCGCGCGAACAAATCCGCGTTTAAACCGGTCCGTTAAATTTGTCTCGTCGATGAAGTATTTTAGGTTTCGCTCACGCAAAAACCGCTCTAGTTCGCACTTTTGCACGCCTAGAAGCGGACGAGCGATCACGTAGTCATCGCGGGGCTCAAGCTCTTGCATGCCTAGTAGCTCGCTAAGCCCTGCACCGCGCCCAAGCTGCATCAAAAACCACTCGAATTTATCGTCAAATTGATGTGCTAAAATCAAATTTTCATATCCCCGCTCGCGGCAAATTTGGCCGAAAAACGCATATCTGGCCGCGCGCGCCTCGTGCTCGAAATTTGACGCGCCCAGTCGCACGCTTTTTACGTAGATTTGTTTGTTAAATTTGGCTGCGAGCTGCTGCGCCGAATCGACTTCGTCCTTGCTCTGCGAGCGGACGTTGTAATCCACGATCGCAAGGTCAAATTTCACGCCCGCCTCATCCAAAAGGTAAAAAAGCGCCGTGCTATCGACGCCGTGCGAAAAAGCAAGCAGATTTTTGCTAGCTCGCAGCAAGGCTAGAATTTTGCTTGGAATTTCAGGCGGATTTTTCATCTCTCTTACGAGCTTCTTAGTACTCGCGCGAGCAGCCTATCGCCCGCAAATTCCGTGATTTCGCACTCGTATAGACCGCCTACTTTTAGATTTTGCACGCAGCTTTCGTTGATTAAAATTTCGCCGTCGATGTCCTTGTCCCATGAAAGAGGCTTGGCGCCGTAAAAAAACTCGCCCTCGCTGCTGGCACCTTCGATTATTAGGGGTATCTTTTTGCCTACGAGCGCGCGCATGCTGCTATCTATCGCCTCGCGCGTGATTTTTTCGATTTTATTCAGACGGCGACTGATTGTCCGTGCGGGGATTTGCGACATCGCAAAGCTCGCCGTATCCTCCTCCTTGCTGTAGGCAAAAGCTGAAATTCTATCAAATTTAAACTCTTGCAAAAAGTCGCAAAGCTCGTCAAATTCTACGTCTGTTTCGCCTGGGTGTCCGACGATGACGCCCGTTCGTAAAAATGCGCCCGGCGCACTTCGCATTAAATTTAAAAGTTCTTTGATCCGCGCCGTGCCTGCGCCGCGCTTCATCAGGCTTAGCATTTTATCGTTTATGTGCTGAATCGGCATGTCGAAGTAATTTGCGAAAACGGGTGAGCCCACGATCGTGCGGATGAGTCGCTCGTCGGTGCTGGTGGGGTAAAGATACAGCACGCGCGCGACCTTGACGCCCTCGATTTTTTCGATGCGTTTTATCAGCGCGACTAGATCCACGTCTTGCTCGTGGGCTCTTTCGTCGTCCGCACTCTCGCCGCCAGAGCCCTTATCGCAGACGAGCCTACTTTGAGCGGAAATTCCATCTGCCGCATCGCCGCATGAGCCGTCGGAATTCTGCCCGTCGCGAAAGCTTGCAAAATTTAACTCGCCTTCGGAGCCTTTAAAATTTGATCCACCCTTGTTGCCGCGTCTTAGATCGCGACCATAGCTGCTAGAATCCTGCGCGATAAAGCTAAAATCGTAAAATCCGCGCGCTACCAAGCCGCGCACCTCCGCTTCGATGTCCTCGATACTGCGGCTTTTTAGGCGACCTTTGAAGCTCGGAATGGCGCAGAAAGAGCATTTTTGATTACAGCCCTCCGAAATTTTAACGTAAGCGTGGTAGTTCGAGCCCGTTATCACGCGTGAAGAGGTAAGCGCGGGACTTTGCAGATAGGTTTGTGGGCTGAATAAATTTTGCTTTTTTAAGATCATTTCGTCGATCTTGTCGTAGTCGCCGACGCCGCTGAAAATATCGACCTCGGGCAGTTCGCGCATAAGCTCGTCTTTGTAGCGCTGCATCAGACAGCCCGTGACGACCAGCAGCGCGCCGCTTTTTTTCTGCTCGCT
This sequence comes from uncultured Campylobacter sp., assembly GCA_963528045.1. Taxonomy (GTDB): domain Bacteria; phylum Campylobacterota; class Campylobacteria; order Campylobacterales; family Campylobacteraceae; genus Campylobacter_B. Next base: position 26,934 of record CAURUA010000018.1, on the reverse strand, counting down.
AAGCTTCAAAATCGCGCGGATACTCTCCTGCTTGGCACTTGCTATGAAGCCGCAGGTATTTACGATCATCACGTCCGCGCTAGCAGGCTCATCTGTGAGCTCGTAGTTTTGCAGACGCCCGAGCATGATCTCGGAGTCAACTAAATTCTTATTGCAGCCTAGAGAAACGAGATGGAGTTTTGCCATTTTACAGCCAGATATTATCGATCAGGCGGGTTGTGCCAACCTTTGCGGCAAGCAGTATTATCGTATCGCCTTGCTTGATCTGCAAAATTTCATTAAATTTATAATCCACGAACGCTATGTAATCGACCGCCAGCGGCTCAAGCACGCTAAGCATCTTTTCGCGGATTATATTTAGGCTGATCTCGCCTTTTTTAATAAGCGAGCTGGCATTTAGCAAGGAGCGCGAAAGCTTAAGCGCCATAAGCTTTCCCTCCTCATCCAAATAGGCGTTGCGCGAGCTAAGCGCGAGCCCATCACTTTCGCGCACAATCTCACAAGGGATGATATTTATAGGCATAAAAAAGCTCTTTACCATCTTCTGTACGATGAAAAGCTGCTGGGTGTCCTTTTTGCCCATATAAACGTTGTTAGGACGAGTTAGATTAAAAAGCTTATTTAGCACTTTAAGTACGCCGTCGAAGTGCCCGGGGCGCGTTTTACCTTCTAAAATTTCACTTATCGGCTTAGGTGCTATGATTGCTGGCTCCTCCGTGCCGTAAATTTCATCCGCGGTCGGGATAAAAAGCGCGTTCACATCGAGGCTCTCGCAAATTTTAATATCGCCCGCTTCGTTTTTTGGATAGCTATTTAGATCCTCTCCAGGCAAAAACTGCGCCGGATTGAGGAATGCCGAGACGATTACGATGTCGTTTTCGTTCCGCGCTCTTTTTATGAGGCTTGCATGCCCCGCGTGCAAAGCCCCCATCGTAGGTACGAAGCCCACGCTGCCGCTTGCTGATGCCCTGAAGCTTTTTAGCTCCTCTACACTTCTAATGATCTGCATTGTTCTCTCTTTTCAATATAAAATATTAAGGTTGGCAATTATATCAAAAAATATTAAAGGTATAAATTAAGCGCGAAAGGGCGGTCTATTTAGCGAGCGTTAATCAATAAGTACTAAAATCTACCACGAGCTTTAGCTCTAAAATAAACTTCAAAAGGAGCGAAAATGGCTACTCAAGAGACAAATTTAGATTCTTTGAAAAAAGATATCGACTCTTTAAAAGCGGATTTTAAAGAGATTATGAAGTCTATCAAAAACATAGGCGCAGAGCGTGCGGAGTCTGCTAAAGATAAAATTCTAGATCAGCTAAATAGCAATGAGATCAAAAAATATATAGATGATCTAAGGCTTAAAGGCAAAGACGGCATAGAAAGCGTAAATGACACGATAAAACAAGACCCGATAAAAAGCGTTGCTATCGCTGCGGGCGTCGGATTTTTGCTCGCTTGGTTGCTGAAAAAATAATGGCCGGCATATCTGAATTTATAGTTTCGGTAGTAGAGCTCGTAGACGCTCAAGCTAGCGATATTAGGCGTTCTTTTTTAAAGAGCGCCAATTCGGTTTTATTAAATATAATTACGGGCGTGATTTGCATTATAGGCTTAGTATTCTTTTTGTTAGGACTGCACGCGCTTCTTGAAAAAACTATCGGAGAAATTTGGGCGTATTTTGCTTGCTCTATCGCAGCTTTTTTATGCTCTATTATCGTGTATAAGGTGCTTTCGTGCAAAGCGAAATGACAAAAGAAAAGCTAAGACTAGTGGTGTCTATGCTTGAAGACAAAAAAGCCGATTGCAAAAAGTTAAAGCTAGAAGAAGCAAAGCTAAAACTGCTACTAAACGACCCTTTGCCCGATCTCTCGACGGAGCTTAAACTGATTAATCATGGCAATATCAAGCAGGTTTTGATATCCCTAATAGATAAATGCTTCATAATACCCGCCTTAAATAAAATTTTATAAACAACCTTAATCCAAAATATGTTATAATCACGCCAAAAGCATAAAAAGGTCTTAAATTTTGGATAATTATGAATACACGGAACTTTTAAAAACCCTAAGTATTAAAGTCGAAAATATTGCAGGCGTCGTAAAACCGGAGAATATTAAAGCGCGTCTAAAAGAGATCGAGGAGCTTGAAAACGATCAAAATCTCTGGCAGGACATCGCAAAAGCAGGCGCCATCGGCAAGGAAAAAACTAAAATTTCAAATATCTTAAATAAATTTCTAAACGCTAAAAATGCCGTAGACGACGCAAAAGCTCTATATGAGCTGGCAAACTCGGAAAACGACGAGGAGACGATAAACTCGCTTTTTGCCGAGGCGGACGAGCTAGAGGACAAGATCATAAATTTAGAAATTTCTATGATGCTTAGCGGAGAAAACGACGATAAAAACGCTATCGTCAGCATTCATCCGGGCGCGGGTGGTACGGAGAGCAACGACTGGGCGAGTATGTTATACCGCATGTATCTGCGCTTTTGCGAGAGAGAGGGCTTTAAGATCGAGGTTTTGGACTTCCAAGAGGGCGAGGAAGCAGGTCTTAAGGACGTTAGCTTCATCGTGCGCGGCGAGAACGCCTACGGATATTTGAAAGCCGAAAACGGCATCCATCGCCTGGTGCGCGTAAGCCCATTCGATAGCGCAGGGCGCAGACATACGAGCTTTTCAAGCGTGATGGTAAGCCCCGAGCTAAATGACGATATAGAGATAAATATCGAAGAGAAGGATATCCGCGTCGATGTTTTTCGCGCAAGCGGCGCAGGCGGGCAGCATATCAATAAAACCGAAAGCGCCGTGCGTATCACGCACATCCCAACGGGCATCGTAGTAAACTGCCAAAACGACAGAAGCCAGCACAAAAACAAAGAAACGGCGATGAAGGTGCTAAAGTCGCGCCTTTATGAGCTTGAGCTGATGAAACAGCGCGAGAAGGACGAGAACGTGCCTAAAAGCGAGATCGGCTGGGGGCATCAGATCCGCTCCTACGTGCTTTTTCCGTATCAGCAGGTTAAGGACAACCGCAGCGGCGAGGCTTATAGCCAAACCGATGCGATTTTAGACGGCGATATAAAAAGCATAATCGAAGGCGTTTTGATTTCACAAGCGAACAGATAAATTTTTTTTCGAAAGGATGAGAATGAGTGAAGATGGAATTTTGCTAGCGCTAGGATATAGCGTAAACGACGCGACGGTCGCGCAGCTGCGAGGAATTTTATCGAAGTGTGATTTTGAGGATAACGAGCTCGATCGCATCGTGGGGCTGAACGATAAGCTTAAAATTTACGGTGCGCACGTGGCGATGTCCAATTCTAACCCGTATTTTAAGATCAAAAATGACGCTACCAACGAGGAGCGCAAGACCGCTGTGGAGCAGATCATCAGCGCTTGGTCGGAAAAATTTAAGCTCAAGCTGCAAAAGGTCGCGGGCAAAGAGACCTATTACGTTTTGGGTCGCCAAATTTCAAAAAATTAAGGAGCAAAATATGAAAAAAATTCTAGCTTTGATCGCCGCCGGGGTATTTTTAGCAGGCTGCGTTAGCAACGCGCCAAAGAGCGCAGTCGATGCGCCAAAGAGCGGCAAATATTCTTTCGCCGACGTTCAAGACGGTATCCGTGCGATGAACCTACAAGGCGGCGTCGTGCAAAGCGATGCGTGCAAAAACGGCAATGGCGCGATGTGTTTAAATTTCGCCGATTCTATGTATTCCAAGCACGACTATGCTTCTGCCGCCAACGCCTACAACGCCGCATGCACGCTCTCTCAAAATTTCCCTGCTTGCCAGAAGCTCGCAGCGATGTTTGAAAAAGGTGAAGGCGTAGAGCAGAATAAATTTAACGCCATTGATCTATACCGCATCTCGTGCTATTACGGCTACAAGGACGCGTGCGCAAATATGCGCCGTTTAGGATATAACGGCTAAGGCTTTGGGATTTAAATTAAAATTCTATTTTAGATTTACTCGCTACGAATGAGCTGCTTTCAAATTCCATTCCGCGCAATGTCGTGGGATGGAATTTTAAATGCAAAAATTCTGCATCATACATTTTGATAAAATTTTGTCTCACTTATAGCTAGAAATAAATTTTATCTACATCGTTGATATTTATATTGTGTCTAGCTAAGAAATACTCTTTCAATTCAAAATATATCGAATTTTTAAATATCGGTATTAAATAATATCTAGAGCAAGCAAATAAGCCGATATGTCCATAATGCGGTTCACCAACTCTTAATGTAGGAAAAAGCGAAAATCTCCTATCGCCGCTCTTTCCCAAAACAAGACAAAAGATAAATTTTACTAATATATTGCCCGCAAACTGAAACAAAGCAAAGCTCAAAAACCAACGAGCAACTACAAGATCAATCGTCATGAAAACCAAGCATAGCAACACTGCCGCCATAAACATATATAGCAATCCTCTTTTTCCTTTAAAATTTCCTATAAAAAAGGACCAATCCATATTATGTCGCAAATTTTCACATTGCTCGACATACGCGATTTTATCTTTTTCGTAAAATTCTATTTGGTTGTTTTTAAGCCGTATCATAGGCTCCTCTTTTCTATAATCTATAAGCTCCGGCAATATAATAAATAGCGATAAGAATGATAGAAACAAAATCATGCATATACTGCCCTTGACGCTATAATCCACTGCACCGCTGGCTTTCCAATCAAAATTTACGATTATGGCAAATACGCCGCCTATAAAAAGAGAGAAAACCATTAATGGCTTTTGATATAGATATTCGTAGTTTTTAAGAATTATCGGATATTTGTCGTAATCTCTTGTTTGCTGTTTATTAAAATTTTCCATTTATCAGTACTTTTTATAAAATCAGCTTATTTCCTTGCTTTTTAATTCGCTTTATAATATCCCTTTCTAAATTTAAATTTTCTAAATTTTACCTTTTTGCTAAATACCGACAAGGTGCGTGGGACGGTATCTAAATCTATATGCGTTTTGCGCATAAAATACTCTTTTAATTCCAGATACTCTTTTTCGCTATAAATCAAAACATTTATAATTCTAAGATCGCCCGTTTCGCCGTATATCACAAGCCGGTCATAGATGCCTAAGCATCTGAAACTGCCATTTTTAAGATGCATCAATATACCCGCTCCGAATAGGCTAATTGCTATCATCGAAATTAGCGCGAATCGCATGCATTCCGCGCATAACGTATGCGCCCAAAGGCCAAAGCGACAAAAATAGCATTTCGGGTATGCTTATCCTCTGCTGCCGGTCCCAGCGCGGATCAAAGCTGATCGCAACGGCGCCGATTTGCTCAAGCTTCAAAGATTTATAAGCTTTATCTTCTTTGTAATATTCGACCTCCGAATCGTTAAATACGAAATAGACGCCCTTTTGTTGCTTTCGCCTGATAAAAAACATTGCCAAAGCGAAAGGAAGTAGTCTAAAATTTTTGAGCTCAATGGGGTTTACTACGGTAACGACCGAGATGAAGAATAAACATCCTATAAGCGTGGCAATCGTGGAATATTTCATATAGTCGTAAAAAGCATAGTCTTTTATTATTATCGGATCTTTGTCGTAGTCTTTGGCGTTTTGTTTATTATAATTTTCCATTATTTCAAGCACCTTTTAAAAAGCGATATCATCGGAATTTAAAGTCTTAGAGCTCGCATCTTCTAATTTTAAATTTTTGAAGTCGAAAGCGTTAAAATTTTTGGGATAAAGACCTTCTGTTAGATTTTGCTTTGCATCGCTGTGCTGATTATTTAGGAGCTTTCTTAATTCCTCAAGCCTGCTTTGATCCATTTATCGACTTTGAATTTGATGGACGCACCATTTATATTCTCATCACTTAAAGCTCAGTAAATTTTATCGCTCATTCGCTGTCCTACAATAAGGCAAAGACTCTAGAAATTTTAAACTATACGTAAAATCTACCATAAATCTAAAAAATTCTAATCAAGCGTATAAATTCCCTTATTTTTAAATCCGCCTTATACTCAACTTTTTAAATTTTAAAGCAACCCTCGTGTCTTATGGTAAATTTCTCTCTTAGCAAATCACCTCTTTCTTAGATCAAGTAGCTATATAGCTCGATATCCTGTCGTAAGTTACTTTCTAGCGCTTCACAGAGCTGCGCTAAATACGCATCAGGAATTTTAGATGTAGAAACAACCTGTATGGTGTGATACTACTAGGTGTAAAATATATAAGAAATCTAAAATAGAATCTTTACAGAATTTTTATTAAATTCTGTATTTCAAATTTAAGAAATTTCCGCGGAATTTTGGCTAAATTTCGCATTTTATAATTTTATTATGTCATGGAATTTTCGAGGTAAAATTCCAACCAATTCCGCGGAATTTTAATTTGCGTCCGTGTCAGTCAAACTAGCTAAAAAGCTTTTTCATCGCCTTAAAAAACATTGCGGTGAGCGGATTTGATTTGCCTGAGACCTTTGCGATCCAGCTCTCGTAGGTCTCGCCTTTACTTTTTAGAAAGTCCACGAGCGCCTTTTGGCTAGCCTGCATACCGCCGTTTCTTTCAGCATCCAGTAGCGCCCTATAAATTGGCTCTATAGTTTCGATCGCAGATCTTGGCGGAGCCTTGCGAAATGCCGTGTATTCGGTGATCTGCCCCGTCACGGGATCTTTTTTAGAAGTAAATTCCGTAATGACCCAATAAAAGCGCCCGTCTTTGGCTAAATTTTTAACCACGGCGGTAAAATCCTTGCCTTGTTGTATCGTATCCCACATGAGCTTAAACGCTATTCGCGGCATGTCCGGATGTCGGATGATGTTATGCGGCTGCCCCAAAAGCTCAAGCTCACTATAGCCACAAATCATACAAAAATACGGATTTGCAAACGTGATAATGCCCTTCGGATCGGTTTTAGAAACGATATAGCGCTTCTCATCGAGTTTGATTTCCTGATTAATCGGAGTCGGTCTTTGCATTTTTAATCCTTTGCTTAAAAATTTATTGCAGAGTATATAAAATTTTTCTTTTCAGAAATATTAAATTTTCGTTAAATTTTTATAAATGTTAAATCTTTAAGTGAATTTTTAAAATTTAATGTATAATCTCAAATCAAAATTTCAAAAGGCGGCGCGTTGAAAAATCCCTTCCTATCGCTTAAATACTCAAATTTTAGAATTTATTGGATCGGGATGAATCTCTCGCTGATCGGTTCTTGGATGCAAAGCGTCGCGCTACCGTGGCTAGTGCTAAGCATCACCGCAGACGCTTTTAAGGTCAGCCTTGTAGCCGCGGCACGGTTCTTGCCCGCGCTACTTTTCACGCCGTTTTCCGGTGTACTGCTCGATAAGTTTAATCGCAAAAAGATCCTTCTACTTGCTCAAATAGGCATGGCGGTGACCGCTTCAATTTTCGCGGTTATGAGCTTTTGCGAGCTATATTCTTTCGGCAAAATTTTATTTTGCGCTTTTGCAAGTGGCATATTTACCAGCATGGACGCCCCGAGCCGTCAGTCGATGGTAAAAGATCTCATCGACTCGCCCCGCGATCTAGCCAACGCCATAGCGTTAAATTCTATGTCCTTCAACGTCGCTCGTATCGCAGGACCCGCACTTGCGGGGATCGTGATGGCGCTGTGGGGCGTGGGCTTTTGCTTTTTATTCAATGCACTTAGCTTTTTAGGCATCATCGTTTCGCTGTTTTTCATAAAAATTCCGCCATCCGCTACTGCGCTATCTAGCAGAAGCGGAGGCGTTTTTGCCTCGATCGGTGCTGGAATTTCGTATGTATCGCACAAAAAAACTCTAAGCGAGCTAATGATAATAGTGCTTATCGTAGCGACGCTGGTGCCAAATTATAACGTAACGATCTCGGCACTTGTTAAGCTTAGCCTGGGTGCGGATGAGAGAAGCTTTGGATATTTGATGTCGGCTCTAGGCGCGGGGGCCTTTTGCGGCGCGCTTTTCGTAGCAGTCTTTGATAAACTCGGCATCCGCAAAATCAGATCGTGCGCGATCGCTATGGGGGTGAGCTTGGCGCTCACTGGGGCTGCGAATTCCTTCGCATGGGCTGCGGCAGGGCTTGCCGTAACTGGGTTTCTTTTCGTAATCACAAACTCTAGCATCAACTCCACCGTGCAGATGCACGTAAGCAACGAATTCCGCGGGCGCGTGCTTAGCTTATACGCGCTATTTTTAATAGGTAGTACGCCATTTGGAGCGCTTATATCGGGCTTTTTTACTGAGTTATTAGGCGCTCGCGTAGCCCTTGCGATCTGCGGTGCAATTAGCATTTTGCTACTGCTGGCGCTATTTTACGGCTTTAAAATACGGAGCAGGACGCATTTTATCTTTCGAGATGAAGTCTAAGCCAAAAGCTGCATTATCAAAATTAACCTTATTTTTACGATGAAGCCTTAGAATTCCTACCGAAATTTAAAGGTAAGGAGTTTTTATGAATAGACGAAATTTCTTAAAAAGCACCGCCGCAATCGGCACGCTAGCGACGCTAAATCTAAATTTAAACGCTAGCGCGGTCACCGGCGGGACGGAAAAGAAAGTCGCTAGCGTCTGCGAGATGTGCTCCTCTCGCTGTCCTATCGAGGTAACCGTCAAAAACGGTCGCGGCGCTCTCATCGAGGGCAACCATCGCTTTTCAAACAAAACCTCGGTCTGCGCTCGCGGAGGCGCGGGCATCAATCAGCTCTACGACGATCAAAGGCTCATTAAGCCGCTCATTCGCGTGGGCGAGCGCGGCGAGGGCAAATTTAAAGAGGCGAGCTGGGATGAGGCGCTTAAAATTTGCGCGCAGAAGCTCGGTGAGATTTCGCAAAAATACGGCCCGCAGAGCGTAGTTTTTACCTCTAAAACGGGCGAGCACCACACTCAGATGATGAATTTCGCCTGTGCCTACGGCAGCCCGAATATCTACTCGCACTGGTCCTGTTGCCCGATCACCTACAATATCGCCGTGCCGCACACATTCGGCGCCAATATGCAAAGAGACTACGGCGACGCAAAATATATCGTAAATTTCGGCCACAATCTCTTTGAGGGCATCGACATCTCAAAAACCAAAAAGCTCGCAAAAGCCGCAAGTAGAGAGGACGTAAAGCTTTTGGTGCTCGATCCGCGCTTTAGCGTCGTAGCTTCCAAAGCCGACGAGTGGCTGCCGATAAAGCCGGGAACCGACGCGGCGTTTTTGATGGCGCTAATCCATGTCTGGCTGCGCGATAACAAATACGACAAAAAATTTATCGAACAATACGCCGTAGGGCTAGAGGAGCTAAGGCAGTCCGTGAAGGATACGACGCCGCTTTGGCAAGAGGGCATTACGGGGATCAAAGCGGACAAGATCGAGCGCATCGCAAATGAAATTTACGCCGCGGCTCCCGCAGTCATAATCGATTGGGGTCATAAAACCACGACCGCTAAAGCCGAATACGTCCGCACGCGCGCCATCGCGATCGCAAACGCGCTGATGGGAAACGTCGAGAGAAAGGGCGGGATCTACTTCTCGAAGGACTCTAAAACCTTCAACACGCTTTGCAAAGAGGATCTCTTCCCAACCATCTCCAACCCGGATAAAAATTTTAAAATTCCAAAGACCGCGCGTATCGACGGCTGCGGCGAGGAAGGTAGCGAAAATTTCTTCGTGCCGCGTAAACACGGCGTTTTGATGCAGATCGCGCCTACGATTTTAAGCGAAAAGCCTTACCCCGTAAAAGGCTGGGTCAGCACGCGCTTTAACCACCTCATCAACGTTGCGGGCGTGGATAAGAGCGTAGAAGCGATCAAAAAGCTAGACTTCGTGCTCGCAATCGACGTGTATATGAGCGACTTCGCGTGCCTAGCCGACGTGATCTTGCCCGAATCCACCTATTTGGAGCGCGACGAGTCGATTCAAAACAAAGGCGGCACCGCGCCGGGATTTGTGATGCGAAACAAAGCCGTCGAGCCGGTGGGCGATACAAAGTGCGGCTATGAAATTTTTAGAGAGCTTGCAAGGGTGATGAAGATCGATAAAGATTACACCTGGAACAATATCGACGAATACCGCATGCAGCAAGCCAAAGGCAACGCCGAGCTGATCGCAAATCTAATCAAAAACGGCTACGTAAGCTACAAAGTGCCGAAGCTGTATTACCGAGAGCCGAAGCTCGTGGCTAAATTCATCGATAAATATCCTGCTGCGGCGGAGTTCGTCGACGAAAACGGCGAGATGAGCTCGCAGATGAAATTTAAAACCCCAAGCGGCAAAATCGAGCTTTTCGCGCCGAAAGTGGAGGAGCTTTTTGCGGGATACGGCTGCTTAAATACCGAGGGTATGGACGTATTCGGCGGGCACAAATACTGCCTGATGAGCGGCAAGACCGCGCTTCACACTAACGGCCACACTCAAAATGTCAAAATTTTAAACGATATGATGAGCGAATCGCCGGTTTGGATCAGCCCGGCTTCCGCAAAAGCAGAGGGGCTAAAGACGGGCGACGTCGTGAAGCTCAAAAATAAATTCGGCGAGCAAAAAGCTAAAATTTTCGTCACGCAAGGCATCAGAGACGATTGCCTGTTTTTATACCACGGCTTTGGGCACGTAAGCCCGGGGCTAAAGCGCACGAACGGCATAGGCACGAACCAAAGCGTCCTTCTCGATCCGGCTGCGGGTCCTGTGGTAAGCACGATGGTAACCAACGTCGGCGTCGATATAGTTAAAATTTGAAAGGGACGGTTATGAAAAAACTCATAATGATTCACGACGAAAATTTATGTATAGGTTGCCAAGCCTGTTCGGTTGCGTGCAGGAATGAAAACGGCGTACCAAGCGGCGTTTATAGACTGCAGGTGCACGGCAAAACAAGCGGCGTTTTTCCAAGCTTAAAGCTTGATTATTCGCGTGCCAGCTGCGTTATGTGCGAGGATAGCCCCTGCGTGGACGTCTGCCCTACGGGAGCGAGCTTTAAAACTAAAGACGGCGTAACGCTCATAGACGAGAGACTTTGCGTTAGCTGCAAATACTGCATCCTAGCCTGTCCTTACGACGCGAGATTTGTCGATCCCGTCACGCACGCTATCGGCAAATGCACCTTTTGCTACACTAACCGCACTAGCAAAGGTTTGCAGCCCGCCTGCGTAAGTGTGTGCCCAACAGATGCTTTAACTTTCGGCGACGTAAATGACGTAAATTCCGAGGTAAGCAAGCTGCTAGCCAAAACGAGCGTAGAATATCCAAAAGCGTATCTAAACACCAAGCCGCGTCTAGCGAATATCAAAAACAAAAAAGGAGGACGCTATGAATAATATGTGGGGCGATATGAGCCAATACTCTGAAATTTACTGGCCTTGGCCGATTGCGATTTATCTATTTTTGGCGGGTCTTAGCGCAGGGGCGACGATGGTGGCGCTTTTAGTAAAATGGAATCGCCACGAAAGCGAGCAAAATTCCATCTGGGATGCGATGATTAGAGCGGGTGCGATCACGGCGCCGCTTGCGATCTGCGCGGGGCTTTTGCTCTTGATCTTCGATCTGGGCAAGCCATTTAGCTTTTATCTTTTGCTGATCAAATTTAACTTCGGCTCGGTGATGAGTCTTGGCGTTTTGGCGCTTTTAATCTATGTGCCGTTTAGCTTTGTATTTGCGCTATGCGTATTCGGCGAGGAAATTTGCAAATTTAAACTGCTCGCTTTTCTGCGCCCTATCGTAAATTTACTAAGCTCGTTCGCCAAAGCTTCCAAAGCTTTCGAGCGAGTTTTATTTATCCTTGCTCTTTGCGTTGGCGCATATACGGGCTTTTTGTTAAGCGCGGTGATGAAAATTCCGCTTTGGAATACTCCGGTGCTGCCGATTTTATTTCTGCTATCCGGCTTTTCCAGCGGCATCGCGGCGAGCATTTTAGTGGGACTTCTGTTTTTTAAAGGCTCGTTAAACAAAGATAGCATAAAATACCTTTTGGTGCTTGATCTGCGCGCGATACTCTTTGAAATTCCGCTTTTATTCATTCTGTTTGTCGGGATGTATTTTGAGGGCGGCACTAGCGCGCTTGCGGCACAGCAGGCTTTGACGCACGAGGTTTACGGTAAAATTTTCTGGATCGGCGTTTTAGGCACGGGGCTCATCGCTCCGATCATCATCGCCTTTACAGCGCTGAAAAACCATGCCTACAAGCCTGCGTTTATAGTTTTAAATTCTTTCGTCGTGCTTTGCGGCGTCATTCTGCTTCGCTACTATATCGTATATGCGGGGCAAATTTGCACGGGAGCGTAGTCTCGCTCCCGATTTAGGGAGTGAGTTTGAAAATTTTACTTTTAGAGGACGATTTCGAATACAGAAGCAGCGTAAGCGAGTATCTGCAGGAGCTTGGCTACGAGGTGGACGAATGCTCTAGCGGCGACGCAGCCTGCGATAAGATCGCCGGGGGCGCCTACCATCTGCTGATTTTAGACATAAAAGTGCCGGAGGTCTCGGGCGAAGAGGTGCTCAAATACGCCCGCAGCCTCGGCCTTAATACTCCCGTGATGATGAGACCTCGCTTGGCGACATCGACGATTTAAGCCAGTGCTACGAGCTAGGCTGCAACGAATACCTAAAAAAGCCCTTCCACCTAGCCGAGCTTAAATTTAGAGTAAGCGAGCTGATGCGAAAGTACTTCGGCGACGAAAAGGGTGCCGTCAAGATCGCGGATAAATTTCACTACTTCGCAAATTTAAAAATTTTAAAGCATGCAGACAAAGAGATATCGCTAAGCGCCAAAGAGATTAAAATCATAGAATTTCTGCTCGCCAATATCAAAAGATTCGTAAGCGTCGATGAGCTCATCGCCGACGTGTGGGACGGCGAGGCGGGCAGCGTCGATGTACGCGTGCATATCAGCAACCTCCGCTCCAAAACGAGCAACGATTTCATCCTCTCCAGTCGCGGACTCGGATATAAGATCAATGCTTAAAGGGTTTAAATTTACGCTTTTTAGCGCGATCTTCATCATCGGCGCCTTTATAAGCGAGAGCCTTTATATCATCTATTTAAACTCCAAAATCGAGGAGAGCGCCGACGTCGCCGAGCTGATGCAAAAAAGCGGCGAAGCTCTAGCCGGCGCATATCCCGATCTAAAAGACGAGCTCATCTACGACTACGCGATCCTAAATGCAAACGGCGAAATTTTAAGATCAAACCTCAGCGTGCAGCCGCCCGATTTTGCGTTTATTACGCTGAAATTCGGCGGGCGGGTATTTTTTAAGCGCCATTTTCTACATGAGGGCAAGCTATATTTTTTCGTCATCTCAAAAAAGATAAGCTACGCCAAGATAGAATTTATCGCGATCTGCTCGATCTTTATCACGATTTTCGTAGCGCTCATCATCGCGCTGTTTAACTACAAAATCATTAAAAATTTCTATGCGCAGCAAAGCAACCTCATCAAGGCGTTTTTCAACGACGCGATGCACGAGCTAAAGACCCCTCTGGGCGTCGCGCTCATCAACACCGAGATGCTTGGGCTGCGCGACAAACACACTGCGCGTATCAAATCCGCACTCAAGCAGATGGTAATTACTTACGAGGATGTAGAGTACTTCATCAAAAGCGGCAAGATGAGCCTAAAGAGCCGCCGCATCGATATGAGCGAGTTTTTGGGCGCGAGGATAAATTTCATCTATCTGGTCGCGAAAAGCAAAAACATAAGCCTACAATCGCGAATAGCGCCCGACGTGAGCGTTTTTATGGACGAGACCTCGCTTATGCGCCTCATCGATAACACCCTAAGCAACGCCATAAAATACTCGCGCCCAGGCAGCAAGATCATCATCGGGCTGGGAAAGGGGGTGAGCATAGCGATCTTTAGCGTGCAGGACTTCGGCATCGGCATAAAGGATACGAGCGCGATCTGGGATAGATACTCGCGCGAAAACGCGGCTCTTGGCGGATTCGGACTTGGGCTAAACATAATCGATAAAATTTGCAAGCGCTACGGAATCGCAAAAAGCGTCAGCTCAAAACCAAACGAAGGTAGTACCTTTTGCTACAAAATCCCGCTATTTAAGCAGAAGCTTTTGGATTAAAACGGGCGCGCTAAATTTAGACGCAAATTTTAAAATTTAGAAGTAGAATTCGCGCGGCTAGGGCTTTTTAAAATTTTGTTTTAGCGTGGCTTTTCAGCCGCCTTTAAACAAATCCTCTCTTACCAGGCGATCCGCTATTTCTTCGGCATTGTTTTTATAAATTTTAAAATCGCTATTGCCACATGTGTCGATTTTAAAGTCATCTTCGCTATATGATCTGGTTTGAATCTCTCTTTCATAATATTGCTTTCTATCCAATAAATCTTTGGGAGTATATCCTTCAGGAACTCTAACCAAAATAGCACTGAATTTAAAATCATCATAAAGAATAAAGCTTTTATCAAGATATAAAAGATATTTATTTAATCCTTTGTATTCAATTACTGGCATATCAAAGCCCGCAAAGCCCTCCGCTAAATTTATCTTTAGCCTTTCTGCTATATTTACGGGTTTCATTTGAAATTTCTCGACAAAAATATTTCTATACAGCAGCCAAGCGTCTTGATTTTTACGTTTTTCTATCTCATACTCTTTGGATAAAACTTCCAACCAATCATCGTTATTAAATTTATCCGTCTCATAAAAGCCTACTTTAACGGCAAATTCTCCATTGCCGTAGTTGCAAGCTTCATTGTCATATACATAATAGCATCTGTCTGTAATAGCGGCATAAAACAATACTGATCTGTCTAAGGTATCTAAAATTCCGCGCTTAAAGCGCTCCTCTTTAGACAAAATCCTATCCTCTTTTAGGCAGTATCCCTGCTTGTATTTGTCGTAGTCGGAAAGGGAAACTACGGCAAAGCCTCGCGAAGTGGAGTAGTCGGGGATTATGCGGATAAATGCGGCGCAGAGTATCGCCGTCAGAAGCAGCATGCCAGCTATTGCTTTAAATTTAAAAGATTTATAAAATTTCATACCGCCGCTCCTTTTGAAATTTAAAATTTCAGCGTAAATTCCCGCGATCTTGCGATTAAATTTAAAACGCTGCGCCGCTGCGACAAAGCAGACAAGCTGCAAAACGCCTAAATTTAAATCCCGCCGCTAGCCTTCGCGGTGCAAAATTATATAGCCCAGTTTCGTGCCGTTTTCGTCCGAAAACGCCCTCACGTAAAAATAATGCCCGTCCTTTTTGATAAAGCTCTGCGCCCCAAAATCAAGCGTCGCCAAAATCGACAAAACGTCGTAATCCGGCGCGCTATTTACGACGATAAAGTCCTTGATAACGCCTATTTTATCGTAGAAGCAGTCGGTCTCAAACCTCTTATCTACGAGGATAAAAATATCGTTTCCCATGCGGTTGATCTGCGCGATGACGTGCTCGAAATCGAGCATTATCTCGGCGCTTCCGATAAATTTACCGTCGCTAAAAACCGGCGAAATTCCGCGCATGAAAACCCCGCACCGTCCCATCTCGACGAGCGCTTTTGGAAGCAGACTATGGCGGATCTGCAAAAGCGAATGGCGAAACGAGCTCAGATCGTCGTCGTAAAATTCGTCGCTCCAGCTCCTAGCCAGGCTTCTGGTGTTTTGCGTATGAAAATGTATCTTCACGCCCGTGTAGAAGGGCACTGCGCTCAAAATATCTTTATATTTTTTCGTCACGTCCATGCACTCGCCGTGTTTGCCGCTCTCAAAGCAGCGAACCACGTCGCTATTCTGCGACAAAATCAGCGAGATCGCAAAGGCGTTTAACTTCTCTTCGTCCACGATCTTTTCAAATAAACTCGCGCTAAAATCGAACTGCTGCTTGATTTTTATCTCGTTTTCCTCGCTTTTAAAGCGCAGGTAAAACGCAAAGGTGGCGACGCAGCAAGCAAGCGCGAAAAGGCTTAGGTATTTTTTGGATCGCGCGCCTATCATCTGAATTCCATCTTTAAATTTGCCGCTAAAATTTCTGCAAATTCGCTAAATTCCGGCAGATGGAGCTTGCCATTTCGCATTTTTTTACCCCAGACGGACTCAGGGAAAAAGCTGTCGTTTTTAAAGCGCGCTTGGACGTGAAAATGCACGCGCGGCACGTAGTTGGCAAAGCTTGCGATATTTATTTTATCGGGCGCGTAAAACTCCCGCAGGCTCTTTTCGCACTGAAGCACGGCGCGCCACAGATGCGCCAGCGTCGCTTCGTCGCAGTCGCTAAGCTCCTTAAATTTTGCCTTCGTAAAGACCTTCACCCACGGCACTTCATGCTCCTCACGCTCCACGTAAATCATCTCATCTTCGTAAATCATCGCTTCTCCTTGAAAACGGAATTTTAATGCAAAGCCCATTAAAGCTCGGTAAATTCCTCTTACATAAATAATATACTAAAATACATCAATTAAATATATCTATAAAATCTCGATATATTCGCGATTTTTATGCTATAATTCTATTTTTTAAAAGGAATATATATGAAATCAGTTTGGATAATGATCCTATGCGCCGCGGCGATTTTGATGATTACGATGGGTATTCGTATGTCATTAGGTCTTTTCGTGCAGCCTATAATGCAAGCAAATTCCCTATCCATCGCACAAGTAAGCTTCGCGATGGCGACTACGCAGCTGGTATGGGGCTTTTCGCAACCGCTTAGCGGGATACTTGCAGACAAGCTCGGTGCCTACGTCGTGCTATTTTGGGGCAGCGTGCTTTTGGCGATTAGTTGCACTCTTGTGCCGTTATTTAGTAGTGGAAGCGCGCTTGTATTAACGATGGGTTTTGGGCTTGCACTGGGGCTTGGCGCGGGTAGTTTTCCGATTCTAATGAGCCTAATGGCAAAGCGCCTGCCATTTTCTATCCGCTCGGTTGCTAGCGGAGTACTAAATGCAGGCGGCTCGTTCGGGCAGTTTTTATTTGCGCCAATGATAGGGTTTTGTATCGCAACGCCTGCTTTGGGATACGGCGGCGCATTTTTTACGCTCGCAGGGCTTAGCTTGCTAATTCTGCCGCTTGCGAGGCTTTTAGCAGGCGGTAAAATTTTATTTGGCGAGCAAACCAGCCTGCATGAAGAAGATAAGCGCAGCTTAGGCGAAGTGCTGCGTTTAGCACTGCGCGATAAAAGCTATATTTTGATAAATTTAAGCTTTGCTACGTGCGGTTTTCACGTAGCATTTTTAGTGACGCATCTGCCTAGCGAAGTAGCACTAAGCGGGCATGGCGCGCAGGTAGCGTCCTTTTCGCTCGCACTGATTGGCATCGCAAACATCGTAGGCAGCTTATTCGTAGGCTGGTGTGTTTCCAAAATGCGATGTAAAGTCATTTTATTTTGCATATATGCCCTGCGTATCGCTCTTATTGGTGCTTATGTACTCTCGCCCAAAGATAGCCTTACGTTTTATATCTTCAGTGTGGGATTAGGATTTACCTGGTTAGCGACCGTACCGCCTACTGCGGCTGCCGTCGGTAAGCTGTTAGGGACGCGATATTTAGCAAGCCTATTTGGATTTACGATGCTTTCGCATCAAATCGGCGGATTTTTTGGCGCATATATCGGAGGTCTTGCAGTGCGGGCATACGGCGCGTATGATTATATGTGGTATTTGGATATGACGTTAGCGGCTATTGCAGCTATGCTAAGCCTGCCTGTGCGTGAATCTAAGATGAAGCACGTGAAATTTTAAAAATTTTATGGGATTTTGAAATTCTTAAAATTTTAAAATTTATCGGATTTTATGTTTCGCACGATGAAATTTCACTTTAGCTTTAAAATTCCGCTGCGATAAAATGCAAAATCCGCTTGTGCTTTCAAATTTAGCCGGGGCAAACTTTTAAATTTTATAGAATTTTTAAATTTTAAAATTTCGGCTCGTGCAGCATTTTAAGAGCCGGTGCGAGAGCGTCTGCAAAACCCATAAATTTTTCAAATTCCTCCGCGCTAAACTCCGCGTTAAACTCCGCTCCCGCAGCGCCGAAGCTCGCCTCATAAACAAAACCCGATTTTTTTAAAAAATGTTCAAATTTAGCCACCGCCGCAAACGGCACGAAAAACGCGCACTTCCTACGCAGCACGAATTCCACTAGCTCTGCGGCATCTGCAGCGGCGTCTATCGCGGCATTTACGCTACTAGCGTATGCCCGCACCAGCCCGCCGGTGCCTAGCTTGATGCCTCCGAAGTAGCGCACCACGAGCACGGCGGCATTAATTAGCTCGGCGCCGCGAAGCGCGTTTAGACACGGCGCGCCCGCAGTCGATTTGGGCTCACCGTCGTCGCTTGAGTTTTCTACGATCTGCCCGGGCTCGTTCAGCGCGCGATACGCCCAGACGATATGGCGCGCTTTAGGATGCTGCTGCCACAACTGCGCACGCAGCGTCTCAAAGCTTGCTAGCGGCGCTAGATAGGCGATGAAGCTTGATTTTTTGATCTCCTGCGCGGCGCTGATCTCTTTTTCAATCGTTTTCAAGGCTTTCCTTTGCGGAATTTTATCTTTTTTGCATTATAATAAAAGTTCAAAAAAAGATCAAAGGAGCTTCATGATCCAGACTTGTTTATTTCCCGCGGCTGGCTACGGCACGCGCTTTTTGCCCGCGACCAAATCGCTACCTAAAGAGATGCTTCCGATCCTTACCAAGCCACTCATTCACTACGGCGTGGACGAGGCGCTGGAAGCGGGCATGGACAATATGGCCTTCGTCACGGGTCGCGGCAAACGCGCGCTAGAGGATTATTTCGACCGCAGTTACGAGCTGGAGGATCAAATTTCAGGCAGCAGCAAGGAGTATCTGCTCGACGAGATCAGAGCGCTTATGAAGCGCTGCACCTTCTCTTTCACACGCCAAGAGCAGATGAAGGGGCTTGGTAACGCAATTTATACTGGTAAAATTTTAATCCGCGACGAGCCTTTCGGCGTGGTGCTCGCAGACGATCTGTGCGTGAACGAAAACGGTGAGGGCGTGCTTGCGCAGATGGTTAAAATTTATGAAAAATACCGCTGCAGCGTCGTTGCAGTAATGGAGGTGCCGCCGCAAGACGTAAACAAATACGGCATCATTACAGGAAAGAGCATCAGCGACGATCTGATAATGGTCTCGGATATGATCGAAAAACCCGAGCCCGACGAAGCTCCGTCGAGCTTAGCCATCATCGGGCGCTACATCCTAACGCCTAATATTTTCGATCTCATCGAGCAGACGGCGCCGGGTAAAAACGGCGAGGTGCAGATCACCGACGCGCTTTTGAAGCAGGCTCAAAACGGCGTGGTGATCGCGTATAAATTTAAAGGCACTCGCTTCGACTGCGGCTCGGTAAAAGGCTACGTGGAGGCGATCAAATATTTCTACGAGCGAGAATTCGGCGATGGTAAAAAATGAGCTGTTTTTCCCGCCGGCAAAAGAGGGCGCGCTAGAGGAGGTAGCGGCAAAGATCCGCGCCGAATACGAAAGCGGCGAGATAGGCTACTACCGCCTGCCACAGCAAGGCGCAGACGAAATAGCGCGGGCGCAGGAATTTTTTAGCGCGCGAAACTACGACGGGGTCGTGCTTTTAGGCATCGGCGGCTCCAGCGTGGGCGTGCGGGCGCTTTATGAGATGTTGCGTACGCGCGTAAGAAAGAATTTGCGCTTTGAAATTTTAGATAATCTCGACGGGCGCAGCGTAAATCGCGCGCTAGAAGGGCTAAATTTTGCCCGCACGATCTTCATCGTATCGTCCAAATCAGGCGGTACGATCGAGACGATCTCGCTTTTTAAGGTCGTTTTGCAGCGTTTTGGAATTTCAAATTTAAAAGCGCTAGCTAAAAATTTCATCTTTATCACCGATGCGGGCTCGCCGCTTGATATCTTCGCGCGTGAGCACGGCGCCTGCGTGATAAATATGCCCGCTAACGTAGGCGGCCGTTTTAGCGTGTTAAGTGCGGTAGGGCTAGTGCCTGCAGTTGGGTTAGGTCTTGATGCAAGCGCGATGTTGCGCGGGGCTGCCGCCGCAAAAGAGCGGTATCTGGATGAAATTTTAACAAGCAATCCCGCTAAAATCGCGGAGAATAAAATTCTACGAAAAGCTCATCACTACGCCACGCATAAAAGTGCGAAAATCAACGTCCTTTTTAGCTATGGCGACGCGCTGCGCGCATTGGGCGAGTGGTACGTACAGCTATGGGCGGAAAGCCTAGGTAAAAAGATCGGCTTTAGACGCGAGGGGCTTACTCCTATTGGGCTTGTAGGCTCGCGCGATCAGCACAGCTTCCTTCAGCTCATAATGGACGGCGTAAAGGATAAGACCGTAACTTTCTTAAAGCTCACGGACAACGGCACTACGGACGCGGTGCCCGGTATCAGTCTGCAAGGTCTTGAGGGCTGCGACTTCGTAAACGGCATGCGACTGGATGAGGTGCTAAATCTTCAGTGCGATGCTACGCTGCAAGCCGTGCTAAATGAGGGTATCAGCGTCGATCTAATCGAGGTTTCGCAGCTTTGCGAACAGAGCGTGGGCGAGCTATTTTACTACTTCGAGCTGCTAACCAGCGCTACTGGAGCGATACTGGGCGTCAGCACTTACGATCAGCCGGGCGTCGAGGTAGGCAAGAGAATTTTAAAATCGCTAGTTTTAAAATCGCGAGATTAGAATTTGCTGCGCTAGCTAGACGGAATTTCGTCGGTCTAAATTTTACTAAAGCCAGGCTCTACTCGCACCCTATTTTGCTTGGGCAAAATTTTAGAATTTTAAAATTGTCGCCGCGGAATTCTGCGCGTAAAATTTACGCCGCGAAATTTTGATTGCGCGCTACGAGCATTTGGAATTTTGTCGCAAAATTTCACGGTAGAATTCCAAAATTGTACCGCGAGGCGTAAAAATTTTGTGACTTGCGAGCGCGCAAGGAGATAAAATGAAAATCACAAGGATCGATCACTTCGTCCTAGTTACGGACGATCTGCAAAAATGCGTGGAATTTTACGAAGGAATTTTGGGGCTAGAGCATGTTTGCGAGGGCGGCAAACACAGCCTGCGTTTCGGCTCTTCAAAGATCAATATCCACACCCGCGCGGGCGAGTTTGCGCCGTTTGCGGCGCGTCCTAGCGCAGGCTCGGCGGATTTTTGCCTCATCTGCGAAGATCAAAGTGCGCAGCAGCTCAAAACGGAGCTTGAAAGCAAAGGGGTGCAAATAGAGCTTGGCGTCGTGCCCCGCAACGGCGCGCGCGGCGCTATGCAAAGTATCTATCTGCGCGATCCTGACGGCAATCTCGTAGAGCTCGGCGTATATGAAAGCGGCGATGATTAGCGTGTAAATTTAAAGGCAAAATTTCAAGCGGAGCGCTAGAATTTAAATTTTCTAAATTTTACCTTTTTGCTAAATACCGACAAGGTGCGCGGGACGGTATCTAAATCTATATGCGTTTTGCGCATAAAATACTCTTTTAATTCCAGATACTCTTTTTCGCTATAAATCAAAACATTTATAATTCTAAGATCGCCCGTTTCGCCGTATATCACAAGCCGGTCATAGATGCCTAAGCATCTGAAACTGCCATTTTTAAGATGCATCAATATACCCGCTCCGAATAGGCTAATTGCTATCATCGAAATTAGCGCGAATCGCATGCATTCCGCGCATAACGTATGCGCCCAAAGGCCAAAGCGACAAAAATAGCATTTCGGGTATGCTTATCCTCTGCTGCCGGTCCCAGCGCGGATCAAAGCTGATCGCAACGGCGCCGATTTGCTCAAGCTTCAAAGATTTATAAGCTTTATCTTCTTTGTAATATTCGACCTCCGAATCGTTAAATACGAAATAGACGCCCTTTTGTTGCTTTCGCCTGATAAAAAACATTGCCAAAGCGAAAGGAAGTAGTCTAAAATTTTTGAGCTCAATGGGGTTTACTACGGTAACGACCGAGATGAAGAATAAACATCCTATAAGCGTGGCAATCGTGGAATATTTCATATAGTCGTAAAAAGCATAGTCTTTTATTATTATCGGATCTTTGTCGTAGTCTTTGGCGTTTTGTTTATTATAATTTTCCATTATTTCAAGCCCCTTTGTAAAATAGATCTATTTATAATAATTAATTTGATGAAAACCTTTTATACGCGTTGCCTGGCTCTTCCTTCGCGACTTCTTCTCTTCTCATTTTGTCCTCCTCATTAGATAAACAAGTAATCTTTCTTAACGTTATTTATGTTTACGCTTTTTCGTAAAAAATATTCTTTAATTTCATCATAAATTTTTTGATTATAGAGATAAACGAGATAACATCTTGGATAAACGGGCTTGTTCCTAAGCCATCTGCCATATGAGGGGCGTGCGATCCTAATAAACGGCAGAGCCCTAAACCCTTTTAAATTCCTATTTATAAACAGATAAAGTATTAAATTTAATAAAAATCCGAATAAATATGTAAAGAATACCGCTATAAAAAATATATTCCACCATGTTACGCACATAAAAATAGCGATAAAGTACAAAAATATCTTTTCAGATTTTCCTATCTCATATGAACTTGCCAAAATTCCGATAGAGAAATTTAAAGATAAAGCGTTTTCGTCAATTTCGCAGCGTTTTTCAACTAAGTCGTCGCTAATAAATTCTATATACTTGTTTGTAAATTTTATCTCTTGTCTAGGGCGGATTACGGTAAATATGGATATTATAACCGTAGATAGTAAAATAATGAATAAAATAGCAAAATACCGAACTATATCAATATCTTCATACTTTATAAAATCTATAATTAAAAATGTATGTAGCGTAGAGATCGGCAATAATAGGACTAAAAACGAATATACAAAAAATTTTTCATAATTTTTGATAACTATCGGCTCTTTGTCGTAATCTCTAGCCTTGGAATTCTGCTGCAAAGAGCCGCTATCATCGGATATAAAATTTTGCTGCTCTATGTTGTTTACACAGGCGGAATTCTGATCCGCTTCGGCTTCTAAATTTAAAGCGCCAGGGTCGGAATTTAGGGTTTCAAAATTTGAAGCTTCGGAATTTGTAGCTCTAGAATTCAGGGATTCAAAATTTGAAGCTTCGGAATTCTGGATTTCAGAATTTGGGGCCTTAAAATTTTCGCCGTTAAAATTTTGTTCCAAGCCCCGCTTTGGCTCCTGATGCCGCTTTTGTAGTAGCCTTTTTAATTCTTCAAGCCTGCTTTTATCCATTCGTCGCCTTTAAATTTGATGGATGCGCCATTTTATAGCGCCGCCACTTAAAGCTCATTAAATTTTACCGCTCGCCCGTCGCGCACCGTTTGATCAAAATTTAGCCCTCGTATCTTTGCAGCGATTTTTTATATGTTTTCGCGGCAGCGCAGCCCGCGCTCAGATATGCCTCAAACTCCTTGCTAGTAAGCCTGCGCGGCTCATTCGCAAGCTTCGCCGCACCCGCCGCGCCGTTTGGCGTATTTGCGTCCAGATTCGCTTCATTTACGATCTCGCTCCGTCGGATTCGGTTGCTAAAGCCCGCTGCACGCGCTATTTTCGGCGCATACTTTAAAGAAAAGCTTAAATTTCGCGTTTGCAGATTTAAAATTTTACCCATGCACTTGCGCGGACCCGCGATAAAATCGTCATTTTGTATGAGCGGGGCGGCAAAGCCGAGCAGGCCGCTCTCCGCCAAGCCGTGCAAGCCGCCTGCCAAGCCGGGTAAGCAGCCTGTTGAATCCGGTAAGCCGCCCGCTAAAAGCTCTGTGCCGCTTAGGATGCGTAGGCTTCGCACCAAAATCCCGCCACCGCTTTGCGGGACGCTGCGAAACGAAATGTCAAAGCCGAAATTGTGAAAAAATATCTCGCCCGCCCGCGACGTGCGCTTGTAGGTATTGCGATCCGCGCCCGTGAAATACACCTCGATCTCCGCGAAGGCAAATTCCACGCCGCTTACGCAAAGCACATAGTTTTGCAGCAGATCGCGCATGAAATTTTCAATCTTTGCCTGCGCTCGCTCGGCATCAAACTGCGCCTGCGGCGGCTCGTCACCGAACGCAAGCGCTTGTCTGACGCCCGGCTCCGACTGCGATGGACGGACGTTAAATTTTAAGTGTGCTTGCTCCGTATCAAGACGCACTTGCTCGGCATCAAACGGCGGCTCGGTATTAAATTTTAAAATTTCAGCTTGCTGCGCGCTGCTAAAATATGGCTGTCCGCCGCAAAATTCCGCGCTGCCTTGTGATTTTAAGTGCTTGTCGCCGCTCCCGTCTCTCGCGCTTCCTGCAAGCTTGGAATTTTTTAAAGCAAGCTTTGAGCCCGCCGAAATTCCAAACTCCGCCGCGTTGATTTGTGAGAAAAATTTTTCTAAATTTTCATCGCCCAGCATTTTGCTCTTCCGTAGAATTTCCTTCGCGCTTCGTCTTGTCCACCTTGCTGCCCGTAGTATCGGCTTCGCCGTTATTTGCCTCGGCGCGCGTTAAATTTCCCTCGTCGTCCGTCGCGTCCGTATCGCCGCTCGTCGTACCTGCTTTTCTGCCCTTTGATTTGGGCGTTTCAAAGCCCCAAGCTTCGCAGCGATTTTGGATGTAGAGCTCAAAATAATATCTCTCGCGCTCGCTCAAGCTCTCCACTTCCTTTTTGCATGTGCGCTTGATATACGCCTCTTGCGGATATCTTAGTCGATTTACCGCATATATATTACCCGCGTCCGCTCGCTTTATCAGCTTGGCGATGCAGGCATCATCCTCCTCATCATGCCTACCTGAAAAAAATTCTCTCGCGCTACAATACCCGCCGCTACCGCTTACAAACGCGGCATAAATAATAACAAGCGCCACAGCTAGCACAAAAACATGACTTTTACCGATTTTCAAGCTCGCCTCCTTCGCGATTAAATTTTGATTTTTTCCGCAGATTTACGATTTGCGGACGGATCGTAAACTCGCTTACGTTGGACTTCGTGCGCAGAATTTGCAGCGTGAAATTTGCGATCTCCCCCGCATCCACGAAGCTCGCCTCATCATCTGCGGGCTCGAAGCCCAAATCCGCGTAAAACGGCGTTTTGGTGATGCCCGGGTTGATGCAGCTTACTCTGATCTGCTTGCGCGCCTCCTCGAAAAGGCAGAGCAGAAATGCCCGCAGCCCCGCCTTGCTCGCGCTATAAACCGCGCTAAAGCGGCTCGCTCGCAGCGCCTCGATCGAGCTGATGCCGATGATATGGGCGCGGTTGCGCTTTAAATTTGGCAAAAGCGTGCGCGTGATGATGATGTTTGCGGCGAGATTTACGTTTAAAATTTTTAAAATTTCGCTCTCGCTCATCGCCTCAAGCGGCGCAAATTTCGCCGTACCCGCGCACAAAATCAGCGCGCCCACCTCACACGCCGCAGCCAGAGCGCGGCACTCTTTTGCCAGCGCGTCCGTATCCTCGAAGCGCGAGGCTAGCGTTAAAATTTCATAGCCGTTTTGCCGCAAAAGCCCCGCAACCGCGCTGCCGATACCGCCGCTTGCGCCCGTGATCAATGCTTTCATCTTTTCTCCTTTAAATTTTCATGCCGCTTCGGCGCGATAAATTTCGCGCGCCGGGTGAATTTCGCTGCGTTAAATTTATTACCCGCTGTGTCCGCCGCCAAATTTGCGCGGTCTAAACAATCCGCGCCGCCGACCTGCGCTGGGTAAAATTTTAAATTTAGCCCGCAGACTTCCTGCTGCGCCGCCGCTTTGTAAAATTTCATCGACGCTCGCTGTGCCCGCCCCGCACGATTTATAAAATTCAATTTTATAGAGCCGGGCGCGCCGCTAAATTTTAACCGCTAGCTCGCTGCAAATTTCGCGCCGTGTCTTTGACGTCGCATACGAGCCGGCACAGACTGCGACATCTGCGACAAACAGCGCGTCTAGCGCCGCCATATCTTTGCGAAATACGCCGCTTTCATCGCCTCCTCAAACGCGTCGTTGCTTTCGTACTCGTGCCCCAAGACCTCGCGCCACAGGCTCGCATCTTCCATGCAGAGGTAGAAAAACACCCGCTCCCGCCACGGCGAAAGCGCGCCTGCGGCAAATTTGAAAAGCTCGCGTTTGATCTGCAGCGGGTAGGACAGCTTGCCGCTCGCGTCCGCAAGGGGCATCTGTAAAATTTTGCTCCGTAGCCCGCGAGAGCGCAGCTTTTTAACGACTGGTTTGATGAAGGTAAGCGTGCCGAGCGAAACCATTGCAACATTGCTTGGATCGAAGCTGCGCAGCAGCCGCTCAAAAAGCGCGCCGTAATCACTCCGCCACCCCTCGTACCAAACCATCGGGTGGAGGTGAAAGCCCACCAAAATGCCGCGCGCCGCGAGCGCTTCGGCTGCCGCCAGCCGCGCATCCAGACTCGCGCTTAGATGCTCCTCGTTCGCTATGATCGCGGGGGTGTTTAGCGAAAAGGTGACGATGAGGTTGCGCGGGATCTCGCGCTGCAGGAAAAACCGGATATTATTCGACTTGCTTTTAAGCTCCAAAATCACGTTTTCATGTCGCACCGCAAAGTCCGTTAGCGCGCTTAAAATGCCGAAGCGATCGCCCCACATGAGCGAGTCGGAGCTCTGACCCGTGCCGATGTGGTAGCTGCGCGCAGGATCGAGCCGCAGGCGCGCTAAATTTGCCGCGAAATTCTCGTCAAAGCCGATTTTCCCCTGCTTGTAAAAGGAGCCGATCGCACAATAGGAACAGTCAAAGCCGCACGAATTAACGGCATCGAGCGTCAGCAGATTGCAGCAGCGCGTGTTTTCGCTCGCCACTGGACAGCGCCCCAAAGCGATACGATCCGCGCGAAAAGAGGAAATTTCAAATTTTTTCGGCGCGTAATCGCTTTTGAAGCTCGCGTATGAATGCGGGCGCGACTTTAGCTCAAGCCAGGCTTCGCGCACGAAATTAAAAATTTGCTCGCCGCTTGGGACTTTCCCTGCTTTATTAAATTTGGCTTTATTAAAATTTAGCCCACACTGCCCGTCCGCAAGCAGCTCATAAACGGGCGTCTCGTCCCACGCCTCAAAATCGCTCGCAAACTCGGCAAGCTGCTTTTTTTGCTGAAATGAAAAGTGAAATTT